>NC_007517.1:2920833-3242500 GCF_000012925.1 Geobacter metallireducens GS-15 | reverse complement strand
TCAACGCTGAGGCGTTATGACGAGGGGGTATCCCCGCAAAGTCGTTGATCCCATGCTTCCAAGAAAAGCCTCTAAGCTTCAGACGGCAGGTGACCGTACCGTAAACCGACTCAGGTGGGTGAGGATAAATGTCCTAAGGTGCTTGAGAGAACACTGGTTAAGGAACTCGGCAAATTGACACCGTAACTTCGGGAGAAGGTGTGCCCTCACTAGGTGTAGCGATTCGCACGTGAAGCCGAAGAGGGTCGCAGAGAAATGGCGGTAGCGACTGTTTACTAAAAACACAGGACTCTGCTAAGTCGCAAGACGATGTATAGGGTCTGACGCCTGCCCGGTGCCGGAAGGTTAAGGGGATTTGTTAGCGCAAGCGAAGCTTTGAACCGAAGCCCCGGTAAACGGCGGCCGTAACTATAACGGTCCTAAGGTAGCGAAATTCCTTGTCGGGTAAGTTCCGACCTGCACGAATGGCGTAACGATTTCCGCGCTGTCTCAACCAGTGGCCCAGCGAAATTGAATTCTCGGTGAAGATGCCGAGTACCCGCGGCAAGACGGAAAGACCCCGTGAACCTTTACTACAGCTTGACAGTGACATTCGGAATAGCTTGTGTAGGATAGGTGGGAGACTATGAAGCTGGGACGCCAGTCTCGGTGGAGTCAACCTTGAAATACCACCCTGGTTGTTTTGGGTGTCTAACCTAGGTCCGTCATCCGGGTCGGGGACACTGTCTGGTGGGTAGTTTGACTGGGGCGGTCGCCTCCCAAAGTGTAACGGAGGCGCACGAAGGTTCCCTCAGGCTGATTGGAAACCAGCCGTAGAGTGCAAAGGCATAAGGGAGCTTGACTGCGAGACAGACAAGTCGAGCAGGTACGAAAGTAGGTCATAGTGATCCGGCGGTTCTGTATGGAAGGGCCGTCGCTCAACGGATAAAAGGTACTCCGGGGATAACAGGCTGATCTCCCCCAAGAGTTCACATCGACGGGGAGGTTTGGCACCTCGATGTCGGCTCATCGCATCCTGGGGCTGAAGTAGGTCCCAAGGGTTTGGCTGTTCGCCAATTAAAGCGGTACGCGAGCTGGGTTTAAAACGTCGTGAGACAGTTTGGTCCCTATCTGCCGTGGGCGCAGGATACTTGAGAAGAGCTGTCCTTAGTACGAGAGGACCGGGATGGACGTACCTCTAGTGTTCCAGTTGTTCCGCCAGGAGCAGTCGCTGGGTAGCTATGTACGGAAAGGATAACCGCTGAAAGCATCTAAGCGGGAAGCCTCCTTCAAGATTAGGTATCCCTGGGAGCAATCCCCTGAAGGCCCGTTGTAGACCACAACGTTGATAGGCCGGGTGTGTAAGCGCAGCAATGCGCTCAGCTGACCGGTACTAATCGGCCGTGAGGCTTGATCATAATTATTTCCCGAACTATTTGACGGGGGTGGTAACCCCACCCCCCATATTTACCCCGTTAAACATCTCGCTCATGTGATTGGAAAGATACATTTACAAGGTTTCTCGGTGGCTATGCCGAGGGGGTCACACCCGTTCCCATCCCGAACACGGAAGTTAAGCCCCTCTGGGCCGATGATACTGCACGGGTAGCTGTGTGGGAAAGTAGGTCGCCGCCGGGAGTTTTATCCAAAAGCCCCGCTCTCTTCTCTGAGGGCGGGGCTTTTGCTGTTCCTAGTGCTTTTACCCCACCCTCCAATCGCCTCGTTTCCCTCAATCCTTTCCGTACCCTCAATCTAGTGCGATGGATTCCGGTAACCACTGGCCATTTTTATTGCGCTTGGTGACGGAGGGATTATTTCGGCAGCACAAGAATCCCGAAGATAAAAGGTGGTCCCACAAATAGGACCACCTTTGTAGATCTAAAGACCACCACGCTCGTCGAAATCTTTGGGGCACGGTTCAGGCCAACTTTTGAAAAGAATCACGTTGACTCGATCCTGGTCCCGGCCGAACTCAAAGACAAGGTTGTGATCGTAGGCCATCCGGGCAACTGGTTCCAGTTGCCCCACGTCCCGAAGCCGGAAGAGGACGCGGTTCCCTTTGGCGAGATGATCGATGAAACTCGCGGAGACCTCGAGCTCAATCGGCCCCCATTCCCGTGTTAAGTCAGCAACCCCCATATCCGCGCCAATGACGGTACTGTCTTGCAGGATAAATCGCTTGGAGAGGCATGAACCTTCGTTGGTACTGGTTTCCGCCGGTTGAGTATCTGGTGACTCCAGCGGGGCAGCAGCGATTACCATGCCTGCTGCCACGGTGGCATTGCTGAACCGGTCAATAAGGATAAAACTACCTGTTTCACGATTCTGGCGGTAGGGGTCGAAGGCCACAGCGCGGTCCAGTTCCAGCCGAACCACGCCGATGCCGTTGAGTGCCAGCGTCGGCACCTGTCTCTGTTCAAGAGTGTTAACGTCAACCGCATACTGGACGCGGGTGACGCGGCCGGGGGTCACGGCGCTGGCAGTCTTGACGAGGTAGATCTGCCCCGGCACTAGTGGAGTGTCATGGAGCCAGACCATGTGGGCCTCTGGGTGTCGAGAGAGACGCGGCGGCATATCGGTTGCTGTCAGCATGTCGCCTCGGCTGATATCTATTTCGTCAGAGAGGGTGAGAGTCACTGCCTGACCGGCCACCGCCTCCGGCAGGTCGCCGCCCATAGTGACGATCCGCGCCACACGGCTGGTGAGGCCAGAGGCGGCGACTCGCACTTCATCACCCGGACGGACGGTGCCTGCGGCAATGGTGCCGCAAAAACCGCGAAAATCGAGGTGTGGACGGTTCACCCACTGTACCGGAAACCGGAACGGTTCCGTCGCGCGCTCTTCGGCGACCTGCACGGTTTCCAGGTAGCTCATGAGGGTAGGACCCTGGTACCAAGGGGTGCTGTTGCTCGGCTCGATGACGTTGTCGCCGTTCAGTGCCGAAATGGGGATCGCGGTGATGGAGGCGAACCCGAGGGGGGCAGCGAACTCCTGGTAGTCGCCCACGACCGTGGCGAACCGTTGTTCGTCGAAGTCGATGAGGTCCATCTTGTTCACGGCGAGGACAATGTGGCGGATTCCCACGAGGGAGACCAGGTAGCTGTGGCGCCGCGTCTGGGTCAGGAGCCCCTTGCGGGCGTCCACAAGGATTACTGCCACTTGGGCGGTGGAGGCGCCGGTCACCATATTGCGGGTGTACTGCTCATGGCCGGGGGTGTCGGCGACGATAAACTTGCGCCGGTCGGTGGAGAAGAAGCGGTAGGCCACGTCGATGGTGATCCCCTGCTCCCGCTCCGCCTGCAGTCCGTCCAGCAGCAGAGCATAGTCGATAGCGCCCCCTTGAGTTCCGACCTTTTTGCTGTCGGCTTCCAAAGCAGCCAACTGGTCCTCGAAAATCATCTTGGAGTCCCAGAGAAGCCGTCCGATGAGGGTGCTCTTGCCGTCATCAACGCTGCCGCAGGTGATGAAGCGGAGCAGCGATTTCTCCTCCTGGCTTTTGAGATAGGCGAGGATATCCTTTTCGATCAGTTCCGATTGATGTGCCATTAGAAATACCCCTCCTGCTTCTTCTTCTCCATTGAGCCCGCTTGGTCGTGGTCGATGAGTCGCCCCTGGCGCTCGGAGGTGCGGGTCAGGAGCATCTCCTGGATGATCTTGGGGAGGGTGTCAGCCGTTGACTCCACTGCGCCGGTGAGGGGGTAGCAGCCGAGGGTGCGGAAGCGTACCGACTTGTGCTGCACGGTCTCGCCCGGCTTGAGTTCCAGGCGTTCGTCGTCCACCATGATCAGCATGCCGTCGCGCTCCACCACCGGCCGCACCGCAGCATAGTAGAGGGGGACGATCGGGATATTCTCCAGGTGGATGTACTGCCAGACATCCAACTCGGTCCAGTTGGAGAGCGGGAAGACCCGGATGCTTTCCCCCTGCTTGATACGGGTGTTGTAAAGGTTCCAGAGTTCCGGGCGCTGGTTTTTGGGATCCCAGCGGTGGTTGGCGCTGCGGAAGGAGAAGATCCTCTCCTTGGCCCGCGATTTTTCTTCGTCACGGCGGGCACCACCGAAGGCGGCGTCGAACCGGTACTTGTCCAGTGCCTGCTTCAACCCCTCGGTCTTCATGATATCGGTGTAGAGGGCTGAACCGTGGGTGAATGGGGAAATCCCCTGTTCCACCCCCTCTTTGTTCACATGGACGATCAGGTCGAAGCCGCATTCGGCCGCCATCCGGTCGCGGAATTGGATCATGTCGCGGAACTTCCAGGTGGTATCCACGTGCAGCAGGGGAAACGGCGGCGGCGCCGGGTAAAAGGCCTTGCGTGCCAGGTGCAGCATGACCGCCGAATCCTTGCCGATGGAGTAGAGCATCACCGGGTTGGCAAATTCGGCCACCACCTCTCGGATGATGTGGATGCTTTCTGCTTCGAGCTGCTGCAGGTGGGTCAGCGTGGTTCTCATGTCGTTATCCTCGTAGACGATTGTGCCTTCCATCAGTGCCGGTGCAACCCGCACTCTTTATGCTCCGGATTCTCCCACCACCATCGTCCGGCTCGGGGATGCTCGCCCGGGGCCACGGGGCGGGTGCAGGGAGCGCAGCCGATCGAAGGGTATCCCTGTTTATGGAGACGGTTCACCGGTACCCGGCGCTTTTCGGCGTACTCCCAGACCTGTTCCTCACTCCACTCCAGGAGCGGGTTGATTTTCAGGATGCCGCCGTTTGCTTCGTCGCTCTCGATGGGAGCGAGGCCGGTCCGCGTGACGCTCTGTTCGCGGCGGAGCCCGGTGATCCAGCCGGCAAGCCCCTTGAGCGCCCGGCCAAGTGGCTCCACCTTGCGGATGTGGCAGCACTCATGGCGGTTATCCAGGGATTCACGGAAAGAGAAAAGCCCCTTGTCGCGTTCGAGCTTTTCCACCGTCTCGTGCCGCGGGAAATACCAGTCTATCGGGATCCGGTAGCGCTCCGTGATGGCGTCTGCCACCTCGTAGGTCTCCTCGTGGAGGCGCCCCGTGTCGAGGGCGAATATCCCAATCGGGCACCCCAGTTCCTTTGCCATGTCGATGATGATGACGTCCTCCACAGAGAAGGAGCAGGCGAGCTTGACAGAACCCTCGGTCGCCGACACTCCGGCCCTGAGGATGTCCTGTGGAGTGGCGTCCTGGGGAAGTTGGGGGATTGTTTTCTGAATGGTTGCAGTCATGTTGGATCCTTTGGGTCGTGTCCGTAGTGCGTGAGCGCTCCGGGCAAAGGGTGTTCAGATGTTCAGGCCAATCAGGGGCCAGATGAAGATTGCCGCAGCCATGAAGAGGAGCCAGGAAATGGCCATCACCAAGGCACCCGGGATGATGATGTCCTTGCTTCGCAGGTATCCCGAGGCGTAGGCGATGGCCGTGGCCGGCGTCCCCATGGGGAGGCAGTAGGCGAGACCTGCAGGAAGCGCAATGGCGAGCGTCATCACCTTGAGATCCATGCCGAGGCTTTTTGCCAGGGACATGCCGATCGGCATGAGGATGGCGACCACGGCAGCGTGGCTGATGCACTCGGTCAGCAGGATCGACACCAGCGAGATGACGGCAATCACCATGAGCGGCGACGGTGAGAAGGCCCCGAGCCCCCGCTCGACAATCCAGAGGGCGGCGCCGGTCTTTTCAAGGGCGGTGGCCAGTGCGATGGAACCGCCGTACATGAGGATGATTCCCCAGTTGACGTACTCTTCGATTGTCTGCCAGGAGACCACCCGGAAGACAAAGAGGGCGACCATGGCCAGGATTGCGATGTTTGCCAGGCCCAGCTCTTTGCCCAAGGCCATCCAGCAGGCGATGGTTACGACCATCACTGCGGCAACGGTCATCTCGCCGTATCCCATCTTTCCCGTTTCGAGTCGTTTGCGGTTCAGGAAGCGAAGCCCCTCGTCGACTCCCGCAATGTCGGGGGGAAAGAAGAGGAGGAGCAGGAGAAAGCCGATGACAAGCAGCGGTGCGACGATCATGATGGCGGCAACGGTCCACTCGAAGAAAGTGTAGTCGAGGCCGCTCGTCTCCCGGAGCATCCCCACTGCCAGCGGCGCACGCGCCCCGCCGAGGAAGGTGGCGATCCCTCCGATGATGCATCCCCACGCCATGGACATGAAAAGGAGCTTGGCGTAGCGGCTTCTGCCGCGCTCAAGGCCGAGGCTCGTACCGATCTCCTCTACCACAGGGAACATCATGGCCGCCACGGCGTGCTCGCTCATGCAAAACGAGAGAATCGCCGAAAGGAGGAATACCGTCAGGGCGAGGCTGCGAGGCGTCTTGCCGAACCGGGCCAGCATGGCGCGGGCGAGTCGGGCCGATAGCCCCGTGCCGGTCATGGCCGCCGCCAGGATAAAGGCGCCGATGATGAAGAAGACAGCCTCGTTGCCAAAGAGGGCATAGGTCTTCTTCGCTTCCATGATGCCGAGGAGCGGCAGCAAGGCCATGGAAAAGAGCGCCGTCACGGCGATGGGGAGCAGTCCCGATATCCAGAGGAAGATGGTTGCTCCGAAGACGATGAGGGCATGGTACCCTGCCGCTGAAAGCCCCTCCGGAGGTGTGAGCCTGAAAAGAATAGCGCAGGCGATGATCAGCCCGGCGAAGACCTGGTAGCGTGCTGAGCGGTCGATGAGGATCAGCCAGAGAGGTCTGGTGTCGATCTTCAGCGGTTTGTCGAAGAGTTCCCGTTCCATAATCAGAGCCCCGCCGATTCGAATGACTCTTCCACCTGCCGCACCCGCAGAGCCCGGCGCAGGTCAGAGACAGCCAAGAGCCGCCGGTCCCGGAGCCGGTTCATGAAGCCCCGCAGGGTTCCCCCCTGTGTCTGCGGAACGAGGGGGGTGGCGAGGGCGATCAGCGGCAGGAGCGGGGCCATGGTTGCTTTGGATGTCCGCCACGCCGTTGCCAGGTGAGCGTATGCTGCTGCCGCCTCTTCAATCCCGCAGCGGCTTGCCGGTGCGGGGAATTGCAGCAGCGGAACGATGCCGTGGGAGAGGAGATTATCGATTCCCGCAAGGAGAGTTTCGAGAGGGGCTTCCCCCAGGACGAGGGACGATGCCACCGCCCAGCGGGGGAAGACCGTCTGGGCGCACTGGAGCGAGGCAAGACGGCTCTCTTGGTCGGAGCGCTCGAAAGCGGTGAAGGGGATATGAATGATGTCGACGCCGGCGGCGTACGCCCGCTCCAGAAGAGCCGGTGACACCGGGAAATCCATCGTTCCCAGGATGTGGGTGTTGAAATTTTTCTTGATGAGGCGCGCCAGGGTCTCCCCGTTCGAGAAGGTGTCCGGCGCGCCGAAGCTGAGGTGAAACAGTTCGGCGGGGGCAAGGCAGTAGCTGTCGAAGAGGGTTTCCAGGGTTTCCCGGGGGGGGAGCTCGCCTCCCACGTGGAATACGTTTCCGTCCCGGCGCAGATCCCGTGAAGTGACAGGCATGGGAGGGTCTGTCAGGAGTTTCTGGAGTTTTGTATTGTCTACCACCATTGCCGTGCTCCAGGACCGTCGTGGGGCTCTTTAGTTTCCTGGTGTTAAATTGTGTGATCTGATTTTTGAGTATTTTATCGTTATTGTCAAGAAATAAAATCGCGGTATTTATGTCTTGTTTGGTGTTGTTTTTCTTGCGTGGGCAACTAGCCGAATTCGCTAGAAATATGCCCGCGAGATGGGTGAGCAAGCCGTGTAGGTACCAGTTTGCCACAGGCTCGGAGGTTTTGAGGGGCGGTGGGGTATTTTCGCCTGCGGCCTAACCGCAGGCGGGGCACGTTAGTTTCTTCTTGATGGGAACTTCGCGGAATTTCAGCGCCAGGGCGCTGTAGGTGAGAAGGCGCCCCGTAAGGAGTTCGCCGATGCCCATGAGATACTTGATCGCTTCGGTGGCCTGGATGGTGCCGATGACGCCGGGAAGGACCCCGATGACGCCGGCCCGTGAACAGGCGGTGGCCACCTCGTCGCTTTCCGGAGGTTCGGGAAAGATGCAGCGGTAGCAGGGGGATTCCCCCGGCAGGACGGTCATGGTCTGCCCGTTGAAGCGGAGAATGCCGCCGTGGGAGAAAGGCTTGCCGGCGGCGACGCAGGCGTCGTTGATGAGGAACTTTGCGGCGAAATTGTCGGTGGCGTCGATGACGAAATCGAAGTCGGCGATGATTTCTGCGATGTTCGATGCCTCGACCCTCGTTTCGAAGGGGATGACGGTTACGTCGGGGTTCATGGCGGCCATTTTTTCCCTTGCCGAAACGACCTTGGGACGCCCCAGGTCGGCGGTGTGATGGGCTATCTGTCGCTGGAGGTTCGAGAGCTCCACCCTGTCTGAATCGGCAATGCCGATGGTGCCGACACCCGCGGCCGCCAGGTAGAGGGCAACGGGGGAGCCGAGGCCACCGGCACCGATCACCATGACCCGTCCTGCCAGGAGCCGTTCCTGCCCCACCTCGCCAACGTTTTCCAGAATGAGGTGCCGGGCGTATCGCTCAGATTGTTCAGCGGTTAACATGTGGGTATTCTCCCCGTTGGTGATGAGTATTTCTTGACAGTAATAATAAAAAAACCCCGTCTCGTCAAGGCGGGGTCTGGATGTATCAATGAGAAAATGGTTTGGGGGGCTAGACAGTTATTGGCGTCAGATAGGCCTTTATCTTTTTCAGTGCCCCTTCCTCAATCTGACGGACCCGCTCGCGGGAGATTGCGAAATGGTCGGCGATCTCCTGGAGGGTAAGTGGTTCGTCTGCCGTTACCCGATTCTCGACTACGTAGCGCTCCTTTTCGTTGAGCCGTTCCAGTGCCTGGGTCACCTGGCCGTGGAGGCGTGACGCCTCCTGCTGCTCTGCCAAGGCTTCCTCCTGGTTCTGGCGCTCGTCCACAAGGGTATCCAGCATGGTGAGCCCTTCCCCGTCCACCAGTTCAGCGTCCAGAGAGTAGTCGCCCCGCATCCGCTGGTCCATTTCGATCACTTCCGACTCTTTCACGTGGAGGGAGAGGGCGGTGGCTTCCGTGTCGTCACCCCCGGTCAGCCGCCGGATGGCATTCTTGGCCTGGTTCAGCTTGAAGAAGAGTTTCTTCTGGGCCTGGGTGGTGCCGATCTTGAGAAGGCTCCAGGCAGAGATGATGTAATTCTGGATGTAGGCCCTGATCCACCAGACCGCGTAGGAGATGAGACGGATCCCCTTGTGGGGGTCGAATTTGCGGACCGCCATCATGAGGCCGATGTTCCCCTCCTGGATCAGGTCGAGCATCTTCATGCCGTAGGATTTGTACTCGGCAGCGACCTTCACCACAAATCGGAGGTTGGCGGTGATGAGGCGGTGGGCCGCCTCCAGGTCCTTCTCTTCATAGAACTTTACGGCGTACAGGTGTTCCTCCTCGGGGGTGAGGACGGGGAACTTCCTGATTTCCGCCAGGTAGAGGGTGAAGCTGTCGGCAACAACGGGGAGATTCATGGTCATGAATCGGGTCCTCCTGTCGCAAAGGTTTGTTACTGGGTTAGCACTCGGTTTGTCTGAGTGCTAATAACTTAACAAGGGAAAAAAGAAAAATCAAGGGGTTGTCGTAATTAGTTTCTTTTGTGCAGAGCAGCGCCTGCCGGGCCAGGGGGAGGGATGTCGGGGACGGGGGAGCGTCCGGATTGCCGGGGGAAACCCCTTGCCCCCTGTGGTATTCATGTGATAAACCGTAAAGAGTTTCATATTACGACGCTCCGCGCCGAATCAATGGAGGTTTCAGCAGATGGAGATCAGAATCGCGCCGCTCCCGGAGGGCCGGAAAAAGCCCAAGTACACCGACGAATCCCAGCTCGGTTTCGGCAAGCTCTTTACCGACCGGATGTTTATGGTCGAGTGGAAAATCGGCCAGGGGTGGGTCGATGCCCGGATTGAGCCCTATGCCCCCTTCGTCCTCGATCCGGCCTGCTCTGTTCTTCACTATGCCCAGGAGATCTTCGAGGGGCTCAAGGCCTACAAGTGGGCCGACGGCACCATCACCCTCTTCCGCCCCGAGATGAACGCTCGACGTTTCAACCACTCAGCCGATCGCCTCTGCATGCCAGAGGTGCCGGAGGAGCTTTTCCTTGACGGCATCGAGAAGCTCGTGGCGTTGGAGCGCGACTGGATTCCCTCGTCGGAAGGGACCTCCCTCTACATCCGTCCCACCATGATCGGCGTGGACCCGGTCCTGGGGGTGAAGCCCGCTGATCACTACTACTTCTACGTGATCCTCTCTCCTGTTGGTGCGTATTACTCCGCGGGGTTCAACCCCATCAAGATCATGGTGGAGGACCAGTACGTCCGCTCCGTCCCCGGCGGCACCGGGGAGGCCAAGACCGGCGGCAATTACGCCTGCTCCCTCAAGGCCGGCCTTGAGGCGAAGAAAAAGGGGTATGACCAGGTCCTCTGGCTCGACGGGGTCCACCGTCGCTATATTGAGGAAGTGGGGGCCATGAATATGCTCTTCGCCTATGGGAAGACCATTGTCACCGCTTCTCTCACCGGCACGATCCTGAACGGCGTCACCCGCGACTCCACCCTGAAGCTGGCTGCGAGCCTCGGCTACACCATCGAGGAGCGCCTCATCGACGTGAATGAGCTCATGGCGGACATTCGTGCCGGCAAGGTGACCGAGGCTTTCGGCAGCGGCACTGCTGCAGTCATCAGCCCGGTCGGCGTTCTTGCGTACAAGGACGAAGTCTGTACGGTCGGCAATGGCGGCGTGGGGCCGATTACCCAGCAGCTCTACGATACTCTGACCGGCATTCAGACCGGCAAGGTTCCCGACACCTTCGGCTGGACCCGCAAGATCGCATGATTCAGAGGGAATGGGCGGCGGAAACGCCGCCTTTTCTTTTGTCCCCACTTTCTGCTACTATTGAGGCAGCGGAGATATCATTCGCACATCTCTATGAAGGTGCCCATGAAGCGGAATCCCGACGTCAACAAGCTCTGCCTCTCCTGCCGTCGCCAGTGCAAGCAGGCGGCCACGGTCGTCATCTCCTCCTGCCCCCGCTACTATCCCGGCCCGAAGATCAAGCGGGAGAACTGGAAGCAGATGGAGCTGGATCTCCTTTCCTCCCCCTGATCCCCCCACAATTCATGTTTCCCCTTCCTTGACTTCCCCCCGGGGCGTGCCTATGTTTTTCCTGTACTAGGAAAGGAGAGCGCCCCATGATTCGACCCGAAAAAATGACCATAAAGACCCAGGAGGCCCTGGCCGGCGCCCAGCAGCTCGCCGCGCGGCAGGGAAACGGCACCATCGAACCGGAACATCTCCTCGCAGCGCTCCTCGAGCAGGAAGGGGGGCTTGTGGCCCCGATCCTCCAGAAGGTGGGAGCCGCGCCTGCCTCCCTGCGGAGCTCCGTTGACGCGCTCCTTAAAAAGCTCCCCCAGGTGAGCGGCGCCACGGCCCAGGCCTACCTCTCGCCCTCTCTGAACCGGATTCTCGACGGGGCCCAGCGGGAAGCCGATGCCATGAAGGACGAGTTCGTCTCCACCGAGCACCTTCTCCTCGGCTTCTTCGCCGACAAACAGTGCGCGGCAACTCGGGCGCTTCTCGATGGCGGCGCCACCCGCGAGAACGTGCTGGCGGCGCTCGTGGAGATCCGCGGCGGCGAGCGGGTCACCGATCAGAGCCCCGAGGACAAGTACCAGGCTCTGACCAAGTACGCCCGGGACCTGACCGACCTGGCCCGCCAGGGGAAGCTTGACCCGGTTATCGGCCGGGATGATGAAATCCGGCGGGTGCTGCAGGTCCTGTCCCGGCGCACCAAGAACAACCCGGTCCTCATCGGTGAGCCGGGGGTGGGGAAGACCGCCATCGTGGAGGGGCTCGCCCAGCGGATTGTCTCGGGGGACGTGCCGGAATCCCTGAAGGATAAGCGCCTCGTGGCCCTCGACATGGGGGCCCTCATCGCCGGCGCCAAGTATCGGGGGGAGTTCGAGGAGCGGCTCAAGGCGGTTATCAAGGAGGTGGCCAAGTCCGAGGGAAAGGTGATCCTCTTCATTGACGAGCTCCACACCCTGGTGGGGGCCGGAGCCGCCGAGGGGGCCATGGACGCCTCCAACATGCTCAAGCCGGCCTTGGCCCGGGGGGAGCTCCACTGCATCGGCGCCACCACCCTCAACGAGTACCGCAAGTACATCGAGAAGGACGCGGCCCTGGAGCGGCGCTTCCAGCAGGTCTACACCGGCGAGCCGAGCGTGGAGGACACCATTGCCATCCTCCGGGGGCTCAAGGAGAAGTACGAGACCTACCACGGCATCCGGATCAAGGACAGCGCCATCATCGCCGCCGCCACGCTTTCGGACCGCTACATCACCGACCGCTTCCTCCCCGACAAGGCCATCGACCTCATCGACGAGGCCGCCTCGCGCCTGAGGATCGAGATTGACTCCATGCCAACCGAGATCGACGAGGTGGAGCGGAAGATCATCCAACTGGAGATCGAGAAGCAGGCGCTTTTGCGGGAGCAGGACCCCCACGCCCTGGAGCGTCTCCAGAAGCTGACTGACGAGCTGAACGGGCTCCAGGCCCAAGCGGCGGAGCTGAAGGCCCACTGGCGGCAGGAGAAGGAAATTATCAAGGGACTCAGCGAACTGAAGCAGCAGCTTGAGGAGAGGAAAGAGCAGGCGAAGAAGGCCGAGCGGGAGGGGAACCTGGCCCGTACCGCGGAGATCCGCTATGGAGAGATTCCTGCCATCGAGAAGGAAATGGAGGAGAAGAAGCAGCAACTGGAGGCGCTCCAGAAGGAAGGGAAGATGCTCCCCGAAGAGGTTGATGGCGAACTGGTGGCTGAAATCGTCTCCCGCTGGACTGGTGTTCCGGTCTCACGCATGATGGAGGGGGAGGCGGACAAGCTCGTGCACATGGAGGAGCGGCTCAAGACCCGCGTGGTGGGCCAGAACGACGCCCTGCTGCTGGTGGCCAACGCCATCCGCCGCGCCCGGTCGGGGCTCTCGGACCCCAACCGCCCCATCGGCTCCTTCCTCTTCCTGGGCCCCACCGGGGTCGGGAAGACCGAAACCGCCAAGGCCCTGGCCGAGTTCCTCTTCAACGACGACCAGGCCATTGTCCGGATCGACATGAGCGAGTACCAGGAAAAACACACCGTGGCCCGGCTCATCGGTGCGCCCCCCGGCTACGTCGGCTACGAGGAGGGGGGGCAGCTCACGGAAGCGGTCAAGCGCCGCCCCTACTCCATCGTCCTTTTCGACGAAATCGAGAAGGCCCATGCCGAGGTGTTCAACGTCCTCCTCCAGGTGCTCGATGACGGCCGGCTCACCGACGGCCAGGGGCGGACAGTGGATTTCCGCAATACGGTCATCATCATGACGAGCAACCTGGGCTCCCAGTGGATCCAGCAGTATGGCGCCAGCGACTACACCCGCATGAAGCAGATGGTGACCGAGACCCTGCGGGAGAGCTTCAAACCCGAGTTCCTGAACCGGATCGACGAGGTGGTCATCTACCACGCGCTGCCGCTCGAGCGGATCAAGCAGATCATCGACATCCAGATCCAAGGGCTGAAGAAGCGCCTCGCCGAGCGGCACATCACCCTGGAGATCACCGACAAGGCACGGGAATACCTGGCCCAGGAGGGGTACGATCCAGCCTACGGAGCACGGCCCCTCAAGCGGGCGATCCAGCGCAAGGTTCAGGACCCCCTGGCCCTCATGCTCCTCGAAGGGAAGTTCCGGGAGGGGGACACCATCCGGGCCGACCTCTCCCATGGCGGAGAAGGGCTCGTCATTACGAAAAAATAATAATCTCCTGCAGACGGGTTACTGTAGCGGGTCGTCCTTTTCGGGAGCGGCCCGCTTTTTTCTTCACAGTTGCTGCGGTTGGGGCTAGGATTGCCGAAAAATCGCATACGGGAGATGCTATGAAGCTTCTGTTTTTTTGGGTGGCAGCCGCTCTAATGCTCGGTGCTGGTGCCGGTTCAGCAGAGGTGTCTGCCCCGCTCCACGAATCTGCCGGCAACGGGTACGCATCCCTGCGTGAAGGCCTTGTCACCCGCTTCGACGGCCGGACACCGAAGGAGTGGGGCGAAACGGTAACGGGGGTCAAAACTCGCCTGGCGGGGGGCGACAAGAGCATTGCCTTGACCTTCGACGCCTGCGGCAGTCCACGGGGCAAGGGGTTCGACGCACCCCTCATCGATTTTCTGGAGCGGGAGAGAATTCCTGCCACCCTCTTTGTGAGTGGCCTCTGGATCGACGCGAATCCGGTGCTGTTCCGGCGCCTGGTGGCAAATCCCCTGTTCGAGATCGCCAACCACGGTTATCGGCACCGTCCCGCGTCGGTTGCGGGGCAAAAGGCATACGGCATTGCGGGAACCCGCACCGTGGGCGACGTGGTGGACGAGATCGAACTGAACGCCCGGCGGATCGAGGAGACCACGGGCAAGCGCCCCGCCTTCTACCGCTCGGGCACCGCCTACTACGACGAGGTGGCGGTAGAGATTGCCGCGGCCCTGGGAGAGCGGGTGGCCGGCTATTCCCTTCTCGGCGACGCGGGGGCGACCTTTTCTTCCCAGCAGGTGCGCGCTGCCCTCCTGAAGGCCCGACCGGGCGATATCGCCCTCCTCCATATGAATCATCCCGAGTCGGGCACCGCCGCCGGGGTCATGGCAGCCATACCCGAGCTCCGAAAAAGGGGATTCCGGTTTGTGAAGCTCTCCGACGTGCCAGTGAAGTGAAGAGATATGCCTTGATTTGTCGCGCAGTTTTGGTTTAGAAAGATACCTTTCCACCCTTTCACAGAAAGTGATGCCCCCATGAAATCCCTGACGCTCAAGGCCCCCGCCAAGGTCAACTACCGGCTCGACGTGCTCCGCCGTCGGCCTGACGGCTACCACGACCTCCGGATGATCATGCAGCGGATCGATCTCTGCGACGAGATTACGATTACTTTGTCCGACACTTCCGGTGTCCGGGTCACCTGTGGCCGCGAAGGGGTACCCGACGGTCCGGAAAACATCGCTTGGCGGGCCGCCAACGCGCTTCTGGCTCTCTCCGGGCTGGAAACGGGGATCGATATCGCCATTACCAAGAACATCCCCGTTGCTGCCGGGCTTGGCGGCGGGAGCAGCGACGCGGCCACGGTTCTTCTGGGGGTGAACGAACTTCTGGGACTCGGCCTCTCCATCGAGCGGCTCATGGAGGTCGGCGTGACGCTGGGTGCCGACGTGCCGTTCTTCGTCTTCGGCAAGACGGCCTTGGCCGAGGGGATTGGGGAAGTACTCACGGCAATAGACGCCGTCCCACCCCTCTGGCTTGTGATCGTTAACCCCAATATTCCGGTGTCGACTGCCTGGGTGTACCAAAGTTTACGGTTGACAGGTGAGTGGAATGGCGATACTATTCCTCGCTTCTTTAAGGATGTAGCGGATGTCTGTGCCGTCCTCGCCAATGATCTCGAATTGGTGACCATCGAGCGGTATCCGGTAATCGGTGAAATCAAGGAGCGACTGGTCGCCGCAGGGGCTGCTGGGGCACTTATGTCCGGCAGTGGTCCCACGGTTTTCGGACTTTTCGCTTCCGAGGAGGAGGCACGTGGCGCGGCCCAGTCCATTACCAATTCATCCGACTGGTTCGTAGTGGCAGTCAGGGCTTTGGTGTGATTGGCCGTTGCCAGGCAGTACAATACCACACTGGGGTGTAGCCAAGCGGTAAGGCACCGGATTTTGATTCCGGCATTCCAAGGTTCGAATCCTTGCACCCCAGCCACTTATTCCAGTATCATCTGCGGGTCGCCGCAGGAAAATAAATTTGCGGGCAAGGCAGCGTATGAACGACAAGATCAAGGTGTTCAGCGGCAATTCCAATCGGCAGCTTGCGGAGAAGATCTGCGAAAATCTTGGTCTCCCCCTCGGGAAGGCCAATGTCAAGAATTTCTCCGATGGCGAGATCATGGTTGAGATTGCCGAAAACGTGCGCGGACGTGATATCTACGTGGTTCAGTCCACCTGTGCGCCAACCAACAATAATTTGATGGAGCTGCTCATTATGAATGACGCCCTGAAGCGAGCGTCGGCGGCCACCATCACTGCGGTTATCCCCTACTACGGCTATGCACGTCAGGATCGCAAGGCTGCCCCCCGGACCCCCATCACCTCGAAGCTCGTAGCCGACCTTGTTACGACCTCCGGCGCTGATCGGGTGGTGACGGTCGACCTTCATGCCGGTCAAATTCAAGGATTCTTTAATATCCCGGTCGACAACCTCTATGCCGCGCCGGTAATCCTGGAGAATCTCAAGCAGCGTTTTCCCGAGAATGGCATTGTCATGGTTTCTCCCGATGCCGGCGGCACCGAGCGGGCCAGGGCCTTTGCCAAGCGCTTGGGTTGTACCCTGGCGGTTATCGACAAGCGCCGTACCGGCCCCAACGTGGCCGAAGTCATGCACCTGATTGGCGATGTGAAGGACAAGACTGCCATTATACTTGACGACATGATTGACACAGCCGGCACCCTTACCCAGGCTGCCAAGGCGCTGAAAGAACATGGGGCGAAAGCTATCTATGCCTGTGCCACCCATGGGGTTCTCTCGGGGCCTGCCATTGATCGGATCAATGGTTCCGACATCGAGGCGGTCGTTATTACCGATACCGTGCCTCTTGGGGACAAGGCCGAGAGAACCAATAAGATTAAAGTGCTGACCGTTGCGGACCTCCTTGCCGAGGCCATTCGTCGTATCCATTCTGACGAGTCGGTAAGTTCACTCTTCGTTTGATTTCGTGCGGCTCTGTCCGCAGTGGAATAGAATCTGAATCGCTGGTAGCGGAGGAAATCATGCAACAGAAAACCATAAGCATAGAGCAGAGGGAAAAGGCCGGTAAAGGCGTTTCCCGGAAACTTCGGGCTGTCGGGCGCGTTCCCGGTGTTGTGTATGGCAAGGGTATCGAGCCGGTTGCCGTGTCCGTGGATGCCAAGGAACTGGCCGCCGCCATCGTTGGTGAGGGGGGCCGCAACAACCTGATCTCTCTCCAGGGGGGAGGAAGCCTCAATGGGAACACGGTTATCGTTGCCGATCTTCAGAAGGCTCCCCTCAAGGGAACCTTTATTTCGGTGGACTTCCACAAGATCAACATGGATGAGAAGGTTCGGGTTCACGTTCCGGTAGCGCTCATCGGTACTGCTCTGGGTGCCAAGGAGGGGGGCATGCTCGAGCTGGTCATGCATTCGCTGGACCTGGAGTGCCTCCCCTCACAGATCCCCGAGCACGTTGAGGTGGACGTGACCAATCTGGCCATCGGCCATGCCATCCACGTGGGCGAACTGGTTCTTGCTGCCGGCGTCAAAGCCCTCGACGATCCGAAGGCTACCATCGTTAGCGTCCATGGCAAGACCAAGGAAGAGGTAACTGTCGAGGAGGGGTAACCTCCTCGCCGCATAGTGCACTAATGGCTACAAGACTTATAATCGGGCTGGGAAATCCCGGCCCGAAGTACCAATGGACCCGCCATAACGCGGGTTTCATGGTTTTAGACCACCTTTCCCGCGTTATGGGGACTTCGGTCGCCAAGAAGAGCTTCTCCGGGCTGTATGGTGAGGGAAGCTGGCATGGTGATCGCCTGCTGCTGCTCAAGCCACAGACCTTCATGAATCTCTCCGGGAGATCCGCGGCCGAGGCACTCCGCTTCCACAAGCTGACCCTTTCCGACCTGATCGTGATCCATGACGACCTCGACATCCCCTTTGGCCGAGTAAAGCTCAAGGAGGGGGGAGGGCATGGTGGGCATAACGGTCTCCGTTCCCTTATGCAGGAGTTGGGTGGCGGCGGTTTCGTGCGGATCAGAATCGGTGTGGGGAGGCCCTTGCGCGGCGATGCCGCCGATTATGTCCTCGCCAATTTTTCTTCTGCAGAAATGGCCGGTCTTCCTGCGCTCCTGGACGGTGTGGTTGATCTTCTCGGGGAACTCGTAAGGAACGGACTCCCGCGGACCATGAGCCTTTATAACAACAAGGATTTTCTACCGGCAGCCTGATCTCCCTCCTGCTGTCATTCCAACGCGAAAGAAGAATGCACCATGGGTTTTAACTGCGGTATCGTCGGACTTCCCAACGTGGGAAAGTCTACCATCTTTAATGCACTGACCTCTGCTGGGGCCGAGTCGGCAAATTATCCCTTCTGCACCATCGACCCCAACGTCGGCATCGTTCAGGTTCCCGACGAGCGGCTGGAGCGATTGGCTGAAATCGTCAATCCAGAGCGGATACTCCCCACCACCATCGAGTTCGTCGATATTGCGGGACTGGTCAAGGGAGCAAGCCAAGGGGAGGGGCTCGGCAACCAGTTCCTCGGGCACATCCGTTCGGTGGATGCCATTGTCCATGTGGTCCGCTGTTTTGATGACGAGAATGTGGTGCATGTGAGCGGGAGTGTTGATCCGATCCGTGATATCGAGGTGATTCAGACCGAACTGGCTCTGGCTGATCTGGACAGCGTGGAGAAAAAATTCCAGCGCGTCGAGAAGCAGGCCAAGGGCGGTGACCGGAAGCTCAAGGATGAAAGCGAGTTTTACGCCCGCGTCAAGGGGGCGCTGGAGAAAGGCACTCCCGGGCGGCACGTTGAGGTGGGTGACGATGAGCGCCTCTGGATGCGCGATCTGCATCTGCTGACCGATAAGCCGGTCCTCTACGTCGCCAACGTCGCCGAGGACGACCTGGAGGGGGCGCACCCCTTTGTCGCCAAAGTGCGGGACCTGGCCGAGAGTGAAGGTGCCCGGGTCGTTGTTATCTGTGGTCGGATCGAGTCCGAGATAGCCGAACTCGACGGAGACGAAAAGAAGGTGTTTCTTGCCGAAATGGGGCTCGCCGAGTCGGGGCTCGACCGCCTGATCCGGATGGGATACGATCTCCTCGGGCTCATTACCTATTTCACTGCTGGCAAGAAAGAGGTCCGTGCCTGGACCATCCCGGCCGGCACCAAGGCGCCCCAGGCAGCTGGAGTCATCCACTCGGATTTCGAGAAGGGGTTTATTCGCGCCGAAGTAATCGCCTACCGTGACTTTGTGGCTGCAGGCGGCGAGACGGGAGCCAAGGAAAAAGGGCTCATGCGCCTCGAAGGGAAAGAGTACGTTGTTCAGGATGGCGACGTCATGCACTTCCGGTTCAACGTGTAGATAGTAAGTCGATTGGCCGCTTGGGCGCATATCACGATAAAATTCTTGAATAGCCGGGTAAGCTGTAGTAAATTTCTTTTTTTGCAGCGGCCTTAGGCCGCACGCTCCTTGCTCCGGGTCGGACCGGGGCTAATAATCCGCGAGGAGGAAATACACATGGTACGGAAGTATGAGACGGTAGTGATCGTCCAGCCGGACCTTGGCGACGATGAGCTCAAGGGGCTCAATGCCAAGGTGACGGACATCATTGCCACGATGAAGGGCGATCTCCATCGGCTGGAGGACTGGGGGGTGAGGAAACTCGCATACCCGATCAACAAGAGTGCGCGGGGCCGGTACTACTACGTCCGCTTCGACGGTGACGCTGCTCTGATCGCAGAACTGGAGCGGCGTCTGCGCCTTGATGACAAGGTCCTGCGCTACCAGAGCGTGAAGATCGAGAAGGAAACCGCAGCACCCGCAGCGAAGGTTGCTCCTGTTGAAACGGCGCCGGCCGCCGAAGCCGCTGAATAAGAGATCGGAGGTTCAGGATAGATGAGCGAAGAAACTACTGTAAGACCCGAAAGAACTGAAAGATCCGAGCGGCCCGAACGGCCCCAGTACCGCGGCAACGGCCCGCGCAAGAGAAGACCCTTCCAGCGCCGGAAAGTTTGCCGCTTCTGCGCGGACAAGGATCTCGTCATTGACTACAAAGACCCTCGCGTCCTCCGCTCCTTCATTACCGAGCGGGGCAAGATCGTCCCTCGCCGGATTTCCGGTAACTGCTCCAAGCACCAGCGTGAGATTACCGAAGCGATCAAGCGGGCGCGCAACATTGCCCTGATTCCGATTGCCTCCACGCACGTTGTCGCGTAAGCGGCGGAACGCTCAATGGTAACTGGCGACCGGGGTATCATCCTCGATATCGTCAAGGGTGTGTGCCTGTCGGTAGTTATTTTCATCGCCTACCTGCAGGTCCCTCTGCTGGGAATGATAGCGGGAGTTGTGGCTCCCCTTCCCGTTCTCTATTATCAACTGAAGTCGGGGCGCTGGATGGTCGGAGCTATTGCAATTTCCGCAATAGCTCTGATTCTCATTCTGGTTGGCGGCATGCCGGTAGCTGTCCTGTATCTGCTTCAGGCAGGGCTCTTTTCGGTTGCTTTGCCCCACTTTCTGGCGCGGGGGCACAGTGTCAGTCGCGCACTTGCCTCAGCGGTACTGACGGTGGCACTGGTCGCCACTATTTCTGTTGCCGGCTATGGAATTGCGGCCGGAATAGATCTTCACCATCAGGTGACTATAGCGATCAAGACAAATCTGGAACAGACCCTTGCTCTTTACAAGGCAAAGGGCGCGTCGGGTGAAGATCTCCAGTTCCTTAAAGAAGGCCTACGACAGGTTGGCGACATCTTTGGGCAGATATATCCGGCAATGCTCCTGGTTAGTCTCGCAGCAGTGGCCGGGATCAATCTACTCATACTTCGCCGGTTCCGGGAAGGGCTGACGGTCAAACTTCCAGTCACCCCGTTCAGCAGCTTCAAAAATCCCGAGCATCTGGTGTGGGGATTGATTGCCGCCGGTTTTGCCCTCCTGATCGACAATGGCGTCGTTCAGACGGTAGCTTTCAATGTAGTGGTCGTTGCCGGTTTTCTTTATTTTTTGCAGGGGCTCGCCGTGGTTGCCCATTTTTTTGCGAGCTACAGAGTGCCGGCGTTCTTCAAGATTTTTTTCTATGTCCTGCTCCTGCTGCAGGCGTATCTGGTTCTGGCGGTAGCGCTTCTTGGCCTTTTTGACCTCTGGGCGAACTTCCGCAGGCCGCGAATTCATGAAAACCTGTAACATTCAGGCTGGGAGGAAACAACAATGAAAGTAATTCTCAAAGAAAATCTGGAAAACCTCGGTCACATCGGCGACATCGTGAAGGTCGCGCCGGGCTATGCCCGCAACTACCTCCTGCCGCGGGGGTATGCGACCGAAGCCACCGAGAAGAATGCCAAGGCCCTTGAGCACGCCAAGCGTCAGCTCGAGTATAAGCGCAATAAGGTTCTCGAGCAGGCAAAGGGGCTTGCTGCCAAGATCGAGGGACTGACCATTGCAATCACTCACCAGGCAGGCGAGGAAGGGAAGCTGTTCGGGGCCGTCACCAACATGGAGTTGGCCGAGCACCTGAAAGCCCAAGGTGTTGAGATCGATCGGAAGAAGATCGTTCTTGCAGAGCCGATCAAACATGTCGGTGAGTACACCGCTTCTGTCAAGGTACACCCGGAGGTTGCAGCGGCTCTGAAAGTGGTGATCACCAAGGCAGACTAAATCTCAGAAGGCTGTGTTTGTGTTGATTGAGGGCGGTTTCCGTAGGGGAACCGCCCTTTTTTATGCACGGGCGCGCTCCATCCAGGAACCGTTAATACGGCTGAAAACAACTCAGGACGATGAGGGGTGGGGGAGTGGCTGTGATCGGGAAGAGCGAACCGTTGGGCAGCGGAAACGGGTCTCGATGAGGTTGTAAGGGCTGTTCCTACTGCAGCGAATGAGCCGTCGAGCAGCCGAAACAGGCCGTCCGGCAGAGTGGGGGCGGTAACTGCTGCAAGTCAGGGTAATTAAAAAAGGTTCTTCAGGGAATTCCGGGGAAGATTAATAAACAACAACGGCAGCACTGCGGTATCTTGATGGTTCCCCAACCAAAAAAGATCGCAGGAGGCTGCCGTTGTCGTATTCCGATGTTATCGCAATTGCGGGAGGGTGGGAAGGATATCGTGTTGCTGGGACACGCACTATCGTCACAGGTGATGCCAAACGGATCGAGGTAGAACTGATTGCCCTGTCCCAGGATGAGATGGTGTGTGGCTCGTGCGGCGGGCGTTGCACAAGCGTCCATGAAACGACCAAGCGCGTAATTCGAGATTTGCCGATTCTCGATGCTCAGACTTATCTGATCGTTCACCGCCGCAGGCTGCTGTGCCCTCAGTGTGGGCCAACGCTGGAGCGTCTGTCATGGCTGGCGAAATACGCCCGCGTGACGCGCAGGCTTGCAGAGAGCGTAGCGCGACTGTGTGGTGTCGTGTCTGTGAAGCACGTGGCGCAGTATCTGGGGCTTTCTTGGGACCAGGTGAAGGAAATCGACAAGCGCTCACTCACAGAGCGGGTCGGCACCGTCGACCTCTCAAACATCGAAGTTCTCGGGATGGATGAGTTCGCCCTTCACAAGGGGCACCGCTATGCGACGGTTATCATCGAGCCATACCGTAAGGAAGTCTTATGGATCGGCAAAGGCAGGAGTCGCGAGAGTATCCGTCCTTTCTTCACGCAGCTTGGCCCACATGGCTGTAAACGGCTCAAAGCGGTCGTGATGGATATGAACGCATCATATGAGGAGGAAATCAAGCAGCACTCGCCCCAGGCAGACATAGTCTACGACCTGTTCCATGTGGTGGCGAAGTATGGCAGGGAAGTGATCGACAGGGTGCGAGTCGATGAGGCAAACCGCCTGAAGGAAGACAAGAAGGCACGGAAGGTAGTCAAAACATCGCGGTGGTTGCTGCTACGAAACAGCGAGAACGTCAAGGGCGACGACATGCTTCGCCTCCAGGAACTGTTGGAGGCAAACCGCAGCCTCCTTACGGTCTACCTGCTCAAAGACGATCTGAAGCAACTGTGGAAGTTTACCTGCATTGAAGAGGCGGGACTATTCTGGGAGCAGTGGCACCAAAGGGCGATGGAGAGTGGAATACCGCCACTCATCCTGTTTGCCCGCCGGCTAAAGGGCTATCTCCAAGGAATCCTCAACCACTGCCTCTGGCCCCTTCACACCGGAATCCTCGAAGGCATCAATAACAAGATCAAGGTGATCAAAAGAATGGCCTACGGCTTCCGGGATCACGAATACTTCTTTCTCAAGATCAGAGCCGCTTTCCCCGGAATTCCCGGATGAACCTTAAAAAAGGCCTGCACAACGAGTGTGCAGGCCTTTTTTTCAGCGTTCAAACGGGTTACTTCTTCTTCTTCTTCATGGTAGGCTTCGCAGGAGCGGCTTTGGCCGGCTCAGCCTTGGCCGGGGAGCTCCAGTGGTTCAGGTCGTGGGCGATGTTGTGGCACTCGCCGCACTTCGAGAACTTGGACATCATGGCAGCCGGGTGCGGAACGCCGTGGCAGCTCTGGCAGGCCGGAACCATCTTGTGCTTGTCCTGGTGGCAGTATACGCAGGCCAGCGACTTGTGCTTGGCCTGGCTTGCGGTCAGCAGGTCGAGTGCCTTCTTGTGACAGGCGCCGCAGTCTTTGTTCGGGATTTCCTTGCCGTAGGCAACGTTCTTGGGCTGGTGGGCCTTGTGGCACTTCTTGCAGTCGCCGGCGGTCTGCTCGGCATAGTGGGGCTTGTGGCACTGGGTACAGGCCGGAATTTTGCCGTGGACGTTGTGGCAGGTGGAGCAGAAGAGCTTGGAGTGCTTGCTCGGGAACTGCTTGAGTTGCTCGATCTGCTGGGTATGGCAGCTCAGGCACGGCTCGGTGAGGTTGCCGGAAAGGATGATGTTGAGCGGGGTGTGGGGATTCTTGTGGCACCCGAGACAGTTGGGGAGCTCATAGTGCTTCTTGCCGGTGTGACACTGGCTGCACTTGGGAATGTTGTTCTGCGATGCGGGACGGTGACCGGCGTGGCAGTCGAAGCAGGTGATCTTTTTGTGGCCGGCACCGGCGCTGGCGATGTCTGCCGGGGGTTTGGCGTGACACTTCACGCAGTCGTCCTGAACCAGTTTCGGGGCGGCCGGGGCGGCCTTGACCGGGCTTCCCGCGCCCAGGCAGAGTGACACTGCCAGGGTCAGGCCAGCAACGGCAAAGAGCCTGATGCGTCTTACAGCATTCATCGTTCCTCCTCTGTGCTCTTCGCACATGACATAGGGTAGTTGCTCCATTTCCCAGTGGGGGGAGCGTGTCTCACATAAAATGGCAGCGGGGCGTGCCCCGGCTGAAGCGGGGTGAATTATGCCATTTCTCCCGTGCCCAGTCAATTAGAAAAAGGTAATAAGTTGCTAAAAAAAACATCGAAAAAACGAATAGTAAGCCCGCTTTTTCATTGTCGGCAGCCTCCGGTTGGAGAATGAGAAGGAAATCTGGTCGGCAAGGTGGGTATCTCTGCCGTCAGAGCTTGCGCGGCTCTTTATTCCGGGCTTATGTCACCGGCAGTGACGGCAGCGAGAGGAGTATGCGGGAATAGAAGTCGCCGGACAACAGGCGCACCTCTTCTAGCAACGCCGCGGGAAGAGGGGCATGAATGACGATCTCTTCGCCGGAAACGGGGTGACGGAAGGAAACAAGAAAGGCGTGGAGGCAGTGCCCTGGATAGGCCGCCAGGGGAGCGCCCCGGTAGCGGCGGTCGCCTCGCACTGGGTGGCCGGTGAGGGCGAGGTGTTTGCGAATTTGGTGCGTACGGCCGGTTATGGGGGTGACGAGGAGCAGGGCAGCACTCTTTCCTTGGAACAGTGTGCGGTACTGGGTCTGCGCCTCCTTGCCTTCCAGGGGGGTATCGATGGTCCCTTCGGCTGGCAGTTTGCCGTCTGCAACAGCCAGGTAGAGCTTGCCAAGGCCGGTTTCCTTGACGAAGCGGCCAAACATGCCGGCACTCGTGGCGCTCTTGGCGAGTATCGTGGCGCCGGAGGTGCCGCGGTCGAGGCGGTTCACGGGGCGGAGCTTCGCAGGGGTGCCCCGCTGCGCCAGGAACCGTTCCGCCACATCCACGAGGGTTTGCTCGTCTTCGGCGGTCCGGTGCACCGGCAGCCCGGGGGGCTTGTTGACGACGACAATCCGGTCGTCCTCGAAGAGGATATCGAGGGAGGGACGTTTGGCGGCCAGGAGTTCCCTTGTCCGGCCGCTTTCCTTGAGAGCCATGGTGTCACCTGTCACGAGGAGGGTGTCGGGTGTGACCGGGAGGCCGTTAACGGTCAGGTGCCCACCACGGGTGAGCTTGCCGAGGTAGGCGAGGGGAGCGCCCGGGAGGAGGTTCCTGAGGAAGCTTTCCACCCCGCGGCAGTGATCGGATTCTGTAATGGTGAACGTGAGCATGGCGGGAGTATAGACGGTGACGTCCGGGAGCGCAAGGGGAGAGCGGCGCCGGGCACCGCCCTCCCTCGATTGGCGCGGTTCGGAATCAGCCTGCGATCTTCTGGCAGAGATAGTCGAAGATGGCCCGGGCTATCTGGGCCTCCGAGTTCTTGTCGTTATTGAAGGCCATGTGGTAGAGGTTCAGGTCGGCAATGTCCCGGTCGAGGAAGCTGCGAATGAACTTGACCCGTTCCTTCTGCATTTTTTCCACCAGAAGCTCTGCGTCCTGGATCGAAATCTTTGCGCGCCGCGCAATGGAGCGGACTTTGAAATGGTGGGAGGCATAGATGCGGAAATGGAGGCAGTTGTTCATCTGCTGGGTGATGATGGAGCTTCCCCTCCCGATGATGATTACGTTGCCCACCTCGGCCAGGGAGACGATCTGGTCGCAGAGGAGTTTGTAGTGGTCCCGCTCGGTTTTCCAGCGCGGCATGAGAGTGGAGATCATGTCGTCGAGGAAGCGGGGGCGTTGGCCGAGGGATTGGAGAACCGTCTCGGAAATGTCATGATGTTTGGCGGCTTCTTCGAGAAGCGCCTTGTCCATCACGACCCAGGGCTCCCTGGTGGAGTGTTCGAGAAGCTCCCTGAGCTGCTCGGCCACGGGATACCCCTCGCAGCCGAACTCCCGTGAAATGGTGATCGTCGGCTTGCGCCCCATACGTTTTTCGGCCTCGGTTTTACCCCTCATCCGGCGGGACACCTCGACCATTGCAGCGAGCCTCTGTTCAATGGATGGCACGAGCAGTTTCTCCGGCATGGCATCCTCCTTCGGTCCGCGTTTCTGTTTATGCTGTTGCGGACCCCTGTGTCAATTGTGCCCTGTGCCGGCCTCTAGTCAAGGGGGTTGAGTTCCTGTGGCACTGTGGGATACTTTGCTGGTAACGAAGGAATCCCTTGAAGGGCCAGTCGGAGGTGATATGAAGTTCATTTACGGAGTAATGATGTTTCTCGTGCTTGTGACGTCCGGCGTTCCGGCGTCGGCTGCCCCGAAAGTTCCCGAGAAGCTTGTCTACAATCTTTCCTGGACCGGGATATCCGTCGGCACCGCGAGCCAGGAGATTACGGAGGAGGGAGCCACGCGGAAAATCGTCTCCATTGCCCGCTCCAATGACTGGCTCTCGACCTTTTTCCCGGTGGAAGACCGGATCGAGAGCTCCTATGACAGCAGTCGCGGCAACTTCCCGGGGCAGGCCCGCCATTACCGGTTGAAGACCCGCGAGGGGAGCCGTCACCGGGACCGGGAGATCTTTTTTGAACAGGAGCGGGGGGTGGCCCGCTACCGCGACAACCTGAGCGGGGATAAGGCTGATATCGACATCCCCCTGGATACCATTGACGTTTACGGCAGCTTTTATTACATTCGCTACCTCCGCCTGGAGGTGGGAAAATCACCTACCGTCAACATCCTCGACAGCAAGCGGCAGCGGAGGATCGCGGTGCGGGTCCTGCGCAAGGAGCGGATCAAGACGGTTCTCGGCGAGGTGGATACCATCGTCATCCAGCCTCTGGTGGCATCCGAGGGGGTCTTCGAGGGGAAGGGGACGGTCCATATCTGGCTCACCGACGATGAGCGGCGCATCCCGGTGAGGGCGCGAACCAAAGTTACGGTGGGGAGTGTCACGGCGACGCTGGTGGAGTGGATTCCCGGCAAGTGACGAGAACGGAGCGGCAACAACGCAGGCCGGCTCCGCAATAGTTTTGCAAGAGCCTCGCTATTCAACTGAGAAAGGAAACCTAACCATGGAGACACTGGAAGCAATCAGAACGAGGAGAAGCGTCCGCAAGTTTTCCGATCGGCCGGTGGAGCCCGAAAAGCTTCGGGCGGTTCTGGATGCGGCGCGACTCGCTCCGTCGTGGGCAAACATGCAGTGCTGGCGGTTTGTTGTGGTGGAGGATCAGGCAACGAAGGTGCAGATCAGCGAGCTCTCCTACGTGGAGGCCTACTTCGGCCCAAAGGGGTACAAGTCGAATCCGGCTCAGAAGGCCCTGGCCGAAGCGCCGGTTGTGATCATCGCCTGCGGCGAACCGCCTCAATCCGGGGAGTTGCGGGGGCAGCAGTATTACCTGACCGATGTGGGGATTGCGGCCCAGAATCTCATGCTTGCCGCCCACGACCTGGGGCTGGGGAGCGTCTTTGTCGGCGTCTTTGACGAGCAGCAACTGGGAGAACTTCTCGGTATCCCGGCGGAGCTCCGGATTGTTGGGCTCTTTCCTTTGGGATATCCCCTTGAGGGGCCGAAGGCTGGGCCGTCACGCAAGCCTTTGGATGAGATTGTCCACTATGGTAAGTATCAGGCGTAAATCCTTCCGGCAACGACAGAGGGTGAATAAATGGGCGCGGAGAATAGATCTCCGCGCCTTTCCTTCAGCATTGGCGGAAGGGGTTACTGCCCCAGGGCCGCCTTGAGGTCTGCGTCCACCGTGGTGATGGGACCCAGGTTGAAGTTCTCCACCAGGAAGTTGAGGACGTTGGGGGTGACGAAGGCCGGGAGGCTCGGGCCGATCTTGATGTTCTTGATCCCCAGGTGCAGGAGCGACAGGAGGATGACCACCGCCTTCTGCTCATACCAGGAGAGGATCATGGAGAGGGGCAGATCGTTTACGCCGCACTTGAAGGCGTCGGCAAGGGCCAGGGCGATCTGGAGGGCCGAGTAAGCGTCGTTGCACTGGCCGATGTCCAGGAGCCGCGGGATGCCGCCGATGTCGCCGAACTCAAGCTTGTTGAAGCGGTACTTGCCACAGGCCAGGGTCAGGATCACGCAGTCCTGGGGCACCTTCTCGGCAAGCTCGGTGTAGTAGTTGCGGCCCGGCTTGGCGCCGTCGCAGCCGCCGATGAGGAAGAAGTGCTTGATGGCGCCCGCCTTCACCCCTTCGATCACCTTGTCCGCCACGCCAAGGACGGCGTTGTGGCCAAAACCGGTGAGAATCTCCTTCGCCGGCGCGTCGGCCAGCTCGGGGCACTCAAGGGCTTTGTTGATGACTTCGGAGAAGTCCCAGCCGTTGATGTGCTTCACACCGGGCCACCCCACCTGGCCCCAGGAGAAGAGGCGGTCCTTGTAAGAGTCGGCCGGGCGCTGGATGCAGTTGGTGTTGAAGATGATGGCGCCGGGGAAGTGGGGGAATTCCTTCGCTTGGTCCTGCCATGCGCCGCCGAAGTTGCCGTAGAGGTGCGCGTACTTCTTGAGGCCGGGATAGCCGTGGGCCGGGAGCATTTCACCGTGGGGGTAAACGTCGATCCCTTTCCCGTCGGTCTGCTTCAGGAGCTCCTCCAGCATGCGGAGGTCGTGGCCGGAGACAAGGATCCCTTTGTTCTTGCGGGTGCCGGTCGGAACCTTGGTGGGGACCGGGTGGCCATAATGGGCCACGTGACCTTCGTTCAGCATCCCCATGACCTTGATGTTCAGCTTGCCGCACTCCATGGCGAGCCCCACGAAGTCCATGAGCCCCTTGGCCGGGTCGGCGGTGGCGGCCATGGCCTTGTGGAAGAAGGCGAAGACCTCTTCGTCCTTTTTGCCGAGGATGTAGGCGTGGTCGGCGTAGGCGGCCATCCCCTTGAGGCCGTAGATGAGAATCTCGATGGCGGAGCGGATGTCGGCGTCGGCGTGGTGGGTGTTGATGCCGTGCTCCTGCCCCTGCTTCACGAGCCCTTCGAGATCGCCGGCAATGACCCACGCGGCGGGACCGGCGGTGATCTGTGGAGCGCTGGAACCGTTCTTTTCCCGATAGGCGGTTTCGTAGAGGGCCTTGATCCTTTCCTTGTAGTCGTAGCACGTGCGGAGTTTGCCGGCAATCTGGACCGGGTCGAAGTCCACGTTGGTAACGGTGGTGAAGAGCCCCTCAAGGACGAAGTAGTCGATCTTCTCTTCCTTCACGCCCAGCTCCCGGGCCTTGTCGGCATAAATGGCGAGTCCCTTAAGCCCGTAAAGCATGAGATCCTGCAGGGCGGCCACCTCGGGGTTCTTGCCGCATACCCCGATGATGTCGCAGCCGACGCCCTTGGCGGCCTGTTCGCACTGGTTACAGAACATTCCCATTTGTGTTTCCTCCTTTTAAGTGGTTGTGACAGTTGTTGAGCGAGAAAGTATCTTAAACTTTACCTGCTTGCCGCTCATTTGCAATCGTTCGCGTGATCTAGTGATACCGCACTCGCTGCCGGTTATCTTTGACCTTGGTCAAGATTTGTGAGAATTGAAGACCGGTCAAAAAAAGCTTGACGGCTCGTTTCGGTACCTGTTAAATGAAATGGAATTTCAAAATCGTTGTCAGGAGGAAGGCATGGATGAAATACAGCCGGTGAGGCAAGAGGGGGGCAAGCGTCCGGCGTGGCATGAACTGGCGGTGCGGTTCGCTGATCCGCGGGAGTGTCTGGCGTCGTTTCTGGCGCTGGAGGCGGCGGCGGTCCTGGCCGGCGAGAAGCCGGCGAACCTGATCGGCATCGCCAACCGTTCCCGCCCCTGCGGCCGCAATCTCTACACGCTCTGGAAGCAGTGGGGGGCGTCGGTGCTGCCGGAGAGCGGACTGGCCGTCTGCGAGCTGGTCGACCGGGGAGATTCGCTCCTGCTGCTCATCTACCGTTCCGAAGCGCTGGGAGGTCTGCTGGGGCGCCCCAGCACCTCCGCTGTCCTGGGGCGGGCGGGATATGCGGACCTGTCGGACCTCGACGCAGTGCTGGGAGAGCTGGCCGCGCGCATCACCGGCGAGAGCTTCCCCCACGAGATCGGCGTCTTTCTCGGCTATCCCCTCAAGGACGTAGTGGCCTTCATGGGGCTGGTCACCATCCCCTTCGCCTGCCAGGGGCCCTGGAAGATCTTCGGTGACCCGCGGGAAAGCCTCCGCCTTGCCGAGGTCTTCCGCAGCTGCCGGGCACGGATGGCGGAGCGCCTTGGCAGTTGCGCATCGGCCCTGGAGTGCCTGGTGGGCGGCGAGCAGCGTGTTGCTGTCGCCATGTAGTGAAAATGAAAGTCATGATTGGGAGGGGGAAATTATGTGCATTGCGGTAATCGGCGGGATGGACCGGCTGGAACGGCACTATCGGCAGGAAGCGGCCCGGACGGGGTTCGAGCTGCGGGTCTTCTCCCAGTCCGAAAACAATATCGCCACGAAGCTGAAGCGCTTCGACGCCCTGGTCATCTTCACCAACAAGGTCTCCCATCGGGTGCGGAACGAAGCCATGAGCGCAGCGAAGCTGAACGGCATCCCGGTATTCCAGTACCACTCCTGCGGGGTCTGCACCCTCCGGGACTGTCTGAACTGTCTCGTCCTGCCAGCCGGCGGCGGGACAAAGTAATGATCGAATTTCATGTAAAGAGGATACGGATGGCGAGGAATACGACGATTGGAGCCGCGCTGATTGTGCTGGCAACGGCAGGGAGGGGCGTGGCGGCAGCGGAGGGGGAGGCTCCCGTTATCCCCGTGATCCAGCAACAGTACGTGCAGGGAGGAGCAAGGGAGGGGGAGGCGAAGGATCCGCTGCAGTTCGGCCCCCTCAAGGCGGGGCTGGATGCCATGATTCGGGGCGAGTCCGTCAACAATTTCAATTTAAATGACGTTACCCATACGCCGGGGCACCGGGACAGCCGGCTCCTCGTGCGGGTCCGCCCCTCGCTGACTGTCACCCCCACCGACTACCTTACCGCCCGGGTGGAGGGGCAGTGGTATGCCTCTTACAACGATGTGAAGTTCAACACCTTCCGCCTCTACCAGGGGTACCTGGAAGGGAGCCTCCCCGGCAGGAAGGCCACCCTCAAGGCGGGGCGCCAGGAGCTGGTCTACGGGAGCTCCTTCATGCTCGGCGCCGACACCTTCTTCGACGGCCTGAGCTACGACGCGGTGAAGCTGATGGTGAAGCCGATGGAGCCCCTGGCGGTGGACTTTTTCGCAGGAAAGTACCTGAAGGACAACTCCGGCGGGATCACGGGGGAGCTCTACGGAGTCTACGGCACCTACACCGCCAATGACGCCTTTTCCGTGGATATCTACGGCCTCCTCGACACCGGCGGCGCGGGGATGACCCATGACGGCAAGGACGAGCGGACCTGGTCGGTGGGGGCGCGTCTCGCCGGGAAGGTGGGGAAGCTGGTCGCTTTCGAGGTGGAACCGGTCTACCAGTTCGGCCGGCATATCGAGGAGACTGCCCACCGGAACATCAGCGCCTTCGGCGGCCACGCCGACCTGTCCATCGACCCGGCTCTCGGCCGCTATCCGTCCAAGGGGTTCGTCAGCTACGCCTTCGGTTCCGGCGACGGAGGCGGGAACGGGAAGTTCCGGGAGTTCCACAACCCCAACAACGACACCCCCCTCATCGGCGACATGAGCGTCGTCGGCGACCTCTCGGGGGTCACCGCCATCGGCCCGGGAGGCAACGCGGTGCATGCCAGCGGCCTTCACGTCATCACCGTCGGGGGCGGGGTCGACGTGACCGAGAAGCTCAACGTCTCCCTTGACGGCCACTACTTCTGGGCAACGAAGACCGCAGCCGGGGTCAGCACGGATGTCGGTTTCGAGAGCAATCTGATCTTCACCTACAAGCTCACCGACAAGATCAGCTTTCTTGCCGGTGCCAACCGTTTCTTCACCGGGAACTTCTTCAAGGACGCCACCGGGAGCGGCAAGGATATCAACTACGGTTACCTGCAGGTGCAGGTGACCTTCTGACAGAAACGCGAACCCGCGACAAGATGCCGCACCGTCACGGATTCAAGGTAAAGCGTAAAGAGAAAGATTCTGAACAACGGCGGCTTGGTCCTCGTGAGGGTGGACGACGCGCGGATCGCGGTATCCGCAGCTGGCCGAGAAGTACCACCTGCGCTGGTAGGTGTTGAATCTCATGGCCGGCGCCCGCTACGGCCTCGCTCCGGCTGCTGCGACAAGAGGTAGCTGGTTGCAGGCCGGACGACGGCGGGAAAGTGCTGAGGGTTTGCCCGTGACGGGCCGGGATTCTCCTGCTAGAGTTAGGTGAGAGAGGGAACGCCATGAACGACGACAGCGAACGGTGGGACGAGCGGTACCGGAGTGAGGAGTTTCTCCTGGGGGAAAAACCGTCGCGGTTTCTCGCCGAGCGGATCGAGGAGGTGAAATGCCTCTGTCCCGGCAGAAAGGCCCTGGACATCGCCTGCGGCGAGGGACGGAACAGCATCTTTCTTGCCCGTCATGGGTACAGCGTCACCGGTCTCGACATCTCTCCCGTGGCCGTGGAGAAGGCCCGCCGTTGGGCCGGGCGGGAAGGGCTCGCCTGCGACTTCCGCCTCGCCGACCTGGAGACGTACGCCTTCGACGAGCGGTTCGACCTCATCATCAACTTCAATTTCCTCCTTCGGGACCTGATCCCCCAGGAGGTGGCGGCCCTCACCCCGGGGGGCGTCGTCATCTTCGATACCATCCTCGAATCCCCCACTGCGCCGGTCCCCCACCGGAAGGAGTTTCTCCTCCAACCCGGCGAGTTGGCGCGGTTTTTCGCGCCATACCCCGGCACCATCCTCTTCTGCGGCGAGTACCCAGACAGTGCGACCCCAACGGCCAAGCTCATCTACCGACACAGTAAGTAACCCCCTGAAACCATGACGTCAGGCCGCTCAAGCGGCCTTTTTCTTTGACACGATGCCTGTTTCTGGCACATTTAAGAGAGAAGCGCCCCCGCCTGGCAGAGGCTGAGGGGCTGGAGGGCGAGCATGAAAACCTGGCACAAAATCCTCATCGGTTGCGGCATTTTTCTCCTGATCCTGGCGGCGTTCACCGCCTTCGTCCTGCCGGGAATGGTGAAGGGGCGAGCCATCCGGGCGGTGGAGGAGGCCACCGGCCGAAAGCTCTCCATCGGCGCAGTCAGCATCAACCCCTTCACCTGGAACGCCGAGGTGCGTGGAATGCGCCTTACCGAGCGGGACGGGACCACGACCTTCGCTTCCTTCTCCAGCGCCCGGGTTGCCGTGAGCCCTGCCTCCATCTTCCGGGGGGCTCCCATTGTTTCCGAGGCCCGGCTCCGCTCCCCCTACGTCCATCTGGTGCGGACCGGGGCGAACGCCTACAATTTCTCGGATATCCTCGAAAAGAAGGGGCCGGAGAACCCTCAACCCAAGAAGGAGCGGGCACGCTTTTCCGTCTCCAATATTGCCGTCACCAACGGCTCCATTGACTTCATCGACCAGGGGCTGGCCGTTGAGAAGCGTCACCGGGTCAGCGGGCTGGAACTGGGGGTCCCCTTTGTCAGCACCATTCCCCACTATGCGGATATCTACATAGCCCCCCGGTTCCGGGCGGTGGTGAACGGCTCTCCCCTGGTCCTGGACGGCAAGCTTCGTCCCTTCACCTCTGCCGCCGAATATTCCCTCGACGTGAACCTGAAGGACCTGGACATCCCCTACTACCTGGCCTATGTGCCGGCGAAGCTTCCGGTCCGGGTGGAGCGGGGGACGGCCGCAACGAAGCTCGCCTTGACCTACCGCATCGACGCCAACAAGAATCCTGAACTCGTCATGACCGGGGAGCTTTCCCTGGCCAACCTGAAGGCAGCCGGGGCGGACGGCGCGCCTCTGGCTGCCCTCGACCGGCTCGGCGTGATGATCGGCAAAAGCGAGCTTCTCGCCCCTGCCATCTCCCTCACCTCCGTTACCCTGGATGGCCCCGTGTTCCATTTGGCGCGGGACGGAAAAGGGGTGTGGAACGTGGCCCGGCTCTCCGGGGGAGAGAAGCCGGCTCCTCCCCCTGCAAAACCCAAGGCCGCCCCCAAGGAGAAACCGAAAGGGAAACCGGTCGTCGATGTGGGGGAGTTCACGCTTCGCAACGGCACCGTGACCGTGGCCGATGCAATGCCGCCGAGGGGCTTCAAGGCCGAGGCCCGGGAGATCGCCTGCACCGTGCGGGGCTTTTCCACCCGGCCGGGTAAAAAGGCTGACTACACCCTCTCCTTTGCCACGGGCAGGGGGGAAACCGCGCGCATCACGGGGGGCTTCTCCCCCGAGCCTCTGGCTGCCACCGCCACGGCCGACCTGAAGGGGATCGTGCTTGACGCCTTTCACCCCTACCTGGCCGGCGCTCTCACCGCCCCGGTCACGGGGAAGCTCGACCTCTCGGGGGAGGTGGCCTACGATGCCGCCGCCGGTCTGTCGGCCGACAAGATCGCGGTGCGGCTCACCAACCTTGCCGCTCCCTTCGGCCCCAAGGAGGGGGCGCGCCTTGCCCGGTTGGATGCCACCGGGGGGCGGTTCAGTCAGAAGGAAAACCGTCTGGACATAGCCCAGGTGACCCTGGCGGGGGGGGGGGTCCGCCTCTCCCGGGATGCCGCGGGGAATCTTTCTCCCCTCGCGCTCCTGAAAAAGCCCGAGACCGGCAGGAGACCGGCGGCACGGGAGGCCCGGCCCACGGCGGGGCAACCCTTCCGGTACCGTATCGCCTCGGTGGCCGCCAGCGGCCTCGGCCTCACCTTCACCGACCGGAAGGCGGTCGGCAATCCCCGCTTCGACCTGCGCCGCATCGGCTTCAATGCCAGCAACATCACCGGTCCCAGGATGGAGACCATTCCCTACCGCTTTTCGGCGGGCTACGGGAAAGGGGGGGCGCTCGCCGCCTCGGGACGCGTCACCCCCGTCCCCCTTGCGGCGAAGGGGGAGATCACCCTGCGGCGGATTCCCCTCACTGATTTCGACGCCTACCTCCCCGAGGGGCTCAACATCATCCTGGCGGACGGCGCCCTCGACACCCGGCTTACCTATGCCGTGGCAAAACGGGGAGAGGGGGTCGGCGGCACCTTTGCCGGCAACCTTGGCGTTCGCTCTTTCCACTGTCTCGACGCCGACGCCGATGACCTCCTCACGTGGGACAGTCTTCAACTCGACAAGGTGTCGGGTAGCCTCGATCCCTTCTCCCTGAAGATCGGCGAGGTTTCCCTTGCCAAGTTCTTCTCCAAGATCGTCATTGGCAAGGATGGGCGCCTCAACCTCCAGAAACTCTACTCGCCGGAAGGGGGGAAGGGGAACGAAGGGGAGCAACAGGGGGGACAACGGGCCTCTGTTACCAAAGGGGGGCAACCGGCACCACCGCAAGCGATGCAGTCGGTTCAGCCGGCTAAGCCCCAACGTCAGATCGCCATTGATACCGTGATCCTCCAGGAGGGGACCCTCGCCTTCTCCGACCATCACATGAGCCGGGAGTACGACACCACCTTCTACAACCTTGGCGGGAGGATCAGCGGGCTCTCCTCCGAGGCGAGCCGGTTTGCCGACGTGGACCTGCGGGGGAACCTGCAGAACCTCTCGCCCCTCCAGATCACCGGCAAGCTGAACCCGCTGCGCGACGACCTCTACGCCGACATCACGGTCCGCTTTGCCGACATCGACCTGACCCCCCTCACCCCCTATTCGGGAACCTACGTGGGATACGGCATCGACCGAGGCAAGGTCTCCTTCGACCTGAAATACACCATCGAGAACAAGCAGCTCAACTCCGAGAACAAGGTCTTCATCGACCAGCTCACCTTTGGCGACAGGATCGAGAGCAACAAGGCCACCACTCTCCCGGTGCGGCTGGCGGTGGCGCTCCTCAAGGACCGCAAGGGGGAGATCCACCTGGACATACCGGTTACCGGCCGTACCGACGATCCCCAGTTCAGCGTCTGGCGCGTGGTCTGGCAGATCATCAAAAACCTCCTCGTCAAGGCGGCGACCTCTCCCTTCTCCCTTCTCCAGTCGGCCTTCGGCGGCAAGGAGGACTTCAGCGTCATTCCCTTCGCGGCCGGATCGGCCCATCTGGCCGAGACCGAGCAGGCCAAGCTGGCAAAGATTGCCCAGGCCCTCAACGACCGGCCTTCCCTCAAGGTGGACATCAAGGGATACGTGGATAAGGAGCGGGACCCCGAGGGGTACCGCGTCGAACTGCTGACCCGGAAGATGAAGGCCGAAAAATTCCTGGTGCTGGTGAAGGAAAAGCGGAACCAGCCGGGAGATTCGGCGGAAACCATGGCCATTGCCCCCGATGAGGCATCCCGCTATCTCAAGGCGGTCTACAGGAAGGAAAAGTTTCCCAAGCCCCGCAACATCCTCGGCCTAGAGAAGGATCTCCCCGACGCCGAGATGCGCAAGCTGATCCTCGCCAACACCCGGGTGGGGGAAGGGGAGCTGAAGGCGCTGGCAGCCGAGCGGGCCGGGGCGGTGAAGGCTCTTCTGGCGGGGCCGGGCAAGGTGGATCCGGCCCGCCTCTTCCTCCGGGCCGACGATATCCACAAAGCTCCCGCAGACAAGGGGCCGGGCTCGCGGGTGGAGTTCGGGGCGGCGGTGCAGTGAGGGATGGCTAATGCACTGATTTTTTTAGAGATGTGATAAATTCCGCTCAAGTTATTCGGGAATTCTCCGAAACGAGATGTAAGGACCTCTGCGCGTCGTGTGTGACGGAGCGGGGACCCGAATTCAGGGGAGGAAAAGAATATGTCGTTCAAACTTACCATCAAGGCCCGAATCGTTTTCATCGTCGCGTTTTTTTCGGCCATGCTTATCGTCTTCGGCATGCTGGGGCTGTCGGGGATGAAGGCTGCCAATGAAACCAGCCACGCGCTCCATGGCGAGAACATGAAGAGCGTGCAGGTCCTCAGCAGGATCGCGGCTCTCATGCGCGACAACCGCATCCAGCTCCTTCTCTCCCTCCAGCATGATTCCAAGAGTGAATTCAGCGCCCTCCACGACCATCCGCTCACCATGCACACCGACATCGTCGGCAAGAATATCGAGGAGATCACGGCACTCCTGGCGGAGTATGAGAAACTCCCCAAAACCGAAGAAGACAAGAAACTCGCCGCGGAGTTCGAGACGGCGAGGGAGGCCTTTGTGCAGGAGGGGCTCATCCCCGTGCGCGAGGCGGTGCTGACCGGGAAATACAAAGACGCCGTGGAACTGACTCTCAAGAAAGTGAACCCCCTCTTCAAGCCGGCCAATGAAGCGCTGGAAAAAATGATCAAGTCGGAATTTGCCGCGGCAAAGGAGGACTTCGAGCGGGATGACAAGACCTATCGCACCGACCGGCTTATCATGATTGTCGGGCTTGTTGCATCTATCGCCATTGGGGTGGTATTGAGCCTCTTCATCATCCGTTCCCTGCGCCGCAGTTCCGATGAGCTGGCATCCGTTGCCGCTGCGGTCTCCGCGGGAGACCTGAGCCGGCGCGCTACCGGGCTCTCCAACGACGAACTGGGGGCCATCGGAGGTTCGTTCAACGAGACCGCCGATTCCTTTGCCCGGGTCATCGCCGGCATCCGGGGGAACGCGGAACAGGTGGCAACGGCCGCAACCCAGGTCCACAGCAGCGCCGAGCAGATGGCCACCGGCGTCGAGGAGGTGGCGGCCCAGACCGGAACCGTCGCCACTGCCGGCGAGGAGATGGCGGCCACCGCCGCGGAGATCGCCCAGAACTGCCAGATGGCTGCCGAAGCTGCCCAACGGGCCACGGAGTCGGCCACCGGCGGAGCCACGGTGGTCCAGCGGACCGTGAACGGCATGGCGCGGATCGCCGACCGGGTGCGGAGTTCCGCCAAGACTGTCGAGAGTCTCGGGTCCCGCTCCGAGCAGATCGGTGAAATCATCGGCACCATTCAGGATATTGCCGACCAGACGAACCTCCTGGCCCTGAACGCCGCCATCGAGGCGGCCCGGGCCGGCGAGCAGGGGCGCGGCTTTGCCGTGGTGGCCGATGAGGTCCGGGCCCTGGCCGAGCGGACCACGAAAGCGACCCGGGAGATCGGCGAGATGATCAAGGCGATTCAGCAGGAGACGCGGGGGGCGGTTGCCGCCATGGAGGAGGGGGTCCATGAGGTGGAGGCTGGGACTGCCGATGCCCAACAGTCCGGCGCGGCCCTTCAGGAGATCATGAACCAGATCAACGAGCTGGCCATGCAGGTGAGCCAGATAGCCACCGCCGCCGAGCAGCAGACCGCCACCACCGGCGAGATCAGCGGCAACGTCCAGCAGGTCTCCGAGGTGGTCCAGGAAACCGCCAAGGGTATCCAGGAATCAGCCCAGGCTGCGTCGCGGGTTGCCGAGTTGGCTGACGAGCTCAATAATCTGGTGGGGCGGTTCAAGGTGGCGTAACAGTCGTTCGGACACGAAACAAAGGAGGGGCGACCGCTGATACGGTCGCCCTTTTTTCATATTCACCGCACAAGGAAGTCAACCCTTCCTTCAAAGTATCCCCTTCACAAACCATTGCAGGAGATGTTGGGTTTCGGTGCCCCGCCAGCCTCTCTTGACAATTCCGCTAAAGTTTCTCCCGCTCCTGACGATAAGCAAGAAAACGGCGTTTCATCGTAAAGCAAACTGAGTTCCAGGATGAACGCCGATCGCCTCGATCACGCGTTTCGCCGGTCACGGGAACTGGCCGCTGACCAGGCTTTCCGAAAGCGGCGAAGAGGGTTCACGCAGGTACCGGTTCACGCTTCAGGCAGGAGGCATATGTGGCAACAGACCCTCAGGATACGGCACAGGTCGTGATCGTGGACGACGAACCTTTCATCCGGGATGCGGTGGTTAAACTCCTCGCGTGTGAGGGAATCGCCGCGGTAGCCGCGGAGAACGGGGACGAATGCCTGGACCTTTTGCGGAAAGGGTTCAGGGGAATCATTCTCATGGACGTCATGATGCCCCGCAGAAACGGCTGGCAAACCATCCGCGCCATGGCGGACGAATCCCTTGTGGCCGGCAATATCATCTCCATGCTGACCTCGGTCGACGAGCCCGATGAACAGATGGAAGGGTTGCAGGAACTGGTGTTCGACTACATCACGAAGCCTTTCGACCCTTCCGAGATGGTTGCAACGGTACGCACGTACCTTGGTTGCCTGGAGCAGATGCGAGGCGGGAACTGAGCCATGCCATTGCCCAACCTGGCGGTCATAGGGGCATCGACGGGAGGACTCAAGGTGTTTGAGTCGCTGTTTCCCCATCTTCCGGTCCTCAATGCCGGTGTCGTGATCGTTCAGCACATCGTCCCGCTCGTCGACCGGTCCTTTGTCACTTCCCTGCAGAGGGTCTCCGCCATGCCCGTTGCGCTGGCACGGGATGGCGATGCCATACGCCATGGCACCGTCTACCTGGCGCCGGGAGCGCTTCACCTGCACCTTGTCGCCAATCAGACCATACGCCTTGCAGCCGGCGAGAAGGTCAACTCCGTCTGCCCGTCCATTGACGTCACCATGGAGAGCGTCATTCCGAAACCCGGCGCCCGGATGGCCGGCGTCATCCTGACCGGGATGGGCCATGACGGTGCCGACGGCATCGCCCACATGAAACGATGCGGAGCAGTGACCATTGCCCAGGACAGGGCGACGAGCGTCATCTATGGCATGCCCAAGGCTGCCGAGGCCACGGGGATGATCGACTTTGTCCTTTCCGCCGAACGAATTGCCGACAAACTTGCCGAGCTCTTTAAATAAATCCATCCAACCGCATCCCAAAGGGGGAAAGGCACATGAGAGTAACCAGGTACAAGAATTGGAAGATCCGGAACAAAATCATGTTCATAACAGTCCTCAGCGTCATACTGATGCTGGGAGGGCTCTTCTCCTTTCTCCTGCCGAAACTCGAGACGAAGATCACCACAGAGAAGCGGGACGCAACGCGGCATGTGGTGGAAACGGCCATGGCAGTCCTCGAAGTGGAGAACGAGCTGGTCAAGAGCGGCAAGGAGCCCCTCGCAGAGGCCCAGCTCAAGGCTGCGAATATCCTCTCGAAGATGCGCTATGAGAAAAAGGAATACCTCTGGATCAATGACCTGGGAAATCCCCCCAAAATGATCATGCATCCAACCCTCTCGGCACTCGATGGCAAGGTGCTGAATGACCCCAAGTTCAACAAGGCGACCGGCATGATCGAGGGAACGGACGGGAAGGAGATACCCCTCGACGGCAAGAACCTCTTTGTTGCCTTTGCGGAGGTGGTTCAGAAGGCGGGGCACGGCTTCGTAAACTACGAATGGAACAAGCCCAAGGAGGGTGGGGGCACAACCTCCGAACTCTACCCCAAACTGTCCTATGTCAAGAAGTTCGAGCCGTGGGGATGGGTGGTCGGAAGTGGCATTTACATCGACGACGTGGAAAAGGACATCAGCAAGGTCCGGTGGATGTTCCTGGCCCTGAATGGCCTCATGGCCCTCATAAGCCTCCTCCTCGCCTATTTTGTGAGCCGAGGGGTCACCCGGACCCTCGGCTACGTCGACACGAACCTGGATGATATGTCCAAGGGTGGCGGAGACCTCACCCGGCGCCTCGCCGTGGAGCGGGAAGATGAAACCGGCTCGCTGGCCCGCTCTTTCAACCGTTTCCTCGACAACATGAAGGAGATCGTCCAGCGGATCAATCAGAACGCCGTGGATGTGGCCTCATCGGCGGACCACCTCAACGAGACCGCGGGTCATATCGCCAGCGGGACGGAGCGTGCTTCGACCCAGTCCACATCGGTGGCTATATCGTGCGAGGAGATGGCAGCCACCTCTTCCGAGATAGCCCACAACTGCATCCGGACCGTCGAGATAGCCAACCGTGCAACCCAGACAGCCCAGGACGGATCCCTGGTGGTGAGCCACGCGGTCAGCAGCATCCAGCGCATTGCCCACAAGGTCCAGGAGTCGGCAAAAACCGTCGAATCCCTGGGTGTCAGGTCCGAACAGATCGGCAATATCGTGGGGACCATCGAGGACATCGCCGACCAGACCAACCTCCTGGCCCTGAATGCGGCCATCGAGGCGGCACGGGCCGGTGAACAGGGGCGCGGCTTCGCCGTGGTGGCCGATGAGGTGAGGGCCCTTGCGGAGCGCACCACCAAGGCCACCCGCGAAATCTGCGAGATGATCAAGAGCATCCAGCAGGAGACCAAATTCGCCGTGGCCGCCATGGAGGAAGGGGTGCAAGAGGTGGAAAAGGGGACTGCGGAAGCGGGCCGGTCAGGAGAGGCCCTCGAGGAAATTCTGGCCCAGGTGGCGGAGCTCACGAGCCAGATCAACCAGATAGCAACTGCCGCCGAGCAGCAGAGCGCCACCACCAATGAGATCAGCAAGAGCATGTACGAGATAACCGCAGTGATATCCGATGCCTCGGGCAGCTCACAGAATACGGCCAATGCCGCAAGCCAGCTGGCCGGCATGGCAGACGAGCTGAAGCGGATCGTGGCCCAGTTCAGGATGTAACCGGCTCCGGATGGATGTCTTGACGGAACCACTCGGGGGCACAGCACTGTATGCCGGAGCTTAACATTGAGGAATTCAAACGGCGGCTCAGCATCTTTGTCGGCATTGTGCTGGCTGCCGTTATCTCCTTTTCAGTGTGGAGCAGCACGACTGAATATCGGGACATCCTCAGTGAGGCGGAAAAGACTGCGTCCGGATACGCGCAGGCCCTCAGCGAGCATACGGAAAGCGCCTTTGCCGAGACCGACCGGGTAATCAATGATCTGATTCATGATATCAGAATGGCGGGGGGGGCCGAGCGGATTCCGCAGGCGGAACTCTACGAGCTTCTGCGGCGGCAGGGAGGGGATTCGCCGCAGATCGGTGCCCTGTTCATCACCGGCAAGAACGGCATTATGTTCAACAACTCCCAGGGGTATCCACCCCGGCAGATCGACGTTTCCGACCGTGAGTACTTCCGCCATTACCTCGAAAATCCCGGAGCGGATCTGTACCTGAGCAAACCGGTCATGAGCCGGTTGGTAAAACGATGGCGCTTCAACCTCATACGGCCCCTCACCCCCCCCGGTACGGCATTCGACGGACTTCTGGCGGTCGCCTTTGAGGTCGACTATTTCAAGAAATTCTTCACCGCCTCAAGTCTCGGCCCCCATGGAAGGATTGCCGTATTCCGCACCGACGGCACCCCGCTGGTATTTGAACCCTATGTGCACAATATCTACGGATCGAATATGCGGAACTCGGAACTGTTCCGCATCTGGCTGCCCGCGTCGCCTTCTGGTACGTTTCACGCCAGGTCCAGTATCGTCGACAAAACTCCGCGAATAATTTCCTACAAATGTCTTTCCCGTTTTCCCGCAGTGGCGGTGGTGTCTCTCGATCGCGACGACGTCCTTGAGCCCTGGACCCGAAAGGCACTCCTTCAGGGGGCTGTAACGCTCGGTCTCTGCCTGGTCATCGTCAGCCTGACACGCCTCATGTTCCTCCACCTTGACCGGCTGAATATCGCACAGACCGGCCTGCGCAGCCACCAGGAGAGATTGCGGATCAAGGCGGCCCAGATTGACGCCGCCAATGACGCCATCCTGCAGATCGATCATGAAGGGCGCCTGGTGCACTTCAATCAGGCACTCTGCCGCATGAGCGGATTCAGTCATGACGAGTTGACGGATATGATGCTCCATGACCTGGAGCCTCCGGAGAGCGTTGACCATACGAAAACCAACCTGATGCTGGCCATGAGGGATGGCGAAGCCATGTTCGATGCAGCGCTCCTGGCCAAGGATGGTTCCTCGGTACCCATCGAGGTCCACGCTCACCCGATGGAGAGCGACGGGGGAGCGTTCATCCTCTGTATTGCGCGGGATGTACGGGAACGGAAACGGTCCGAAATGCGTGAACAGGCCCGCCTGATGATACTGGAGAAACTGGCGACCGGGGCTCCCCTCGCGACACTGCTCGACCAGATCGTCTACTTTGTGGAACAGCAGATTCCCGGTGCCATCGGATCCCTGCTCCTTGCCGATGAGGCCGGCAAGCGCCTTCTCCATGGTGCCGCCCCCAGTCTGCCGGAAGAGTACAACCAGGCAGTGCACGGGCTGCGCATCGCGCGGGGGATGGGATCGTCGGGCACGGCGGCCCACCTGAGGCAACCGGTAATCGTCGATGACATCACGTGCCACCCCTACTGGAAGGGGTTCCAGCCTGCACGGGAAGCGGGGCTGAGGGCATGCTGGTCCCAACCGGTTCTTTCCTCGGATGGCGAACTGCTCGGGGCCTTCGCGGTCTATCACCGGGAGCAACACTCTCCGGATGATAGAGAACGTGCCCTGCTGGAGTCGGCTGCGCACCTGGCAAGCATTGCCATCGGCCGGATCCGCCAGGAGGAACAGCGCGAACACCTGGAGGGACAGCTTCGCCACATTCAGAGGATCGAAGCCATTGGCCAGCTTGCGGGCGGAATCGCCCACGACTTCAACAATCTGCTGACCCCTATTTTCTGCTATGCGGACATGATCAAAAGGGGGCTTCCGCAAGAAACGCCAGAGGCTCAAATGGCGGAAAGCATTCTCAAGACCGCCCACAAGGCCAAGGGCCTGACCCAGAAACTGCTCTCCTTTGGTCGCCGGCAGAGACTCAACATGCAGCCCCTCGACCTGAACGAGGCAATCCAATCCTTCCATGACATCCTGCGGTGCACGATTCGGGAGAACATCACCATCCGCATGAATCTGGCCCCAGGCACTGCCCCTGTCATGGCCGACCGGGGGCAGATCGAGCAGATGCTTCTCAATCTGGCGGTGAACGCCCAGGACGCCATCAAAGGGAACGGCACCATCACCATCAACACCGGTCACGTTCTCCTGGACGACGAATACGCCAGGCTCCATCCCGGCATGCAGCCAGGGCCCCACATCCTGCTCGCCTTTACCGACAACGGTCATGGCATGGATGACGAAACCCTGTCCCACATCTTTGAGCCGTTTTTCACCACCAAACAGGTTGGCCACGGAACGGGACTGGGGCTGGCAACGGTCTTCGGCACCGTGAAACAGCATGATGGATATGTTGCCGTGGAAAGCCGCGTGGGGAAAGGGACCACGTTTACCATCTACCTGCCGGCAAAGGCCCATACGGCATCAACCAGTGCCCCGGAGTCAAAGAGCACTGGCAGCCAGCCGGAACATTCAGGAAACAGCAGCACCGTTCTTGTGGTTGAGGACAACAGGATGGTCAGGGAGATGATCGTTCAGATGCTGAAATACGCGGGCTACGGAGTGCTGGCTGCCCCGAATCCCGACGAGGCATACGAGATTGCGCAGGCTGCACCCTACGCCTTCGATCTGATGCTATCCGATGTCATAATGCCGGGGATGAACGGCCCTGAGCTTTTTGAGCGGCTGCAGGAGCTTCGGCTCGATCTGCCCGTGGTCTTTATTTCCGGCTACACCAACGAGGTAAAAATCCACAACTGCAGGCTGGAAGAAGGGGGCAATTTCCTTCCGAAGCCTTTCACCAGCGAGCAGCTGTTGCGGAAGGTCAGCCAGGCGCTCAACACGGGTGCAGGTAGGGCGGATGTGACGTTCGGGCGGGCAGGGGGGACATGATTGTTACAACCATTTTGCAGATTTAATGGTTGCCCATGCACCAAATGAAAAACCCGCTGACCTCAATGGTAAGCGGGTTTTTTTCATTGCCGGCGCAGAGACGGTCAACTCATGTTCCAGATGGCCATCTCAAGAATATCCTTCCAGCTCTTCCCGATCTCGGAAACCACCGTGGGTTCGAAGCCGCAGTGCATCATGCACTGGGCGCAGCGGGGGTCTTTCCCCACGCCGTACTTGTCCCAATCGGTCTTCTCCATCATCTCCCGGAAGGTGGGGTAGTGGGTGTCGGTGATGAGGTAACAGGGGGCCTTCCAGCCGAGGGGGTTGCGGGTCGGGTTTCCCCACGGGGTGCAGTCGAGCTTCTTTTCCCCCTTGAGGAAGCGGAGATACATGGGGGTTGACCAGAAGCGGAACCGCTTGCTCATCCGGTAGACTTCCTCGAATTTTTTCTCGATTTCCCGCCGCTGCAGGAAGAGGTTCTCCCCCACAGCTTCGTAATCGAACCCCGGCGCCACCAGGATGCCGTCCACCCCCAGGTCGGTCAGAAGGGAGAAGAGCATCTCGATCTCCACCAGGTCCGTGTCCTTGAAGATGGTGGTGTTGGTGCAGACCCGGAACCCCATGGCCTTGGCCTTTTTGATCCCCTCGATGGCGATCTTGAAGGTTCCCTTCCGTTCAAGGATCCGGTCGTGGGTCTCTTCGAGGCCGTCCATGTGGACGTTGAGATAGAAGTTGGGGTGAACCTTGATGTTCTCCAGGGCCTTTTCCAGCAGCAGGCCGTTGGTGCAGAGGTAGACGTGCTTGCCGCGGTTGAGGACTGCCGGGATCAGCTCGTAGATGTGGCTGTAGAGGAACGGCTCGCCGCCGGTGATGGTGACTACCGGCGCCGGGCATTCGTCCACCGAGCGGAGGCACTCCTCCAGGCTCATCATCTGCTGGATGGTGTCGGCGTATTCCCGGATGCGGCCGCAGCCGGAGCAGGCCAGGTTGCAGAGGTGGGTCGGTTCGAGCATGAGGACCAGGGGGAACTTCTCGATCTTCTTCACCTTGTTGGAAATGATGTACTTCGTGAGGTCAGCGTTCAATTTCAGGGGAAAACGCATTAAACGGTACTTCCTTTCATTGATGCTTGTGTGGGGGCGCGTGTCCGCCCCTTCGAATGGTTATTTCACCAGCGACAGCGCCGCTTGTCCTTTTGCAGTCAGAAATGCCTCGACGGTGGCGGCGATGCCGGCGCCGTCCAGGCCCAGATCCTTGCGAAGCTGGGGTTGGGGCCCCTGCTCGATGAAGCGGTCGGGGATACCGATCCGCTTGGCCCGCACATCGGTCATCCCTTCGTCCGCCAGCAACTCCAGGACGGCGCTCCCGAAGCCTCCCTGGAGGGCGTTCTCCTCCACGGTGACGATGCACCCGGTCCGCCGTGCCGCGCCGAGGATGAGCTCCCGGTCAAGGGGTTTCACGAAGCGGGCGTTGACCACCGTTGCCCGGATCCCCCTAGCTTCCAGGAGCTTCGCTGCCTCCTGGGCCGGATAGACCGTGGAACCGATGGCCACGATGGCGACATCGTCCCCTTCAGTCAGAAGCTCGCCCCGGCCGATCTCCAGGGACTGGATAGTCTGGTCAAGGGGAAGTCCATACCCGGCACCACGGGGGTAGCGGAGCGCCACGGGGCGGCCGGCGTAGATGGCGGTCTTCAGCATGTGCTGGAGCTCGTTCTCGTCCTTGGGGGCCATGAGGGTCATCTCCGGCAGGTGCCGCAGGTACGAGAGGTCGAAGGTGCCGTGGTGGGTGGGGCCGTCGTCACCCACGAGCCCCCCCCGGTCCAGGGCCATGGTCACCGGCAGTTTCTGGAGGCAGACATCATGGAATACCTGGTCGTAGGCCCGCTGGAGGAAGGTGGAGTAGATGGCCGTCACGGGCCGAAACCCGTCGGCGGCGAGGCCCGCCGCAAAGGTGAGGGCGTGCTGCTCGGCAATTCCCACGTCGAAGAAGCGTTCCGGGAACCGTTTCGCGAAGGGGGTGAGGCCGGTGCCGTCGGGCATGGCCGCAGTGATGGCGATGATCTTCTCGTCCTCCTCGGCCAGCTTCACGAGGGTCGCGCCGAAGACCCCGGTGTAGGATGCCGCCCCCGGCTTGCCGCCGGTGGTCTTGCCCGTGGCCACGTCGAAGGGGCCGACCCCGTGGAAGGCGGCCGGGTTCTCCTCGGCCGGCTGGTACCCCTTCCCCTTGGTGGTCATGACGTGGACGAGCACCGGCCCTTCGAGCCCCTTCACGTTCTCGAAGACCTCCAGGAGCTGCGGCAGGTCGTGTCCAGGAATCGGGCCGATGTAGTCGAAGCCCAGGGCCTCGAAGAGCATCCCCGGGGTGAGGAACCCCTTGAGGGAGTTTTCGGCCCGGCGGGCGAAGTGGAGGATGTCCTTCCCGATGGCCGGGATGTTCTCCAGAAGGCCCTGCATCTCCTTCTTCAGCTTGCGGAAGTCGCTGCCGGTCATCTTGCGGGAGACGAACGAGGAGAAGGCCCCCACGTTTTGGGAGATGGACATCTCGTTGTCGTTCAGGACCACGATCAGGTTTTTCTTCAGGTGCCCCGCCTGGTTGAGGGCCTCATAGGCCATGCCGCCGGTGAGGGAGCCGTCGCCGATCACCGCGATGGCCCGGCTGCCGCTCCCCTTCAGATCCTGTGCCGCGGCCATGCCGAGCCCCGCCGAGATGGAGGTGGAGGAGTGGCCGGCCCCGAAGGCGTCGTGGGGTGACTCGCTCCGCTTGGGGAAGCCGCTGATCCCCTTGTACTGGCGCTGGGTGTGGAAGCTTTCGCGCCGACCCGTGAGGATCTTGTGGGTGTAGGCCTGGTGCCCCACGTCCCAGATGAGCTTGTCGGCCGGGGAGTCGAAGCAGTAGTGGAGGGCGACGGAGAGCTCCACTGCCCCCAGGTTCGAGGCCAGATGGCCGCCCGTTTGCGACACTGTCTCGATGAGAAACCGGCGGATTTCATCTGCCAGCCCCGGGAGCTCCTCCCGGGGAATATTCTTGAGATCGGCCGGGCCGGTTATGGTGTCGAGCAGCTTGTACATGACGCTCTCCTTCATCGGTTGCGTAGGGGCGTGATTCACCACGCCCGGGGAGCAATGAATTGCGCCCCTCCATATTTACCGTACATATCCGTTGGCGCGGAACCATTCCACCGCACGCCCCAGGGCTTCGACGGCCGGGCGCTGGGGAAGCCCCAGTTCCTTCACCGCCTTGGACGAATCGAAATACATGAATTTTCTGGCCATCTGCACCCCTGCCAGCGGGATGAGGGGCTCCCTGCCGGTGATCCGCGACAGGGCCTCGTTTGCGTAGGCGGCTGCGAGGATAGGTAAGTAGGGGAGGCGCACCTTCGGCGCTGCGAGTCCCGTAACCGTTTCGAGGAGAGAGAATATCTGCCGCAACGTCAGATTCTCGTGGCCGAGGATGTACTTCTCGCCGATTCTGCCGTGCTGAGCCGCCAGGATGTGTCCCTGGGCGCAGTCCTCAACGTCGATGATGTTGAGCCCCGTGTCCAGGTAGGCGGGCATGGCGCGGTTGAGGAAATCGACGATGATCTTTCCGGTGGGAGTCGGTTTCACGTCGTGGGGGCCCACCGGGGTCGAGGGATTCACGATGACCAGGGGGAGTCCCCGGGCCAGGAACGTCTCAGCCTCCCGTTCCGCCAGAAATTTGCTTTTCTTGTAGTCCCCCACCATGTCGGCGAAGGTGACGGGGGTGGCTTCCGTGCCGGGGGTGCCGTCGCCGGGATTTCCCAGGGTCCCGACGCTGCTCGTGTAGACGACCCGGGATACCCCGTGCCGCAGGGCCGCGTCCAGGACGTGGCGGGTTCCCTCCACGTTGGCGGCGTACATGGCGGCGGGGTTGCGGGTCCAGAGGCGGTAGTCGGCCGCGGCGTGGTAGAGGACCTCGCACCCCTTGACCCCCCGGTCCAGGGATTCCGGGGAACAGAGGTCCCCCTCGCACACTTCCACATCGAGGCCATCGAGATTGCGCCTGTCGGAGCCGGGCCGGGCCAGAACCCTGACATGGCAGCCGTCCTTCAGCAGTTCCCTTGCTATGCTAGCGCCTATGAAGCCGGTTGCGCCGGTAACGAAAACCTTCATGGTTCCTTCTATCAAAACTGATGTAGGGGCGGTTCTTGAACCGCCCCTACGCAGGTGCCCGTTTCTGCGACTGGCTGGTTATCCCTTGTGGCCCTTCAGCGCCCGGTAGCGTCCCATGGCCATGAGCGGAAAGCAGTTCCGGTAGATATGATACTTGATCATGAAGTATTTTGGGAAGCCGGTTCCGGTGAACTGGTCCTCGTCCCAGGTCCCATCGGGTTGCTGGGTCTCGATCAGGTACCGGATCCCCCGGGCCACGGCCGGGTGGTCCACGTCGCCTGCGGCGAGCATGGAGAGGAGTGCCCATCCCGTCTGGGAGGCGGTGCTTGGGCCGGTGCCGGCCAGCTTCTGATCGCAGTAGGATTCGCAGCACTCACCCCAGCCGCCGTCGGGGTTCTGGTGGGCGGCGAGCCATTCAACGGCCTTGCGGACGTAAGGCTGTCCCATGTCTTCGCCATAGGCCTTGAGGCCGCAGAGCACCGACCAGGTGCCGTAGATGTAGTTGACCCCCCAGCGTCCCCACCAGGGGCCGTCCGGTTCCTGGTTCTCCTTGACGAACTGGAGCGCCCGCACCGCGGCCGGGTGGTCCTTGGGGTAGCCGAAGGTTCCCATCAACTCCAGCATCCGGCCGGTAAGATCCGCCGTGGGGGGGTCGATGAGGGCCTCCAGGTCGGCGAAGGGAATCTTGTTGAGGATATGCTTGGTGTTGTCCTTGTCGAAGGCTCCCCAGCCGCCGTTCTTGCTCTGCATGCCGATGCACCAGGCAATGCCGCGCTGGATCGCCTCCGCCTTGGCCTTCGAGTCCTTCACCTTCACATCCTTGATGGCCATCATGACGATCCCCGAGTCGTCCACGTCCGGGTACCAGTCGTTCTGGAACTCGAAGGCCCATCCCCCCGGCTCCAGGTTGGGGGCCTTGATTTTCCAGTCGCCAACCTTGCGGACTTCCCGGTCCAGGAGCCACTGGGCGGCTTTCACCAGGGCCGGGTGATCGGTGGGAACTTCGGAGTCGACCATGGCCATGAGGGCCAGGGCCGTGTCCCATACCGGCGAGATGCAGGATTGGAGGACGATCTCGTCGTCGCTCTCGATGCAGAAGTTGGCCAGGGCCTGAAGCCCCTTGGCAACGGCCGGGTGGTCGTTAGCGTAGCCGAGGCAATGGAGGGCCAGAACCGAGTTGAGCATGGCCGGCTGGATGCCGCCCCAGTCGCCGGTGGGCTCCTGGTGGTCCAGCACCCACTGTTCGGCAATGGCCATGGCCTTCTTCATGCCGGGGCGGATGGGGCTCGCCTCATAGACCTTGAGGATATGGTCGATGCCGATGAAGATGTTCTTCCAGGTAAGGATCCCGTCTTCCTTGGTGAAGGTGTAGTCCATGGGGCGCGGCGGCCGCACGTAGAGTTCCTGCACCCTCGCCCAGGGGGGGAGCTTGCGCACCGGCCGCTCGGCCATGACGATGGAGAGCGGAATAATGGTCGCCCGGGACCAGCTGGAGAACTCATAGAGGTTGAAGGTGAAGCCGTTGGGAAGGAGCATCATCTCGATGGGCATGGAGGGGACCCCCAGCCAGGAGAATTCGCCGAAGAGGGCCAGGAAGATCTTGGTGAAGACCCGTGCCTTGAGGATGCCCCCTTTCCCGAGAATGAACGTGCGGGCCTTCTGCATGGCCGGATGGTCGGCGGGGTAGCCGGCCAGCTTCAGGGCGAAGTATGCTTCGATGGTGGTGGAGAGGTCGCCCGGCCCTCCGTGCCAGATGCACCAGCACCCCTCCTCGGTCTGCTTGGAGAGGAGATAGGTAGCCATCTTCCGATCTTTGTCCCGGTTCACCAGCCCCATGAAGTGGAAGAGGATGACGTACTCGGCGGTGATGGTGACGTTGGACTCCAGCTCCGCCCACCAGTACCCGGCGGGGAGTTGCTCCCGCAAAAAGAACTCCTGGCTCCGTTTGATGGCCTGGTCGAGGGGGCTCGTGGTTTCCACGTCCCGCTTTTTCCAGATGGAGGCGGGGAGGTGGTGGACCTTGCCCCCCCGTTTCTTCTGCGGCTCCTCTTTTGTCTCTTTCGCTGTTTCGTTGAAGGAGGTGAGTGCGTGTGAAATGGGATGCTTGGAAATCTTCATCGAAATGCTGCTCCTTGATTCTCAGAACACTCTCTCCCGATGCCGGGATGAGTGAGAAAAAATAAGCATGTACTTCTAGCACAGAATTAACAAAAAAAACATAGTTTTCCCGTGTTGCCCGTGCCGATGGGGCACAAGGGACGGCTCGGGCGGGGAGATTGTCTTTGCCGGTGGGGTATGGTACGCTTCGCGAGTTTTGCCCGATACCGACAGATGAAGGATGCGATTCGATATGGAAAAGAACAGTGGTACGAAACGCTTTACCGGGCTTTTCGGGTTCGTTGCCCGCCACCCGCGGCTGATTCTCGCGGTTGCTCTCCTCCTTTCAGTCCTCTCGGTGATCTACACGAAGGAGCGGATGGAGTTCCTCACGGGCCGGGACGACCTGATGCCGAAGAACGCCCCCTTTCAGCAGGACTATCGAGCCATTCGGGCCGAGTTCGGCGACCGGGAAGAGATCGCGGTCGTCATCGAGAGCGCTGACGCAGCCGCGGCCTCCCGTTTCGGCGAACGGCTCCAGGAGAAGCTGGCCGCGGACCGGACCCGGTTCCGTGAGGTCTTTTTCCCCGGGGGGATGCCGTTTTTCAAGGAGCACGGCCTCCTCCTCATGCCTCTGGAGGATATCCGAAACCTCCGGAAGAACTTTACCATGGCAAAGCCGGTTCTCAAGGAGCTGGCAACATCGCCCACCGTCCAGACCCTCTTTACCCACCTGACCGGCCGGATGGATGCCTACGTGGCCGGTGGCGGGAAGGGGGGGGAGGCTGAGCTGGCCGGCATCACCTTCATGCTCGACAAGCTCGGCACCGGCATTGACGCCTTCGGCGGGGGAAAGAAGGGCTCATTCTCCCTGGAGGAGGTATTCCTCGGGGGGGATTCGGCCCTGGCCCGGGCCGGCCGGATGCAGATCCTGACGGTTCGGCCGGTGAAGGACCCCGGGAGCTTTGTCCCGGCCGTGGAGGCCATCGGCGCGGTGCGCAAGGAGGTCAAAGCCCTCAGGGCGCTCCCCGAGTTTGCCGGGGTGACCGTGGGGCTCACCGGGACCCCGGTCCTCGAATACGAGGAGATGGCCACCAGCGAGCGGGACATCACCATCGCCACCGTCCTCTCCCTGGCCCTCACGGTGGTGCTTCTCCTCCTGGCATTCCGTGGGTTCCTGAACGTCATGGCGGCCATGGTGACCCTCATCGTGGCGCTCTGTGTCTCATTCGGCCTGGCGACCCTGGTGGTGGGGCACCTGAACATCCTCTCCATGGTCTTTGCCATCATGCTGATCGGCATCGGCATCGAGTACGGCATCCAGGTGGTGCTCCGCTACCAGGAGGAACTGGGGCTCGGGGAAGGCGAATTGGAGGCCATCAGTACGGGGCTCAACCGCAACATTTGGGCCATCGTCATGGCCGCCTCCACCATTGCCGCGGCCTTTTTCACCTTCGTCTTCACTGATTTCAAGGGAATCTCAGAGCTGGGTATCATCGCAGCGCTGGGGGTCTGCGTCTGCGTCCTGGCCACCTTTACGGTCCTGCCGGCGGTCCTGGTACTTCTGGCGCCGTACCGCAAGCGCAAGGAGGAGGAGCGGGAGGCCCGGGCCGCAACCATTCTTGCCCGCTCTTCCCGGATGAAGGCCCTGGAGCGGTTCCTCTTCGGCCACCCGAAGACGGTCATCGGGATTACCCTCATCCTTTGCGCCGCGTCCATCTATCCCCTGGTCCAGACACGGTTCGACTACAACCTCATGAACCTCCAGGCCAAGGGGCTGGAGCCGGTGGAGTATGCCTACAAGCTGATGCGGAGCAAGGAGAATTCGGGCTACTTCGCCGAGGTCGTGGCCTCGTCCGCCCCGGAGGCCCGTGAGCTGACCCGGCGCCTCGAAGCGCTCCCCGCCGTTGACCATGTGGTAAGCCTCGCCACCTTTGTCCCCGATGACCAGGAGGCGAAGATTGCAGAGCTGGCTGCCCTGCGGCGCGAGCTGGCCGACGTGAAGCCCGCCCCCTACGAGGAGGACCTGCGGGTCATGGAGCTCCCCACGGTCTTCGAGAACTTCAGAAACTCCGTGGAGCGGTTGAAGCTTTACCTGGAAAAGGAACAGAAACCCGAAGCAAAGCGGGTCGGCGCCTTCCTGGCCACCCTCGACCGTTTCTTTGCGACCCTTGAAAAGGAGAAGGACAAAAACGCCCTCGGGATGCTGCGGGACTTCCAGGGGGGAATGCTCGCTTCCTTCCCGGAGAAGATCGGGATGTTTGCCGACAGCCTCGCCGTCACCCCGGTGACCGAGGCGGATATCCCGCCCCAGCTTCGGAAACTGTTTGTGGGGAAAAGCGGGAAATACCTCCTCCAGGTGGCCCCCAAGGAGGAGATTTTCGAGCGGGAGCCCCTGAAACGCTTCCTGGACCAGGTGCGGAGCGTGGCACCCCGGGCCAACGGCGAACCGGTCATGGTCTACGAGTCCATGACCATCATGCGCGACGCTTACCTGCGGGCCTTTGTCTACGCCTTTGCCGCCATCGTGGTGATCCTCTTCGTCACCTTCCGGAGCGTCACCTACACCCTCGTGGGGCTCGTTCCCCTCGTGGTGGGGATCCTTCTCATGGTGGGGGGGATGTGGCTTTTCGGGATCAGCTTCAACTCCGCCAACATCATCGTCATGCCCCTCATCCTCGGCATCGCCGTGGACTCCGGCATCTACATCATCAACCGTTTCCGCCGCGAGGACGGCGACGCCGCCTCGGTCATCACGGGCAGCACCGGCCTGGGGGTCGTCTACAACACCCTTACCATCATGGCGAGCTTTGGCGCCCTCATGGTGGCCCACCACCAGGGAGTATTCTCCATCGGCGCGGTCATGAGCCTCGGGATGGTGGCCTGCCAGGCGGCCTTCGTGCTGGTGCTTCCGGCGGTTTTGACGCTGGTCAAGGGCCGGGACCGGGGACCGGGGACCAGGTTTAGAAGCCAACCGATTGCAGAGGCGACGATGAACGGAAATAATTCAGGAAGAGACGAAGGTTTCAGGGTTGATGCCTTTGCCCGGTCCCCGGTCCCTGGTCCCCGGTCCCGGGGACTTTCCGGCGCCGTGCAGTTGGCGCATTTCTTTCTCCAGGAACGCCTGAGGCCGGGTGACCGGGCCGTGGACGCCACCTGCGGCAACGGCCACGATACCCTCTTCCTGGCGCAGTTGGTGGGGCCGCAAGGGCGGGTGTGGGCCTTCGACGTCCAGGCAAAGGCCCTGGCCGCCACGGAAGAGCGTCTCGCCGAGGCTGGTTGCCGTGATCGGGTCGCGCTCGTTCACGGCGGTCACGAGCGCCTTGCCGAGGTGGTCACCGGTCCGGTCCGGGCCGTGGTCTTCAATCTGGGATTTCTCCCCGGTGCCCCCCGGGAGACCGTCACCACCCCCGAGACCACCATTGCCGGCCTGGAGCAGGCTGCGGCGCTCCTCCTCCCCGGGGGGCTCGTAACCGTCGCGGTCTACACGGGGCATCCCGGTGGCGCCGACGAGGGGGCCGCCGTCGAGGATTGGGCAGCGGCCCTTCCCCCCGGCCGGTTCAACGTCTGGCACTGCCGCCAGGGGAACCGGTCCGGAGCGGCTCCCTATCTCCTGATCGCCGAGCGGGTTCCCGCGTAGGCCCGTCCTTTCCCGTTGACGCTTGTCCGCGGCTCCTCCCGTAGTACAATGAACATGACATTTTTCCCATCGAGGAACCCTATGGCAACTCCGCTCCGCGTCCTGATCATCGAAGATTCCGAAGACGATGCCCTTCTGATTCTCCTCGAACTCAGGAAAGGGGGGTACGAGCCCGAGTACGTGCGGGTCGAGACCCCTGAGGCCATGATGGAGGCCATTGCCGGCCGGCAGTGGGACATCGCCCTTTCCGACTACGTGCTCCCCCGCTTCAGCGGGATTGATGCCCTCAATATCTGGCGCCAGAGCGGTTTTGATGCCCCCTTCATCATCGTTTCGGGGAAGATCGGCGAAGATACGGCGGTGGGGGCCATGAGGGCGGGGGCTAACGACTATTTCATTAAGGGGAACATTTCGCGGCTCGTCCCCGCCATCCAGCGGGAGTTGAAGGAGGCGGAGCTGCGCCGGAAGAAACGGGAGGCGGAGGAGGCGCTCCTGACCAGCGAACTCCGCTATCGCCGGCTCGTGGCGGCTGTTACCGACTACATCTATACGGTGGAGGTCCGTGGGGGGGACGTTGTGGCAACATACCACGGTCCCGGCTGCGCGGCGGTCACCGGCTATGGCCCCGAAGAGTTCGAGGGGGATCCGTTCCTCTGGTACCGGATGATCCACGAAGAGGACAAGCAGCGGGTGACGGAGCAGACGCAGCAGCTTCTGGAGGGTGAAGACATCCCCTCCATGGAACACCGGATCATCCACAAGGACGGCTCCATCCGCTGGGTTCGGAACACCATCGTTCCCCGCTATGACGAGTTAGGGGGACTCGCGGCCTACGACGGCCTCATCGCGGACATCACCGCCCGCAAGACCGCCGAAATCGAGTTGGGCCTCCGGAGCGCCGCGCTGAATGCCGCGGCGAACGCCATTGTCATCAGCGATCCCGGCGGGCGGGTCATCTGGGTCAATCCCGCCTTCACGAATCTTACCGGCTACACCCTGGAGGAAATCGCCGGCCGCGGTCTCGGCATCCTCAAGTCGGGGGTCCACGGCGAGGAGTTTTACCGGGATCTCTGGGAGACGATCCGGGCCGGAAAGGTCTGGCGCGGCGAGATGATCAACCGCCGCAAGGACGGTTCCCTCTACCCCGAGGCCCAGACCATTACCCCCGTGGTGGATGAGGCGGGAGTGGTTCGCCACTATGTCGCCATCAAGGAGGACGTGACCGAGCGCAAGCGTGCCCAGGAGGCACTCCTGGAGAATGCCCGCATGTCCTGCGACATGGAGCTGGCGCGGCAGATCCAGGGGGCGCTCCTGCCGTCGGCCCCTCCGGTCGTCGCGGGAGTCCGTTGCGCCGGGCGGTGGGTTCCCGCGGCCCATGTGGGGGGAGACTACTATGACTTCTTCCCCCGGGACGACGGTTCCTTCGACACGGTTATCGCCGACGTCTCGGGCCATAGTGTCGGCGCGGCCCTCATCATGACCGAGGCCCGCAGCGTTATCCGCACCCAGGCCCGCTCCGGCGGTTCCCCTGCCGCCATCGTCAGATCCCTCAATGAGAACCTCTACGAAGACCTCACCCGGGCGGAGCTCTTCACCACCATGTTCTACGCCTCCTACCGGCCGACATCGGGCATCCTCACCTACGCCAGCGCGGGGCACAACCCGCCGCTCCTCTACCGGCGGGCCGAGGGGAGGTGTCTGGAACTGGACGCGGATGGGCTCATCCTCGGGGTAAAACCCCAGGTGACGTTCGAGGAGCGGGAGGTGCGGCTGGCGCCGGGAGATATCCTGCTCCTCTACACCGACGGGATCACCGAGTCCGATAACGGCAGCGGAGAGCTTTTCGGGGTCGGCCGCCTCAGTGCCCTCCTGGCGTCGCTCCACGGCGAGGAGCCCGAGGCGGTCATCGAGGCCGTGCTGTCGGAACTGGCCGCATTCACCGGCGGCAGGCCCCCTGCGGACGACATCTGCACGGTGGCGGTGAAAATCACGCCATCATCCGGCTCAGGATCAGGAGAAAGTTGCGGGTGAGGAGAGGATGGAACTCCCGCCCCCGCCGGTCAAGGAGCATGCCGGCGATCTGGCGCAGTTCCACGGAGTCGCTGTAGGCCCGGCGGGTACGAAGCGCGTCGAAAAAGTCGGAGATGGAGGTCATCTCACTGACGAGGCTCTGGCTCCAGCCGGGGGGCACTTCCGGATAGCCGGAGAAGTCATGCTTCATGTGGTGCTCGAAGGCCGCCACCGCTGCCAGATGGGGCACTCCGGGCGTTTCGATGAGGCAGCGGGCCCCCTGGTGGGGGTGGCGGCGCATGATGCGCCATTCGTCCTCGGTGAGCTGCGCCGGCTTGGTGAGGATCTCCCGCGGGACGAACATCTTGCCGATGTCGTGGAGGAGGCCGGCAATGCCGATCTCCTGCAGGAGCGGCCCGTCGATTCCCAATGACATGGCCTGGGCAAGGTTGAGAATGCAGACGTTGACCGAGTGGGCGAAGGTGTATTCGTCCAAGTCGCGCAGGGGGGCCAGGGCCATGAGGGGGCGGGCCTGCTCCCGCAGGGCCGTGATGATCCCCCCGACCACGTCGGCGATGCCGGCGGCCTGCAGTTTCCGGTTCCGGGCGACATCCTCGTAGAGCTCGGTTATGCGGGTGACCTCCTCGGTCGTGAAATCGGCGAGGGGATCCTTCTCGTCTCCCTCTCCGGACCGGTTGAAGCGCACCTCCACCCTGCCGAGACGGATATGCTCCGTTGACCGGATCTCTCCCCCCTTTTGCCCTCCTCCGAGGGAGGCGGCCAGGGATGACAGCTCCTCCCCGGTGATCCCCTGGAGAAACCGGATGTGTCCTATCCCCCGCGCCCGCAGCATTTCCACGAACCTCCCCACGTAGAGGCCCGTATCGAGGGAGACTCCCCCTGCAAGAAGTTCGTCGCCGATGATGACGAGGGAGATGTCGGGCTCCTCCTGCAGAGTGGTCGTCAGGTTGTCAAGGGTTACGGCCCGCAGCCGCGTCACCTGCTGGTGGTCAAAGGAGTAGAGGGCCGCGCTGGAGACGGCGGTTACCAGGTGCCGCACGGCGTTGCGCAGCGGTTCCAGGGCACTCCGGTTCATGGGCGCCTCCCTGTCATGGTCCGCAGGGTTTGCCGGGCGGCCTGCTCCAGCTCGGGTACCCCCGAAGCGGCCGCTTCCCGGGCAAGGGAAAGCGCGTCCGTGGCGGGATACCGGGCGAGGGATCGGGCAATCTCGACCTTGAGGCGCGTCACGGAGGCGGTGCGGAGGATGCTCCGGGAGCGGAGGATGCGTGCCAGGTCGGGGAGCACCGCCGGGTCCCCCGTTTCGGCCAGTGCCCTGACCACGGCGCAGCGAACGTCGAAATCGGGGCCGGTAATCCCCCCCTTGTGCAGGAGCCCCAGCAGTCGCTCCCGTACTCGGGGGCTGCGGCTGCGGTCCGCGAGCTGGATGGCGGTCAGGAGCGTTTCACGGTTTCCGCTTCTCAGTTCCCGCAGGAGCATCCGTTCCCCCTCGGGATCCCGGAAATGGACCAGGGTCCGGAGGGTCTCCTGGCGCACCCGGGGGTGCGGGTGGTTCAGGAGGCGGTGCAGGGGGTGGATAGCGGCGGGGTCGTTGAGTCCCCGCAGAATCGCCACGAGATTGCGGACATAGTACCAGCGCCCGTCGTCCAGACGCGCCACGACTTCCCCATAGGCTGCTTGTCCCAGCGACAGGAGGCACGCCACGTAGTAGCGCCGAAGCGACATGCTTTCCTCTTCGGCCAGCCGGTCAAGGAGAGGCGCCACGCAGGGAAAGCCGATGCGGGTGATGACGGCGCGGATGTCGTCATAACGCTCTTTTCCCCACACGACCGGGGTTGCCATCAGCGGGGTCGTGAAGGATGGTGTCGCGATTGATGTCAGAAGCCGCTGTTGAAGTGGTGTTGACGGCGCTTCTCCCGGGGAGGGGAGATGGTCGCAGACGGCCCTGAGGGCTGTGAAATCGCCCGCGTCCAGATAGTACGCGCAGAGTTCGCCGAGGCTTTCCTCCATGCCGAAGGTTTCTCCCTCGGGGTCTGATTCCAGGACTTCGAGGATGATGGCCCCCACCTTTGCCTCATGGTTTTCCCCCTGGAGCAGTGCCTTCAGGTCCCCTGACTCGGCAAGCCCCGAGGCGATCTTTCCGGCGGCAACGATCTGCTCGAGATTCCCCTGGTAGGCGTCGGGGATGTACTGATCGAAATTTCCCTCCCGGAGCACGGTGCCGAGCCTGTGCCCCACCCGCAGGGCCTCTGTCCGGGAGAGGGGGGGGGCACTGTCGTTTTGGGATGCGCCGAGTTTCCGGCAGAGGTTCAGGATGATCGGGGGAATGGTGACGTTGCGGTCGTTCAGGTCCGCGATGGTGTCGAGGATGATGCCGTCATCCACGGATGCCACGAGCCGGCGGGCCGCGTCCGGGCGTTCGGCCAGGGAGGTGAAGGCTTTGCCGAGGAATTGATGGCGCCGCTCCGGGGTGAGGGACTCCACGAGGGTCCCGAACCGTTCGGCGCACTCCCGGGCCGTCTGCTCTCCGTCGGAATCCCGGTCCATGCGGCGCATGAAGGACGCGATCACCGCGTCATAGGCTGTGTCCGGACCTCCCTGGTTGCCGAAGGCGTGGCCGTTCAGCACCTGGGCCAGAAGGAGGGGGTCGAGGGGAGGGCGCTTCGCCGTCGCATCGCCCAGGGGATCGATGGTCCCGTCCAGAAGCCCCCTGACGAACTGCTCCCAGAGGGACGCCGAACCGCTCCCCCCTTCCGGCTGGCCCGTGAGCTCCTCTTCCTCGGTGACCCTGAAGAGGTCATAGTTGACCCCCCGCACCTCCAGGCGTGTCAGCCCTTCCGCCCGGGCGACCGCTTCGATCCCGCCGCCGGCGCCGATCTCATCGCGGCTTCGCGAGAGAAGTGCCCCGAACCGGATAAGTTCGTCGGCGTCCAGGTGACGGTGGCAGGTGAGGGCAACGACCCCCCGGTCGGAGAGTGCCCGGGCGAAATCGCGGTAGACGGGGTTTCTGCGGTCGAGGGGGTGGTCGCCGAACAGGATCGTGTCCCTGGCAATGCCGAGGGTAACACTCTCGGCCCTGTCCAGGAGCCGATTCAGGAGGCTGGCCACCTTCACGGCCGCGTCCCGGGTGACCGGGTGGCCCGCCGGGTAGGCGGTCACGTGGCGGCGGAGGATGTTCATCTCGATGACCAGTGTCGAGAGCATCTCTATGTCGATGTCGGCATGGGGGAGTGTCATCGGGCTGTTTCCTGTTTGTGAACGGTCAGGCCGATAGTAGTTCACGGCGAGCCGTCTTCGCAAGAGGCAAACCCCGGTCTGGACGAGTTTTGCGTTGCAATGGCTCCGCGAACAGGGGTAAATAGGCGCAAGAACAATCCCGCGAGGTTTTCGGCATTATGCTCACCACGGTGCTCCCGTTTCTCTGCATCCTCCCTCCCCTTGCCTACGGCGTTATCGCCCTCGGTTGCGCCCGGTCCTACTTTGGCCGCCGGCGCCCCGCGCCGGGGCACACGCCCCCCATTTCGATCCTCAAGCCGGTAAAGGGGATGGACGCCGGGAGCTTTGACAACTTCGCCTCCTTCTGTCGCCAGGAGTATCCTGCCCCGTGGCAGATCGTCTTTGCCGTCGCTGACCCCGCCGACCCGGTGATTCCCGTCATCGGGCGGCTCATGGGGGAGTTTCCCGCCATCGACATGGAGCTGGTGGTGGACGCCACCATCCACGGCCCGAACCACAAGGTCTCGAACCTGATCAACGCCTGCCCCAAGGCAAAGCACGATCTCCTCATCGTCTGCGACAGCGACATCCGGGTCTCCCCCGACTACCTCCGGGAGGTGGCGGCCCCCTTCGCCGACCAACAGGTGGGGCTCGTCACCTCCCTCTACCGCAGCCCCGGCGTGGCGGGCGCCGCCACGGCCGTGGAGGCCATGGGATTCACGGTGGAGATGATTCCCAACGTCATGGTGGCCATGAAGCTGGAGGGGCTCTCCTTTGCCCTGGGGGCCTCCATGGCGGTGCGCCGGGAGGCTCTGGAGGCAATCGGCGGCTTTGCCGCCCTGGCCGATTACCTGGCCGACGACTACCAGCTCGGCAACAAGGTCCACAAGGTGGGGTGGCGGCTGGAACTCTCCGACTGCTTCGTGGAGAGCGTCATGCACCGGGAGGATCTGGCCACGGTCCTCTCCCGCCAGCTCCGCTGGTCGCGCACCATGCGGGTCTCGCGCCCCGGCGGCTACCTCGGCTCCGGCATCACCCAGTCATTTCCCATGGCCTGTCTGGCGCTGGCCCTTTCCGGATTTTCCGGCGCCGGCTGGGGGGCCGTCCTCCTCCTCTACCTAGTCCGCGCCGCCGTGGCCATGGCCTTCAGCCGCTGTTACGTGAAGGACGGCATTTTTCCCCGCTGGCTCTGGCTCCTTCCCCTGCGGGACTTCCTCGCCTTCGCCACCTGGGCCCTCTCCTTCGCGGGAAACCGCGTCCGCTGGCGGGGAAACCTGTTCCGGCTTCTTCCCGGCGGCAAGATCGTTGAATTGCCAAAAACATTTGAAACACGGGGCAACGGAGCAACGGAGTAAAATCTGTGGGGAAAATGCTCTCAGGCCCGTGTAGGAACCAACTTCCGGCTCATCCCCTGTCCATCGCGAAACTGCGCCGGCGCCGGCGACCTTTCCCGTGAGCGGCATGGCTCCTGGACGGCACGGATTGTGCTTAAAATTATAACTATTATAATTATGTGCGTTTAACTTCTTTTTTTGCGCCGTGGTTTGGTACTATGGATCGATAGAGCGCACGGCGGCGCAAAAAGGAGAGACGATGGAGCACCGCACGTCCATGGCCAGTATTGCCGAGATCATGGCACGGCCCCACTGGGTATTTGACCTCGATGGCACCCTGACCGTGCCGGTCCATGACTTCGCGGCCATCCGGGCCGACCTCGGCATCCCGGATGGGACCGATATCCTGGGGCATATCGAGTCGCTTCCCGAGGAGGAGGCGCGGCGCCTTCACCAGCGGCTCGACGAGATCGAGGAATGTCTGGCGGCCCGTGCCGAGCCGGCGGCAGGGGCGGTGCGCCTCGTGGAGACGCTCCACCGCCGGGGGAAGAGTCTCGGGATCGTGACCCGCAACACCCGGGAGATTGCCCTGCGGGTGCTGGAAACCATCGGCGTCGGGGGGCGTTTCGCGCCGGACGATGTCCTGGGGCGCCACGATGCCCAGCCGAAGCCTGATCCCCACGGCCTCGCAATCCTCTCTACCCGGTGGGGGGCCACGGGGAGGTCCATGGTGATGGTTGGGGACTACCTCTTCGATCTCCAGAGCGGCCGGGCATCCGGCGCCGCCACCGTCCACGTGGACCGCAGCGGGAACTTCCGTTGGCCGGAACTGACCGATATCGCCGTGGAGAGCCTCGATGAACTGGCCGAGCTGCTCGGAACATGAAAGGAGTTACTCCCTGAACCGCTCCCGTGCCCGGTCGTATGACTTCTGCAATTCATGGAGGGCCTTTTCCGTTCCGGCTTTCATCTCTTTCCATGCTTTGCCGCTGGCCCCCTTCATCTCCTCCATCTTTTCGCGGAGGGCGTCCTGCTGCTTGCGCAGATCGGCCATCTCCCGGGCGAAGGCTGCTTTGGTCTCCTCCGTAGCCTGCTTCATCTTTGCGTCCAGCTCGTCGATCTTTCGGCCGATTTCCGAGGCCTTTCGCTCCGTGTCGCCGCCGTTCTTTTCCTGCTGTGCGGGTTGTTCTTCGCTGGCTGGTACCGTGGGGGGATGAAGGATGGAAAGGGCCAAAAGGGCTGCGGTTGCCACAATAAACGGTCTCATGGTGCACTCCTTTGCTCCGGGATTCCGGCACTCCGTGCCGGTTGCATTCGTTTAATAGTAAAGCCAAGGGTGCCGCCATGCAAATGATGTTTTACTAACGGACGCCAATTGATGTAATGGGGATAATGGAAAACCATGGGAACTGGCCGTAACGGGGGGCGTGCGATTGTAGCGACAGGCTTGGGACAGTGCTGCTGGGATACCCTTGCGGTGGTCGATTCCTATCCGTCCCCCGACAGCAAGGCCGAAGCCGCGGTCTGGGCGGAACAGGCTGGCGGGCCCACGGCCACGGCGCTGGTGGCCTTGGCGCGGCTCGGGATACCCTGCCGCTTCGCGGGTGTGGTGGGAGATGACGATGCCGGCAGCCGGATCCGGCAGGCCCTCGATTCCGAGGGGGTGGATGGGGCGTTTCTGGTCACGAGGCGCAGGGGAGCATCACAGCGGGCGTTCATCATGATCGAACGGGGGAGCGGCCGCCGGACAATCGTCTGGCGGCGTCCCACTGGTGATCCCCTTGATCCCCGTGAGGTGCCCGATGCCTTCCTTGCCGGCAGCTCCCTCCTCCTCCTGGACGGGCTCATGGCCGACGCTTCGCTCCATGCCGCCGGAAGGGCGCGGAGCCTCGGCATCCCGGTCATGGTGGATGCGGGGCGGATGCGGCCCGGCATGCTCGACATCACCCGGCAGTGCGATTACGTGGTGGCGGCGGAGCAATTCTTCCTGGACCTGGGGTGGGATCGCACGCCGGAGCATTTCAGGGGGCTGGCGGCCGACCTCGGCGCGCCGGTGGTCACCGTGACCCTTGGCGCGGCAGGAAGCCTCACCTGGAGCGGACACGAGCCGTTTCACGTCCCCGCCTTCACGGTGGATGCGGTCGATACCACCGGTGCCGGCGACGTCTTCCACGGCGGTTACGGCTATGGCATCCTCCAGGGATGGAGTGTGCGGGAGACGGTCGTCTTCGCCTCGGCCATGGCCGCCATGAAGTGCCGTCAGGTGGGGGCCCAGCAGGGGATACCCCGTCTCCCCGACGTGTTGGAATTCCTGACGCGGAGAACTATAACGGTGCTTTCGAACCCACAGACAGAGGTCAGTCCGTGACACAACTCAGTCTCAAGACCCGCATGGCAGTTGGAGTCGCCCTCCTGTTCCTCTGTTTCGGTTCGGTGACCGGATTTTTCGCCCTCACCTACTTCCAGCAGAAATTCAAGGAGAGCATCTCCACCCACCAGGAGGCGCTCCTCTCGTCCCTTGCCGATGACCTGGACAGCAAAATCCTCTTCGCCCAGAAATCCCTGGAGGCGTTTGCCCCCAAACTGACGGAGAATGTGCTTCGGAATGAGGGGAAACTCCAGCAGGCCCTTGACGACAAGACCACCCTCCATCTCCTCTTCGATGCCCTGATCGTATTCTCCCCCGAGGGGAAGCTCCTCACCGAAAGCCCCCAAAAGCTCGAGATCCGGGGACGTGATTATTCCTTCCGGGACTATTTCAAAAAGACCGTCGCGACCGGAAAGCCCCAGATCAGCACCCCGTTTGTTTCCACCTATGCCCCGGGCCATCCGGCGGTCATGCTGACGTTCCCGCTTTTTGACGCCAAAGGGCGCATGACCGCCATCCTGGCCGGCCATGTGGATCTGCTGGGAGAGAACTTCCTGACGGACCTGGGCCGACTGACCATCGGCAAGAGCGGCTATGCGGTAGTGATCGACGGCAACAGGACACGGCTCATACACCCGGACAGGTCGCGCATCATGACGCCGGTTCCGGTAGGGCTCAATCCGCTCTTCGACCGGGCCATGGCCGGATTTGACGGGAGCGGCGAAACGGTGAACGCCAGAGGGGTTCAGGTCCTTGCCTCTTACAAACACCTTCGCTCCGTCAACTGGATTCTGGGGACCGTCTATCCCCTCGATGAGGCGTATGCGTCCCTCTACCGGGCGCGGGGGTATTTTGTGAGCGCCATGGTGCTGGGGCTCGTCCTGATGCTCCTGGTGAGCTGGTATGCCATGCAGCGGCTGATTTCACCCCTCTCGCACCTGACCGGCCATATCAAGGCAATGGCTGCCGAACCCGAGGCGGGGGGGCGGACGGTGCCGGTGGAGTCAAACGACGAGATCGGCACCCTTGCCACCGCCTTCAACACCATGATGGGCGCCCTCAGGGAAAAGCAGGAGTCGCTGCGGAGAGCTGTTGCACGGGCGGAGGACGAGCGGGAGAAGTCTGATGCCATCATTGCTGCCATTGGGGAGGGGATCAGCATCCAGGACCGGAACTTCCGCATACTGTACCAGAACGAGGAACACCGGAAGATTACCGGCGGCAACCACGTGGGTAAATTCTGCTACGAGGCCTACCGTCATAACGACCATGTTTGCGATGACTGTCCCGTGGCCCAATGCTTCGCCGACGACAAGGTTCACATGCGGGAAAACCGGAACACTTCGGGGGGGGGGGCGGAGTATGTGGCAATTTCCGCGTCGCCGCTGCGGGATGCCACTGGCGAGATTGTTGCCGGCATCGAGCTGGTGAGGGATATCACCGAGCGGAAGCGGACGGAGCAACAGATCCGGACCCTCAATGCCGAGCTTGAGCAGCGGGTCAGAGAGCGGACCGAGGAGCTGGAGCAATCCCTGCGGGAGATGGAAACCTTTTGCTATACGGTGTCCCATGACCTCCGCACCCCCCTCAGGGGAATCCATGGGTTCAGCTCCATTCTCCAGCAGGATTACGCCGAACGGCTTGACCAGGAGGGGAAAGAATACCTCCAGCGGATCGGCGGTGCCGCCAACCGCATGGGGGAGCTGATCGACGACCTGTTGGAGCTCTCCCGTGTCAACCGGGACGAGCTGAGGCGGGTTCCGGTGGATCTGACCACCCTGGCCGGGGAGATCGCCGACGACCTCACCCGGAGCCAGCCGGAGCGGAAGGTGGAGTTCGTCATCGCGCCGGGACTCCGGGCCACGGGCGATCCGTCACTGCTGGGGGCGGTCCTGGCAAACATCATCCATAACGCATGGAAGTTCAGCTCCCGCAATCCCGCTGCCCGCATCGAGGTGGGCTCCCGCACTGACGGGGAGGAACAGGCCTTCTACGTGAGGGACAACGGGGTGGGGTTCGACATGCAGTACGCAGACAAGCTCTTCCTTCCCTTCCATCGTCTCCACGCGGCCGAGGGATTCGAGGGGACCGGCATCGGCCTCGCCACGGTCCAGCGGATCATCGAGCGGCACGGCGGCCGGGTCTGGGCCGAGAGCGCACCGGGGAAGGGGGCAACGTTCTTCTTCACCGTCCAAGATGAAAAAAATACTTGAAACACGGAGCAACCGTGTTCTCAGTCAACAAATTAGTGCAGAAGTGGAGTGAATTTCGAGTGATCCCACTTCTGGTTGTTTTTCACCATGGCATTGAGGATGGTGAGTAGTTTTCGCATGCAAGCGGTGATCGCGACTTTGTGAAGTTTTCCGGCGCTTGTAAGGCGTTGATAGAAGGCTTTTATAACCGGGTTAAACCTGGCGGCACACAATGTTGCCATGTACAGGACAGAACGCACGGTTGCTCTGCCACCGGAGATTGCGCGCTTTCCACGGAATTTGCCACTGTCCCGATTATAGGGGCATACTCCGACCAGAGCGCCAAGCTGCTGTCGGGAAATGGTCCCCAACTCCGGAAGTGCTGCCAGTATGGTGGCCGCAGTCACAGGGCCGATGCCCTTGACACTGGTAAGGATTTCTTCTTTTGCCTTCCAGGATTCGCTGGACTGAATAAGAGTTGAGATGTCTTTATCAACGTCATCGATCTGCTGTGTCAGCCAGGCAATATGGGTCATGATGCCTTTGCGGACCGTAGGTGCAGCGGAAATCACGCGATTTTTTTCCGCCACAAGCATCTCGACCAACTGCCGGCGGCGGGCCAGCAGTGCTGCTAGATTTTGGCTTGTCTCGTCCTTGAGCGGCCTGATTTCAGGCTTGATGGCTTGGGCAAATCGGGCAATGATCTTGGCATCAAGAATATCGGTCTTCGCCAGCAGCCCGCATGCTTTGGCAAAGTTTCTGACCTGCCGAGGATTAACCACGACCACTGGCAGACCCGCTGCTGATAAGGTGCTGACAGCTAGCATCTCCAAGCCGCCGGTGGCTTCGAGAACAATCCGACAAGGGGCGTTCGTAATGAGCCACGTCGTCAGCTCAGCACAACCGGCATCATCGTTAGTCACCCTTTTCTGGTCACCAGTTGGCATGAGGTAGACATCAAGATGCTCTTTACTAACGTCGACTCCAACAACTGCATCATTGGGTTCCATATTCTCTCCAGTCCCTTTCTTGCGAAAATTCGGGCTCGTTTCGGCCCAAGCAACCGTTCGGGTTGAGGAAAGATGGACACGACGCATTACGCTCTGTGACGGGCTCAATTGGCCCAAGCAACGACCAAGCTGTCGTGTCCAATTCTGGAGAACATATAACCGGTTACTGAAACATACAAGCAACTGAGCAACGGAGAAAAATCTGAGAATTGATTTATTGAAAATCAGCGGACATTGAGTTTTTTGTTTTTCTCCGTGTGCTCCGTTGCTCCGTGTTATTCAGGCCTTTCCCCGGTTAATCGAAGTCGATCCGGTAGGTTATGTCCGCCCCCAGTTCGGTGCCGGCCTGGGTTTCGATCTCCAGCTGTTTCATGAGCCGGTAGCGGAGGACCACCTGATTCCGCTCGCTGAAGAGGGACCTCCCGTAGCTCAGGTAGAGATCGGGGGTCAGATATTTCCCCACCGTCACCATCGTTTCCCCGATTCCCGCCGTTGATGCCGCCGTACCGCCGGGGGCGACGGCAATCTTGCGGTATCCTCCGTAGGACGTCCCCTTTGCCCCGGAGACGTCGAGCACGTCGATTCCTATCCGCTGCCTCAACTGGTCCTGCAGGGAGACCGACTGTCCCGCCGACAGGAGCGCCCCGGCCGCCTTCATCAGGAGGCCGGTATCTCCCTGGTCCCCGCTCAGGGGACGCCCCAGGACGATGTAGGAGAGGATCTCCGTGTCGGGCATCGCCGGCTCCGAGTAGAGCTTGACCACCGGCTGATCCGCGGTACCGGTCACCGTGACCCCCGCCTTCACGTCCCCCTCGGTGCGCAGCGCCAGAAAGTCGAGGGTCGGCCGGTCGATGGGCCCCCCGGCGTAGAAGACCCTTCCCCGCACGATCTCCAGCTTTACCCCGTAGGTGCTGTAGTGCCCTTTGATTACCCTGATGGCGCCGGTGCTCGTTACCCGGTCGGGGCCCAGGATCGCCAGGTCCACGCTGCCGCCGAGCTGGGCATCGATTCCTTCTGTCTTGACGATCACCCGGTCGCCGAGGGTCACCCCGATCCTGATGTCGAGGGCCAGGGGAAACTCTGTCTCTTCGTGGGGGGGCGCGCCCTCCAGGACCACGTCGGGGCTTGATTTGACGGGGCCGCCGGTCCCCGCTGCGGTGACGAGGAGCTCGGGGACGGTGATCTCCCCCCGGACCGCCACCTTGGCCGGAGTCCCCTCGAAGGTGAGCTTCGGGGTGGCGAGCATCTGGACCTCGGGGATGTTGACCGTCTGGAACCGGTCGCCGGTCACGGTTCCCCGGTAGCTGGCAACGCGCCACCGGTCAAGCCCGATCACGGCGGTGGCGGTGAGGGTGCCGGCACCCGACTTGGCCCTGAGGGACTCGATGGTGATCTCGTTGCCGGCGAGGCGGCCGTTGAGGGCGACACCGTCGAGGCGGATCCCCGCCGGCGGAAGGTAGGCGCCGGCATCGGCCAGGGCGAAGGTGCCGCCGAGGCGGGGGGCCTGCCAGGTGCCGTCGACGCCGAGGTCGAGCCGGAGCGTGCCGTGGCTCTCCTGGACCAGTCCCGGGAAGAGGAGGGCGAGCACGCCCCGCTCCCGGAATTCCCCGGCGAGGGTGCCCTGTACCGCCCCCTGGGGATCGAGGGTGGTCGGGATCCGGGCAACCAGGGGGAGTCGGAAGGTGCCCTTGGCCTCCCCATACTCGGCGAGGGTCAGGGAGAGATTCCCTGCCAGGGCCGTGTCGCGCCAGTTCCAGGAGGCGTCGGCCTGCCGCAGGTGGGCCGTGTACTCCCGCACCCCGTCGTGCCGACGGATGGTCCCCTCGCTTATGGCTGCCGTGCCCCGGGCCTCGATGCGGGCGCCGGGGAGGAGGCTTCCCCCGGCATCCCCGGCGAGGCGGCCCGAGAGGTCCACCCCCTTCGGAAGCCATGGCCGGGCCAGGGCCAGATCGAGCCCTTTCCACGAAGCGGTGAACTCGCCCCGCTCGGGCACGGCAAAGCGGGCCGCCCCCCGGGAAGAGAAGCGGGCCTGCAGCGTCCCGCCATCGGCGCTCCCCAGGTCGAGTCGCGCCTCCATCCCCTCCGGTCCCCCCTGGAGGGCGAGGGCCAGTTTCGGGACGGCAATCTCCTGCCCTCCTGCCGTAACCGCAGCCTGGGCCGTGGCGTCGCCGGTGAATATCAGCCGGTCATCGGGCCGGGGCCGGGCGCTTCCCCCGAGCCCACCCCGCCAGGAGAGGGAGAATTCGGCCCGGGCGCCGGCGGCGGTTATTTCGCCGTCGGTTCCGGCCCACCGGAAGGAGCCGGCGGCCAGGCTTCCCCGCCCCGCAAGGTCCATGCGGACATCCGGCAGCAGGTGGGCCGTGGCGTTCCCCGAGAGGCGTCCCGCAAGGTGGTACTCCCGGGGGAGCCAGGGGGCGGCGTGGGCCAGGTCCAGCTCATGCCAGTTCCCCCGCACGGTACCCAGAAGCGTCTTGCGGCCCAGGTCCGCCGCCAATTCCAGCCGTTCGCCCCCGGTGCCCGCAAGAACGAGGGGGGAGAGGGTGATGGAGGCGGGGGTGACGGCCAGGTCTGCCGGGGCCGCGAGGTGCACCGGTCCCGCAGGGTCCCGGGCCGCGAGGCGGGTAATCCGGCCGCGCCAGCTCCCGTCGGCATAACCGCCGGCGAAGGTTGCGGCGGCGGAGTACTCGCCGGAGCGAAGCTCCCCGTCGACGACGTGGCGTTGGAGGGTGCCTGCCGCAGTGATGGCGGCGGTGTCGGCCCGGAACGTTCCGGCACTCACCCCGGTCAGGCGGACGCGGGCGGCGAGGGCTCCCGCCGCGTCATCGGCAAGGCTTGCCGAGAACTCAGCGGCGGCAATGGTTGCGGTGCCGGTGCCCAGGTCTTTTCCCGTCCCCGTGATGCTCCCCCCCAGCCGGTCGTTGCGGTAGCGGGTCCACCCTTCGAGGGCGAGGCGTCCCCGGGTGTCGGGGACAAGCCCCCCCAGGTCGGTGATGGCGGCCGTGAAGCTGATCCGCTCCCGGAGCGCCCCTTGGGCATCCAGGTCGAACCCCCTGCCGTGGAGGGCAAGCTCCCTGATCTGCAGGTCGCTGCCGTCGGAGCGGGCGTCCAGGGCGCCGGTGAGGGGGTACCCCCGCAGGCGGCTCTCCCGCAGGGTGAGGTTCACCGTCCCCGTGGGGAGGGGGGTGCCGGCCCAGCGGGCGCCCCCTGCCAGGTCCAGGTTTACCGTGCCGTTCCAGCCGGGGGTGATCCGCGCCGGGTCGAGGCCCCGCCCCCGCAGGGAGCCGGAGAGGGCGAACCCTTTGTCCCACCCGAGGTTCAGGGCTCCGTTCACCTTCCCCCCCAGGAGGTCCCCGGCCAGGGAGGAGAACGCCATTCCCGTGTCGGTTCCCTTCACCGCCGCGGCCAGCCGGGCGGCCCGCCAAGCCTTGCCGGCATTGGCCAGGTCGACGCGTCCCTTGTAGTCCCGCCAGGTTCCGGCGAGGGCCACGGTGCCGGAGAGGTTCGTGGCGATTCCCGTTTCCGGGGCCAGGTCCAGGGCGTCGAGCGTGGCCCGCAGGTCCGCCACCGGGTCGCTCGCCGTGAGGGTGACGGAGCCGTCGGCGGTGACGGTGCCGCGCCTCCCCGCTTCGGCGAGGCGGAGAGCGTGGAGGGTGAAGCCGGAGTGCGTCATTCCCACCTTCCCCGCCAGGGTTGCGGAGCGCTTTGCCCCGTCGGTGGCGGTGAGGGAGAGGGGCCCCGCCATCTGCTCCGGGGCGCGGGCTGGCGTGAGCCGTGTTGCCAGGGTGAAGCGGCGGAACCCGGCAATCGGATCAGCTGTGGCAGCGATAAGGTCGGCCCGGAGAGCCGGCCGTTCAAAGGCCGCCGTCACCTGGCCAGCCATGGTGCCGGCGGGGGTCTTGACGGAGAGCCTGCCCACGGTAAGGATCCGGTCGTGCCAGGTGACGCGTGCGGACAGATCCCCCAGCTCCTGCATCGGCCCGGTCCTGCGCCGGTAGCGGAGTCCCGTGATCCCCACCTCGTCCACGAAACCGTCGATGCGGGCACCGATGCCGGTGACGACGGGCCAGGCGAGATCCGGCGCGGTGGTGCTCGGAGGGGCGTTGTCCTGGATCATGACCCGGTCCAGGGAGAGCTCCCGCACCGCCACGGTACCGGTGAGGAGGAGCAGGGGGTGCCACCGGAACCGGAGCCGCTCCGCTTCCAGATACCCCGTGGACCATGCGACGCGTACCCCCCCGAGGCGCAGGTCGCGCCCCGCCCGTCCTTCCACCTGCCGTGCCGTGATGGTCAGGGAGGTGAGGCGGGAGGCGGCCGCCAGGAGCCAGCGGGCCCCCTCCGGAGTCCCCAGGAGCCAGCGGCTGGCAATCCCTCCGGCCAGGAAGGCTCCCAGAATCAGCACCACGAGAAGGTAGGCAACGGCCCGTTTCACAGCTCGAACCCTATGGTCAGGTGGATGCGGAAGGCCGGGTTGTCAACACCGATTTGCCGGGCCACGTAGAGGTTGATGGCGCCCACGAGGGTATAGTAGTGGATGCCGAACCCCGCCCCCTGGTAGAGGCGGATGTTGGTCAGGTCGTTGAAGGCGTTCCCCGCGTCGTAGAAGAGGGAGACCCCCCAGTTGGTGAAGAGGGCCCGTTGGAGTTCGATGCTCCCTTCAAGCAGGTTCCTGCCGCCGATTACTTCCCCCGAAGCGTTCCGGGGCCCCAGGGATTTGTAGGAGTAGCCCCGCACGCTCCGGTCGCCGCCGGCGAAGAACCGCAACGATGCCGGCAACTCGGCCAGGGGGTCGTTGAGGAAGGTGAGACCGCCTGCAACCCGGCTGAGAAGGGAGAGGCGCCAGGGGAGCGGGACGATGGTGCTCCCCTCGGCCCGAACCTGGATGAGCCCCGTGTCTGACCCCAGGTACTGGTGGGTGCCGCTTCCCTCGACCATGAAGCGATACCCCCTGGTGGGGCGGACCAGGTTGTCGAAGCGGTGCTCGGAGTAGCGGATGCCCGGCAGGACCAGGAGGGAGCTGGAGTCCTCGCCGGCAATGGTGAACCCCTCCTGGTGGACCCGCAGGAAGACGGTGCCGAGTTTTCCCCTTCCCATGCTCCGGTTCACGCTCCCTTCCAGGGCCGCAAGGCGGCTTATGTAGGTGCTCACATCCTCCTTCTGAAGGTTGAGCTGCAGCGCGGAGTAGGTCCGGGTGTCCCGGGGCGACGGGATGATATAGTTGGCGGCGATCCCCTGGAGGCGCTCCGAGAGATAGAGCTGGGATTGGAACTCGTGCCCCAGGCCCAGGACGTTCAGGTGACGATAGGTGAGGGAACCCCGGGCCCCGGTGTCGGAGCCGTAGCCGATTCCCGGCTGCAGCCGCTGGGTGTGGCCGGGCTTGAGGGCGATGGTCACTGGGACCTGGTGGTCGTGGGCGTGTTCCCGGTCGGGGGTGACGATCACCTCGGCGAAACGCTCGGTATTGGTGAAGTTGAGCTGGGTTTCGCCCAGCCTGGCGTAGGAGAAGGGGCGGCCCGGCTTGATGGTGACGTAGCGGCGGAGGAATTCGTCGGGATAGCGGGGGGCCCCGGTGATGGTCACCTCGCCGAAGCGGTAGAGGGTGCCTGTGTCCAGGACGAGCCGGATGTCGGCCTTGGTCCGGTCGGGGGAGATGCGGATCTCGTGGGTGGAGAATGCGGCATCCAGGTAGCCGAGGGCCAGGGCCTTGGAGCGAAGGACCCCCTTGGCCTCCTCGTAGTTGGGCTGGACGAGGAGATCGCCGGTATGGAGGGGGAATTGGCCGGCCAGCCCCGTCAGGGTCTTGTTGGCGCTCCCCGCGCCGGCCAGGGTAACCTGAACGCTGGAGACGATAACCGGGGGGCCGGGGTCGATGTCGGCCTTGAGGCGGTAGTTCCCCTCCGGAGTTTCCACCAGGGAGGTAGTAATCCGCGCCCGGTAGTAGCCGAAGGGCTCCAGGGCCGACCGGACCCGTTCCTGGGCCTGGCCCGCGAAGCGCTCCAGCCACTGGGTGTCCACTTTTCCGTCCCGCACGAGGCCGTAGGGGAGGGCGAGGGCCTTCTTCACGTTTTCCAGGGCCTCCCCCTCAACCCCTTCCACCACCGTTTCCACCGGTTCCGCGGCGCGGAGGAGGAGAGCGCTGCCGAGCAGAATCCAGAGGAACACGGCAGGCGCCAACCCTGCGCGGACGAGGATATTCCGGAAGCGGGTGGTTGATATGGGGGGAGGCGCTTGGATGGCCATTGTTGTCCTGTCCCGGGTGGTGGTTTCCGGTCACAAGTGTACCGGCTGACGGGGCTCATGGCAATCCCTTCATCTGCCTGCGGGCGACGGGAGCGACACAGCTCTTGACAACGGCTTTCGTCCCGTTCATGGTCAGGGCAACGCATGGAGGAAGGAGAGATATCCCATGAACTATCAGACAGGAACTCCGGGGCGCATCGTGGTGGCCCGGTTCGATCACGGCGAGGACGTTCTGGCCGGGCTTGAGGAAATCGCCCGCCGGGAGGGGCTGCGCGCCGCCGCTTTTCATATCGTGGGGGCCCTCAAGGGGGGACGCTACGTGGTAGGGCCGGAGGCCGAGGAGCTGCCGCCGGTGCCGGTCTGGCGCCGGCTTGAGGAAAGCCACGAGGCGGTGGGGTTCGGCACCATCTTCTGGGAGGGGGACCGGCCGAAGGTCCACTTCCATGGCGCCTACGGCAAGGGGGATGCCGTGCGGGTCGGCTGCCTGCGGGAGGCCTCCGAGGTGTTCCTGGTCCTGGAGGCGATCATCACCGAGATCAGGGGAGTGACCGCCATCCGGGAGCTGGACCCCGCCTCGGGGATGGTGCTGCTGAAGGTGTGATATCAACGGAGGAGCCATGAAAAAGGGATCATCCTCGGACGCACCCCTGGTCTGGTCATCGGAGCACGGGAGGGTCTGCCCCGGCTGCGGCAAGCCGGCGGCAGGGTGCGTCTGCAAAAAGCAGCAGAAGAGCCCGGCCGGCGACGGCATCGTCCGGGTCCGGCGCGAGTCCAAGGGGCGTGGCGGCAAGACCGTGACGGTCATCACTGGCGTTCCCCTGGGGAGCGACGGGATCGCTGCCCTGGCCGGCGAGCTCAAGCGCCGCTGCGGCACCGGCGGCACGGTGAAGGAGGGGAACATCGAGATCCAGGGGGACCACGCCGATCTCCTGGTGGCGGAACTGACAAAGTGGGGCTACACCGTGAAGCGGGCAGGGGGGTAGGATGAGGCGCTGGATCGTCCTTGCGGCTGCGACCCTGCGGCCGGCGCCGCTTACCGCTGGGGAGGAGGCGCCGTGAATCCTTACCGCATCGGCATAGACCTGGGGGGGACCAAGATCGAGGCCCTGCTCCTCGGCCCCGAGGGGGAGGAGCAGTCCCGGCGGCGGATTCCGTCCCCGGCCGTCATGGGGTACGAAGCGGTCGTCGCCGCCGTGGCTGGGCTGGTCGATGAGGCGGCCGGCCGGATTCCGGAGGGTGCCCGCCGGACCATCGGCATCGGCATTCCCGGCTCCGTCGATCCGGTCACTGGGCTCGTGCGCAATGCCAACTCCACCTGCCTCATCGGCAAGCCGCTCCAGGGGGACCTGGAGTCCCGCCTGGGGTGCTCCGTTGCGCTTCGAAACGATGCCGACTGCTTCACCATGGCCGAGTGCAGGATGGGGGCCGGCCGCGGGTACGGCCTCGTCTTCGGCGTCATCATGGGGACCGGCTGCGGCGGCGGTATCTGTATCGACGGCGTGGTGCGCGAGGGGCCCCACCGGATCGCCGGCGAGTGGGGGCACATCTCGGTGGACCCTGCCGGCGCCCCTTGTTACTGCGGCAACCGGGGGTGCGTGGAGACGAAGATAAGCGGCTCCGGCGTGGAGCGGGCCTTTTGTGCCGACCATGGTGAAGGGATTGTCATGGAGGAAATCGTCCGGTTGGCCCGTGAGGGAGAGCCCCGCTGCACCGCCGCCTTCGACCGCTTCCTGGACGACTTCGGCCGCTGCCTCGGGGGGCTCATCTCCATCCTCGACCCTGATGCCGTGGTCCTTGGCGGCGGGCTCTCCAATATCGACGAACTCTATACCATCGGCGTCGAGCGGGTGCACCGGTACGCATTCCACGACGCGCTCCGGACGCCGATTCTCAGGAACCGGCTCGGCGATTCGGCCGGCGTCATCGGCGCCGCGTGGATCGGGAGGTGACACCATGAAACGTATCTGCGTCTTCTGCGGTTCCAGCCCCGGCAGGAACCCCGTCTATCGCGCCGCCGCCGAGGCGATGGGCCGGCTTCTGGCCCGGGAGGGGATCGGCCTCGTCTACGGCGGGTCGAGTATCGGCCTCATGACGGCCGCGGCCGACGCGGCCCTGGCAGCCGGCGGCGAGGTGATCGGCGTCATCCCCCGCTGCCTGGAGGCCAAGGAGATCGCCCACCCCGGGCTCTCGGCCCTCCACGTGGTGGAGACCATGCATGAGCGCAAGGCCCTCATGGCCGGGCTGGCCGACGGCTTTGTCGCCCTTCCCGGCGGCATGGGGACTTTCGACGAGTTTTTCGAAGTGGTCACCTGGGCACAGCTCGGCATCCACGCCAAGCCGTACGGCCTCTTGAACGTGGCGGGGTACTACGACCGGCTGACCGCGTTTCTCGATCACACCGTGGCCGAGGGATTCGTCAAGAAGGAGCTCCGGGAGATGATCGTCGTGGAAGAACGCCCCGATGCGCTGCTAGAGCGCTTCCGCGCCTACCGGCCGCCGGTGGCGGAAAAGTGGCTCGATCTGGGAAGGGTGTGAGCTAGAAATCCAGCGGGCTTTTCGCCTCCTTCACCGTCCGGACCGGCACGCAGTGGGTATAGATCATGGTTGTTTTGAGGCTTGCGTGTCCCAGCTTGGTCTGGATGGTGCGGATATCGTAATTGGCTTGCAAGAGGTGGGTCGCGTAGGAATGCCGGAAGGTGTGGGCCGTGACCCGCTTGGGTATCTTCGCCCTGCGCACGGCCACGTACAGAGCCTCCTGCAACAGGGACTCGTGGAGATGATAGCGTCTCAGTTCCCCGGTTTCCTCCACCAGCGTCAACGACTGCTGCGGAAAGAACCACTGGTGGATCAGCTCCTTCGGGGCATGGGGATACTTCTTCTCCACGGCGTCGTCGAGGAACACCCCCGCGTATCCCGCTGCAAGATCCTTTTCGTGTAAAGCCTTCACCCGTTCAATCTGTGCCGTCAGCTCCGGAAGGATCGCCTCCGGCAGCGGCACGGTCCGGTCCTTTTTCCCCTTGCCATGCACCGTCAGGACGACGGCATCGAAATTGAAATCCCGCACCCGCAACTGCAGACACTCGAACAGCCTCAGGCCGCAGCCGAAGAGCAGGTTCACCACCAGGCTGAACGGATGGGACAGATGCTTCAGAATGGCGTCGATCTCCTCGCGGGAGAGCACCACCGGCACATACAGGGACTTCTTCGCCCGCGGCACATCGCGCAGTTCGCCGAATTCCCGCTTCAAACCGTGGCGGAAGAGGAATAGCAGCGAATTGAACGCCTGGTTCTGGGTCGAAGCCGCGACATTGCACTTTACCGCCAGGTAGGTCAGGTACTCCTTCACATCGGCGGTTGAAAGCTCTTGCGGAGGCTTGTTCTTCAGGAACCGCTGAAATTTTCGCGACCATAAGGCGTAGGTTTTCAGGGTCTTGCGGGAATAGTGGCGCACCTTGATCTCGGCCGCCAGTTTGCCCAGCACCTCGTCCCATTCGGGGGAATCGGATTTTTCCTGATAGCCGGCCTCGGAGTAATATGATTTGCGTTGACGGGGAGGAGACTGTGGAACAATACAGGTTGATCGTTGGGGAGGAGAGGATGGAATTTCATTACACTGCGGCGGCTCCTCCTCCCGCTGCATCTCAAAATACAGTGAGATCGCATGGGCCGCCTGTCTTCGTTGTGCCTCGGACTGATTCTTGTCACGCAACTTTTCCAGAAACTTGCGAACCTGTTCAGACCTGCCTCGAGATTCAGGATATTTTGACGAAAAATCGAAATAATAGCGCAGCCATTTCCTGTAATCCCCAAAGCTGCCGAGCGGCATTCCCTTCCTCTTGAGAACAGCCTCGAACCGGGCCATCGTATCACGCGGGACTTGAATCATGAGCCATCCCCAGAAAGTGAAAAATACAAGCAGATCGGTGGCAAACTTAGCGCGGCGCGGGTTACGGTGTTAAATAGAAAGTTCTCATAAAGTCTCTTTGTGGAGGCTGATATTCGTGCTATAAGACACAAAAATTCATGAGAGCATCTGGAGAAAAAATGAATGCGCGGGTAAAACTGAAACCGGGGCAGAAAGGAACCAAGAAATTGCTGGCGCAATACGGTGATTCTCTGGTTTGCGTCCGTTACCGGTATGACGTTGAAAAACGCAAGCAGGTGAAGACCGTCGAGCTCATTGTAAGCGAGACTGACTGGACGCCACCGCCACCAAAATATCCTGAAAGCGCACTGGTACCGCTGCGGGTCGGGGTGACAGAAAAGGCATTACAGGAACAGGTGAGAGTATTAGGTGGGCGATGGGATCGGGCGCAGCAGGTTTGGTTCGTCAGGTATGGGTGTATCGCTGGTACGAAACTGGAAAAGTTAATAGTAGTAGAAACCAGGATGAACACTGCTAAATAGACGTGGCTTATAATAATATAAACAATGGAGGTTTATGGATATATAAACTTATTTCTAATACTAGAAACATGTTTATATTGTCATAAACCAGACTCTAACTGCTCAATAATGAGTTGGACGAGGAAAACATGACAGAAAAAAACTTTATCGATCTCACTGATTCCGATTTCGAAATAGCACGGTGGATTTGGAAGAATCTTGTGCCCAAGTCCGGACAAGCCGACACTGTTCAAGGAGAAATTCTTCGTGCCATCGAGAAACTACGGTGGGAGGCCCAGGAAAATGGAAACATAAATTGGGACTACAGTTTTGAGATGTTTATTGATTTCCTTCAAAATAAACTTGGGAACGAAGAACGCTTTTCAAAAGAGACAAGAGCAGAAATTGCAAACGATCTTGCACGGCTAAAGAACTTCATACCACCAGATGAATTAGAAAATGATCTACAGAAGGCAGATCTTCCTTACATTGAAGATGATTTATATGATCGACTTACAAATCATTTGGTTTCTTTTTGCCGATTGCATCCAGAAGTAATCCAATTGCAAAAGGATGAGAGACAATACAGATAGTAATCCACAGGCAGGATGGACGTCCAACAGGCCCTTGGACACCGACCGGGGCTGAGAAGCGCCCCGGGCGGGTCAAGGGCGCAAGCCGTTGTGCAAAATTTAATAAAGGGAACACGCATGTCAAATGGTGGCGGAGCAGCAACTAATACAGGGATTGATTATCAACAAAGACTTGCAGCTTACTTTTTGATCCAAATGCTACTTGACATAGAAACATTGTCAGGGATTGGACTAGATGGAGTTCATGCCATTACAGAAGTTTCCTTTGAATCTTCGTCATATGTTGATGATATGGTTGTAAAAACGACTACAGGCAATTTGTACGTCCAGGCAAAACGTAACATTAGTATGTCTGATAGTTCAGACTCAGAATTTATGAAAACTGTTCATCAATTTGTAAATCAATTTTTACAGGACCCATCTGGTGGACATAAATTTGTTCTGGCAACATCTTCAGGTTCATCATCAAAAATCAAGCAAGAGCTTCGAAAGATTTTAGAAAGTATCCGGTTAAATGATACTGGCTTTAAAGACAACCCACTTAATAAATCTGAAGAAGACGTATATACCAAGGTAAAGAATTGTATCAGTACGTCATACCTAGAAATTACAAATAATAATATAGCTGACACAACCATATCTGACATTTTGAGTAAAACGTATGTTGCCATTGCTGATGTACAGCAAGGCATGCCTCTTGAGGGTGCAATTCTTACTATTCTCACAAGCAAGAGCAGAGTTAAGCCCGAACTATTTTTCTCAGCTACTATTTCTTTAGCCCTCTCTTTAGCATCCGCTAGACAATCAATAAACAAATCCGGCCTTGAATCCAAGCTTGGAAATTATATAGGCACGTTAACTCCCGAAAAAAAACATGCGGTGGAACAGGATTTTTTTAAGATCGAAATGAGCCCCGGTAAAATTTCTAGCGGAAGAGAGGTTCTCCTCGTTGAGTCATTTATTGACGGCCAGGACTTTTTAGTTGTTGAATTAATCAGATTTGATGATTCTGGTAGCAAAAAAGTTAAGTTTCACGACAACTTATGTGAGTTGCTTAATGGCAGTACATGGAATGTTTTGTCGAGAGCTTCAACATATTCGGGTATAGAAAGATATATCGAAGAACGCGCTGATGAATTCAAAGACAAGAACATCGGCTTCTTGCCCATAAATACTGAGGAGGATATTGAGAATTCACCATTCGCACTTGCTTATGGCGACTATTGCGAGGACATCCGAAAAGGCAATGATCAACCTTTAAGATGCCTCCACTGCGGGGACTCCATTTCAGAAAATGGTGCGCCCTTAGTGGAGATTGACGAGATCGGAGCAGAGCATGCTCTGGGGCTTGTTCACAAAAAATGCTTAAGTCCACTAGATAGAGTCTTGGGGGGAATCAAGGCCGAAGTGTTTGACGAGTATGATTATTTGAAAGATTTTGACTACAAAACGTGGTTTGAGTTTATCCAAACCGGACAAGCTATGTTTGGATCTTTGGAGGGCAAGCTAAATCAGATTATGTTTATGGGGTGGAACCCTGAAGGGCATGGTGAATTTAAAGGTAATTACTGTGTAAAAATCAACCTTGAAGATGGAAGCTCGAAATATGTTCATCATCGTAGCAAGGTAGTGAGAGAAACGCTGGAGTCTGCTACAAAAAGAGCAGATTTTTTTAACATGCAATTCGAGAAGGCCAGGATTAAAGGCGATCCCAGTTGTTATACTTCAAATAATGAAACATTTAGCTCTTACTCGGTTGCTATAAAGATGAAAGATGAGGATGAAGAGTGTATTGAATGCATTGATGCTGAAGCAGTGAAATACACACTAGCGATTGAAAAAGCCTATGATCGCTTCACAAATTACTATGCTCCTCTATTTATATTACTAGATTTAGAAACTAGTCAGCCAATTATAATTGAAAACGCAATATTTATTTTAAATAATCCATTAAAATTAAAAACATACTTATCTAACTGGTCTAAAGCTGGGATAGAACTGCCAGAATATAAAATAGAGATCCTGAAAACGGACCATGAATTTGATTTATTTTTGTCTAGATATTTGAAGAAGGGCATCCAAATTGTTGCTAACCCGCTTTTTGATATGGTTCTCAACCCTTTAAGTGGCCTTGTATTCAGACATATCGACGAAATTCTTGAAGAGAAGGCGAAGAGATGATGCCAACATGCGGCGGCACGCGGTCTCCGCTACGCTTCGCCGGTGCGCCTTGTGACGTTGGGTGAAAAGGAAAAAGGCATGGGAAGTAGCGAGAAGGTCACTGCAAGAATTGCAACTAGAGTCGAGGAGTTGGTAGCTGATTTCGATTCTTACGTGACAGTTTTTACCCAAAGTGGCCGCTTTACAGGCCCTTGCTGGTATTTCCATGAAAAAACAATCCAAGCAAGAAATGACGCTCCGTCGATAGAAGCACTGTTTGCCGATCACACTTTTTTCGAATATCTATACGCAACGCTCACATCCTGGGGGCTGCACCGAATGGGGCCGGGCAACGCGAAGTTGCGAGACATTGAAGAGATAAAGGAAAGCTTTAATCTGCAATTACAAGCCATTTCAGACCTCTCAAAGTTGTCGTTGTTAACTCTTCCGCGAGAGAATATTCGAAAGACTGCAGAAAAGGTCTGGAGGGTTCTAACTTCCTTGAGAGTAAGCATTGCCGAAGCACAGATTGTAGCGAATTCAAAAGCCTTGCATCATGTTATTCCTTGTCTGCTTCCTCCGATTGATCGAGAGTACACTTTCAATTTTTTCTATGACAGAAAGAGCCTCAGCATCCCGGAGGAGAGAGCATTCATCGAAATGTTCACAGCAATGGCTGAAATTGCGAGACGAAATGCAGAGGCAATTCATAGGTTCCAAGGAAGTCCCTGGAATACGAGCGAGAGTAAGGTCATTGATAATGCAGTTGTAGGCTTCATGATTCATAAGGCGACACCCAACACACCACTAGAGCCGCCTCGCTGACGCTCGCGGCTCAGCGGTAACCCGTTATGAGGGATCGAGGACGCATAAATGCAGCGACACCGAATTGCAGTCGCCAGTAATTTGAGCGGTAAGATAGGGGAAATGGGCTTTTTTCTAGACCAGATTGTTGGGGTCTCAAGGATCATCGAACGAAAGCATGTCGCCCAGAACTACCCTATCAACATTGAGCTAGACAGGCTCAACTACTTTTTCAGCGCTTATCTGAACTCAATCCAAGCAATAAAGGATGCCTGCCAGACTTCGATGGGTGCCAATGTCACTTGGGAGCAAATTGTTAGCGGCAATGTAAAAATGACCCACCTCGGAAATTGAAAATTGACCCACTCTTCCTGATAACCTAGCCGACCTGGAGGGTCGGCATGATCGGAAAGGAAGAGTGTATGGAAGTCAGAATTCTCAAGAAACAGGGCAAAAGCATCCGGGAGATCTCGCGGATCACCGGGCTATGCCGAAACACGGTCAGGAAGTTCCTCAGATCAACGGCCGATCCCAGATACAAAGAACGGGCGAAGCGGCCGGGGAAGCTAGATCCATTTAAAGCCTTTCTCGAAGAGCGGGTGAAGGCGGCGCTGCCACACCGGATTCCTGCTCCGGTGCTTGCTCGGGAAATTGCCAGCTTTGGCTACGATGGCTGCGAGCGCACCGTAAGAACGTTTTTGGCGACACTTTACTCCCGTGTCACTCCGGAGCCGGTTGTCCGGTTTGAAACGGAGCCCGGCAAGCAGATGCAAGCCGACTGGTGCGAATTGCGCAGGGGTAAACACCCATTGTACGCGTTCGTTGGAACCCTTGGTTTCAGCCGCGATTCGTTCGTCGTCTTCACCACCAGCCAGGCCTTTGATGTCCTTCGTGAGTGCCATGAGATGGCATTTTCCTTCTTCGGCGGCGTCCCGCGTGAAGTGCTCTATGACAACATGAAGACTGTGGTTCTGGAGCGAAACGCCTTCGGCGAGGGCAAGCACCGCTTCCACTCCGGCCTGTGGGACACAGCCAAGCATTTCGGGTTTATCCCCCGGCTGTGCAAGCCGTACCGCGCCAAGACCAAGGGAAAGGTCGAGCGGTTCAACCGCTACCTGCGGTACAGCTTCTACTATCCGCTGGTCTCGCGCCTTAAGCAGGCAGGATTAACTCTCGATGTCGCGACCGCCAACATCGAGGTCCGTAACTGGCTTAATGACGTAGCCAACTGCCGAATCCATGGCGAGACCAGCGAGCGCCCCTGCGATCGTCTCAAGATCGAGCGCGCGGCAATGTCGCCGCTGCCGCCAAGGGTTAAGGTTGAGCAGGGCAAGCCGGAAGTCATCACTCCCATGCCGTGGCCGGTGATCCCACTTCAGCGCCCCGCCTCCTTCTATGATCAGATCCTTCAGGAGGGGCGGCTATGAGCGACATCCAGCACCAGCGTATGGTCACCCTCTGCGACGACTTGAAGTTTCTGGCGGTGACCGATGTGTACGCCGACCTTGCCGATGCTGCGGCAAAGCAGGAGTCGTCATACATCGACTATCTCGAGCAGGTACTCAAGGCCGAGAACGACGTCCGGCAGGGGCGCTCGCGCCACACCATGGCAAAGCTCGCGGGCTTTCCCGCGATCAAGACCCTTGAGGATTATGACTTCGATTTTGCCACCGGCGCCCCGAAGCAGCGAATCCTGGACCTATCGGCAATGGCGTTTCTGGAGCGTCGGGAGAATGTAATCCTGCTCGGTCCCAGCGGTACCGGCAAGACTCACCTCGCCATTGCCCTCGGCTACCGGGCAACCCAGTGCGGCGTGAAGGTGCGCTTCATTTCCGCTGCGGACCTGATGCTGCAACTCGAAAGCGCCCAGCGCCAGGGGCGGTACAAGGAAGTAATGCGGCGCAGTGTCCTGGGGCCGAGACTACTCATCATCGACGAGATTGGATACCTTCCGTTCAGCGAAACACAGGCAAACCTGTTCTTTCAGGTGATCGCCAAAAGGTACGAAACAGGTTCCGTCATCCTCACCTCGAACCTGAGCTTTGGGGAATGGGAACAGGCTTTCGGCGGCAACACGGCACTCACATCAGCAATGCTCGACCGGTTGCTGCACCACGCCCATGTCATTCAGATCAGGGGTGACAGCTACCGATTGAAAGAGAAGCGCCGAGCTGGCATTCTCGGGCAGCAACTGCCGACACCCCAGATGGATGATTAACCCAGGAAGGTGGGTCATTTTTCAATTGCCGATCAACCGGTAAAGTGGGTCAATTTTCGATTGCCGTTGACAGCAAATCTCTCCAACCTACGGCAAGTTCATCTTCTACTGCCGAAATGCTACAACGCATGATGGCTCCCAAATGATTAATGCAGGACAAGGGACTAAGAACTTCATCATCGGTCCTTTGCGACGCATCGACAGCAAAGGTGCGGTTAAGGAGTTTAATCCGCCCCGAGAAGATGTCACTACTTTAACCTGTAACATTGCAAAAGAGATTTTAACGTGGGTCAGGAAACTGCTGGCCGATAAAGGTGCGAATATACCTGAGCCTGAAGAAGCTGATTTGACGTTAGCGGTTGATGCTGCTCTAGCCATAATGGCTGACAGTAGAAAGTAAAAGACCTGCCCCTTGCGGAAACGTGGGTTATGCTGGAGATGGGAAACCACCAGTACAGAGCCACAACCAAGGAGGCAGGTCATGGAAAAGTCTATCACGTATGTCGGGCTTGATGTTCACAAGAACTCCATCGAAATAGCTCTTGCCGATTGGGGGCGAGACAATGAAGTCCGCCACTATGGAAGCGTCGGTGGCGACCTGCACTCCTTGGACAAAGTCGTGCGGAAGCTGGTCTCCCAAGGACGCGAGCTTCATTTTGTGTACGAAGCCGGGCCATGCGGCTATGAGATTTATCGTCACCTGACCCGACAGGGGTTCGACTGCATCGTGGTTGCGCCGTCGCTGATCCCGAAGAAGAGCGGCAACCGGATCAAGAACGACCGACGGGATGCCGAGATGCTGGCCCGTTTGCACCGGGCTGGCGAACTGACGCCGGTCTACGTGCCTCACGTTGAGGACGAAGCGATGCGGGACCTCTCCCGTGCCCGAGAGGATGCCAAGAGCGCGGAACGCAAAGCGCGGCAGCAGCTCAATGCATTCCTGTTGCGCAGCGGGGTTCGCTACAGCGGCAAAACCCTATGGAGCCTCGCCCACTGGCGCTGGATCTCTGACATTAAAATGCCGCACCCGGCCCAGCAGATCACGCTCCAGGAATACGTCGATGCGGTGAGGGCCTGTAGCGAACGCATCGATCGCTTCACAGAGCAGATTCGGCAGCTCGTCACGCAGTGGCGCGTTGGTCCGGTGGTTGAAGCACTCCAAGCATTGCGCGGTGTCTCTCTGGTGGTTGCCGTGACGACCGTCGCGGAACTCGGTGACTTGAGCCGATTCGATCACCCCCGGCAGTTAATGGCCTATCTCGGGCTTGTCCCCTCGGAGCATTCGAGCGGCGAAACAACCAAGCGGGGAGGGATTACAAAGACCGGCAACAGCCATGCCCGACGGATGCTGGTGGAAGCTGCCTGGTCGTACCGGCTCCCTGCCAGGGTGAGCCGACGACTCCGAGATCGGCAACAGAGTCTCCCGCAACCGGTGTGGGGGAGTTCCGGGGACGGGGAGTTCCGGGGACACCATACCTAATTCAACTGAGATAAGTATGGTGTCCCCTGAATTCCTGTCTGAATTCCGTGAGTATGGTGTCCCCTGAATTCCATTCATCTGTAAGGAGATTTCCCGAAATGGACATACCTCGGATCTTCAACATAACCGAAAGTGCTCACCGCATCCATAACCCGTTCACACCAGAAAAGTTCGCCACTCTCGGCGCGGCGTTGCGTCTGGAAACGGGGGCCCACTTGCTCGATCTCGGCAGCGGTTCGGGAGAGATGCTATGCACCTGGGCACGCGATCACGGTGTCATCGGCACCGGCATCGACATGAGCCGGTTGTTCACCGAACAAGCGAAACTCCGTGCTGTAGAACTTGGCGTCGCCGATCAAGTCAAGTTCATCCATGGCGATGCTGTCGGTTACGTCTCCGACGAGAAGGTCGGTGTGGCAGCCTGTGTCGGGGCCACTTGGATCGGCGGGGGAGTCGCCGGCACTATCGAGCTTCTGGCGCGGAGCCTGCGCACCGGAGGGATTATCCTCATCGGCGAGCCCTACTGGCGGCAATTACCGCCGACGGAAGATGTTGCCAAGGGGTGTCTTGCCAATTCAATCTCCGACTTCCTCATGCTTCCTGAACTTATCGCGTCTTTCGGCCACCTTGGCTATGATGTCGTTGAAATGGTTCTGGCTGACCAAGACGGCTGGGACAGATACGAGGCGGCCAAATGGCTCACCATGCGCCGATGGCTTGAAGCCAATCCCGACGACGAGTTAGCGAAAGAGGTTCGAGCCCAACTGACCTCAGAACCCGAGCGCTACACCGCTTACACGCGTGAATACCTGGGCTGGGGTGTATTCGCGCTGATGTCACGGTGATGCGTTGACGCATCCGGTGGATCGTCAATGGCTGGAGACAACCCAAAGAGATCAGCCCTGGACACGAGACAAAAGTAAAAAGGCAGAAGGCTAAAAAGGAGAAGTCCCAACTGGTCAGTTGGACACCGGTCGGGCGGAAAAGCTGCCCGAACGGGTCAACTGCGTGACCCGTTATGCCAGAGAATTTACAATGAAGACATCAGAACAAATTTGGCAAGAATATCATTTAAGGCTTCGCGCCTTCATCAAGAGCAGGATTGCCGATGACGCAGTTGCAGATGACACTCTTCAAAACGTATTCCTGAAGATGCATGCCGGACTGCCGTCCCTGAAGGACGGGACAAAGCTGCAAAGCTGGCTCTACCAGATTGCGCGAAATGCCATCATCGATCTTTATCGCTCGCAAAAGGCCTCGACCGGTATTCCTGTGTCGTTGGCGCACCCGGAATCGAATCCGGGCGAAAAGGCCGTTCAAGAGTTGTCCGACTGTCTTCAGCCCATGATACAACGGTTGCCGGAGATTTATCGGGAAGCGATCATTCTGTCGGAATTGGAAGGCTTGACGCAAAGGGAGGTTGCGGAGGTGCTGGGGACGTCACTTTCCGGCGCCAAATCGCGAGTACAGCGCGGACGCGCTCTGCTGAAGGGAATGATAGCTGATTGCTGCCGGCTTGAGTTAGACCATAACGGACGGCTCTGCGATTACGAACGCAAAGGCAAAGCTTGTGATGCTTGCTGATTACCAGCAGCGTTAATGTTGCGTCCTTTTTGATCTTTTGCCGTCTATAGGGTGAGCGCTGCTCATAAACCCTATTGAGGAGGTGCAAAATGGACAAGCAAAGGAATGAAGAGATTCGCGGTGCAGTTCGGGAGAATTATGGAAAGGTTGCCGTATCAGGTGGGGCAGGTTGCGGTTGCTCTTCTTCATCGTGCTGTGGAACGCCTAATGGTGCTACGACAGAAGACATCTCGCTTGGCTTGGGTTACTCAGGCGAAGATGTGGCGGCTGTTCCTGAGGGTGCGAACCTGGGGCTTGGGTGCGGCAATCCGCAGGCCATTGCGTCTTTGCAGCTTGGCGAAACGGTGCTCGACCTTGGTAGCGGCGGAGGGTTCGACTGCTTCCTTGCGGCTCGGGCTGTCGGCCACACAGGACATGTCATAGGAGTTGACATGACGCCGGAAATGATTACGAAGTCCCGCCGCAATGCGGATAAAGCCAATTTCGGGAACGTCGATTTTCGATTAGGGGAGTTGGAAAACCTTCCGGTTGCCGATGGCATTGTGGACGTCATCATCTCGAATTGTGTAATCAACCTATCTCCAGAAAAAGCAAAGGTGTTTAGCGAGTCCTTCCGTGTCTTGAAGTCGGGCGGACGGCTGGCAATTTCCGATGTAGTTGCCACCGCCGAAATGCCCGGGGACATTAAAAATAATATGGCGTTCCACACCGGATGCATAGCAGGCGCATCTTCGATCGAGGAAATTGAATCCATGTTGGAGCGAACCGGCTTCGTGAATATTCGAATCAATCCAAAAACGGAGAGCAGAGCATTCATCCGTGACTGGATGCCGGGAAGCAAAATAGAGGACTATGTAGTTTCGGCAACTATCGAAGCAATAAAACCATAGGCATAACAAAGCGCGCCAGACGGTCGGCGCGGTGAACCCGCGCCGCCGCTGCGCCCTCAGCCGTTGGCAGATTATGGGCCGTTGCGTCATGCGAAAATACCGCTCCAGGGATTCCTGGCCGACAATGAGGTTTCCCACGCAGTCTTCGCCGCGGCGGGGCAGGTTCAGCTCTCGCACTGGCGAAATCCGGTGCAGGGGAGCTGAAAAGCAGCTTCCTCATGTTCGGCAGAAGTCAGCAGAAGCCATAGTAGTCGGCCTGACCAGCCGATGAAGGGCGGAGCGCGAAACGACGAATGGAACTCCGGAATTTCGATGGCGATGGGAGCAGCAGAAGGCCGGGAAGAAATGCCCGGCGCCGAGGGGGAGAGGGCAACCAGTTAACCATGCATTGCCCGACTGAGGGTAAAATAGAACGTTGCCCCTTCAGCCACTTTTGCTTCCGCCCAGATCCTGCCGCCGTGGCGGTGAATGATCCGCTGGACGGTTGCCAGCCCGACCCCCGTCCCTTCGAATTCATCCTGCCGATGCAGGCGCTGGAAGGGGGTAAAAAGCTTCGAAGCGTACTTCATGTCAAAACCGGCGCCGTTATCCCTGACGAAATAGACGTGCTCCTGGTCTTTCTCCAGGGCGCCGAATTCTATCCGCGCCGTTTCATTCCGCCGGCTGTACTTCCAGGCGTTGTTGAGCAGGTTGTCGATGACCGATGTGATCAGCGGCCTGTCCGCCTCCGCGGTCACGCCGTCGGCTATGACAAAGGTCACGCGGCGCTCCGAGTCCGCTTCCTGCAGGGCGGAGATGATCTCCCGGACGATGGTGCTCAGGTTGACGGTGTCGGGATGCAACGCCGCGGAGCTGGCCTGCGACAGGTCCCGCAGCGCCTCGATCAGCTCGTTCATCCTGTTGACGCTCCGCTCGATTCTGCCGATATATTCGAGCACCGACCCGTCGACCGCATTTTCGCACTCCTCGCGCACGATGCCGGCGTATCCGATGATGCTCCGAAGCGGCGCCTGGAGGTCATGGGTGACCGCCGAGCTGAAAGCCTCCAGTTCCCGGTTCAGCCCTTCCAGCGATTCGGTCCGCCTCACCAGAACGTCGTTCAGCAGGGCGATCTCGTTCTGGGCCTGCCTGGAGCGCTGGACTTCCTCCTGCAACTGCCCGTTGGCTGCTGCCAGCAGGGCAGTGCGCTCGGCGACCCGTTCTTCGAGGGTCCGGTTCACTTGCTGCAGTTCCAGTTCGGCCTTTTTGCGCTCTTCGATCTCGTGTTCCAGCGCCCGGTTGGCCTGCTTCAGGTCGGCCATCCTTTTTTCCAGCTTCCGGAACAGCGCTTCGCCATACTTCTGGAGGTGTTCAGCCTGCTCCTGACCTTTCTCCGACGGCTCTCGGCCGGTTCCGGGCCGCGGCACGGCGAGCAGCTCGCGGACAATCCGCATCATCTCATCCGGCTCCTGAGGCTTGAGGAGAAAGCGGTCGGCGCCGAGGCTCAGGGCGAGCTTCTCGTCCTCTGCCTCGGTGAAGGTGGCGGTGTAGAATATGAACGGCACATCATTCAGCTGGGCCGTCTTCTTGCATTCGCGACAGAATGCGTACCCATCCATGACCGGCATGAGGATGTCGCTGATGATGAGATCGGGGGGGGAGGCCTGGGCCAGTGCCAGGGCTTCGGCTCCGTTTGTCGCCGAGAGTGCCTGAAAACCGTGCGCGGAGAGTAAAACCTCCAGCATGTAGAGGTTCTGCTCGTTGTCATCGACGATCAGGATTCGAGTCATGCCTTCTCTCCTCTGGACAGATTAGGCCGGCAAGTGCTCCTTGACCTGCTGCATGAAGGTGTCGGGATTGATCGGCTTCTCGATATAGCCGCTGCAACCGGCGATCAGGGCTTTTTCCCGGTCTCCGGCCATGGCGTATGACGTGACGGCAACTATGGGGACATCAGCCAGGGAAGGATTGGCCCTGAGTTTGCGGGCTACGTCGTAGCCGTCCATTTCAGGGAGCTGGATATCCAGCAATATGAGGGTTGGCCGGACACTGTCGGCAAGGGCGATCCCCTCGAACCCGTCCATGGCGGCGAAGACTTCGTAACCGTGCTTCTCAAGGATGAACGACAGGAGGTAGAGGTTCTGCTCGTTGTCTTCGATGATGAGAATTTTGTTGTTCACGATACAGTCCTTTTGGCTTGATCTAGTGCGTACTGTATCTTACCGTATGTCGGTTTTTTGGCAACAATTAATGAGCGGAGTGCATGGTATGATGACGAAAAGCGGCATGGCATGTCGAAGCTGTTTCCTGGTGCTCCTCATCGCGCTGCTCACTTTTTCCAACCTCGCAATCCCCACTGCCGGAGCCGAGGCCCGGGTCGTGACCGTCGGTGTCTATGAAAACTCCCCCAAGATCTTCACCGACGACTCCGGCAAACCGTCGGGCATCTTCATCGATATTATCGAGCACATCGCGAAAACCGAGGGGTGGAACCTGCACTATGTGCACGGCACCTGGGTGGAAGGCCTGGATCGGCTCGCGAAAGGGGAGATCGACCTCATGCCGGACGTGGCCTATACGGCCGAGCGGGAAAACCTCTACTCCTTCCACAGGATTCCGGTTCTCACCGGCTGGTCCCAGGTGTATGCCCGCAAGGGGAGCGGCATCCAATCGATCCTGAACCTGAACGGAAAACGGGTTGCCGCCCTGGAGCAGACGATCCAGTTTGAAACCTTCAGGAGGCTCGCCAGCAGCTTCGGGTTGAAGATCACCCTCATCCCCGTGCCCGATTACAAGACCGAGTTCGACATGCTTGCCAATGGCAAGATTGATGCCGCCGTCACCAACCGTTTCTACGGGTTGAGGCACGCGAGAGAGTCGGGGCTGGAAGATACGCCGATCATGTTCGACCCCGCCCCCTTCTTTTTTGCCGCGCCCCGGGATGCTTCCCGTCACCTGCTGGACGCCATCGACCGTCACCTCGCGGAGCTGAAAAAGGACCCCCGGTCGGCCTATTATGCATCGCTGAACCGCTGGACCTCGGAAGACGTGCAGTTCAAACTGCCTGTCTGGCTGCAAGTTTCGGGCCTTATCCTGGGGGTGGTTGTCATAATGACGGTGACCGGGTTCATCCTCTGGAACCGCACGCTCCGGCGGACCGTCAAGCTCCGCACGGCGCAGCTGGAGCAGGAACTGGCCGAGCGCAAAATGGCCGAAGAGGAGCTTCGGAAGTACCGGGAAAATCTGGAGGATCTCGTCAGGGAGCGAACTGCCGAGCTCGCGGTGGCCAAGGAGCGGGCCGAGGCGGCCGACCAGCTGAAATCCGCCTTTCTCGCCACCATGTCCCATGAACTGCGGACCCCCCTCAACTCCATCATCGGCTTTACCGGCATCCTGCTGCAGGGGCTGGGCGGCCCCATCAATGACGAACAGGCCAAGCAGCTGACCATGGTCAGGCATAGCGCCAACCACCTGCTTTCCCTGATCAGCGACGTTCTCGATATCTCCAAGATCGAGGCGGGGCAGTTGAAGATATCTCCTGAGCCGTTCCAACTGCGGGAGTCCGTTCAGAAGGTCACCCAATCGGTGGCCGGCCTCGTTGACAAAAAAGGTCTGCGCCTCATCCTGGAAATCGCGGATGATGTGGGAAGCATCGTCAGCGACCAGCGGCGCGTGGAACAGGTGCTGCTGAATCTACTCAGCAACGCGGTCAAGTTCACCGAACAGGGGACCATCAGCGTGCGTTGCTCCCGCGAATCGGAGTGGTACGTCACCAGCGTCGCCGATTCCGGCATCGGCATCAAGGAAGAGGATCTGGAACGCCTCTTCAAGCCGTTCCATCAGGTTGACACCGGCTTGAGCCGAAAATACGAAGGAACGGGATTGGGGCTCTCCATCTGCAAGCGGCTGGTCGAGTTGATGGGGGGGAGCATTACGGTGGAAAGCCGCCAGGGAGAAGGGAGCACGTTCTGTTTTCTGCTGCCGGCCAACGGGGGGTAGTTCTCCCGCGCACTCACCCCCGCAGGTTGTGCCAGAGGTTCACCATGAAGTCCTGGGCGTTGGTCAGGATGGCCCGGGCCTGGGCGGAGCCCCGGTTGGCCAGCTTGTCGGCGATGAATTCGGACATGTCGACGACATAGAAATAGACCGGCCGCACCGTACCGTCGTCCATGACCCGGTAGCCCGGCGTCATGTTCCCGACGGCGATGGCGTGGAGCTGGGTGGCAAGGGCAATGACGGTGGTGGCGCGGCGGGCGTGGACCCGCATGGCGTCCTGGGCCCGGCCGGAGTCGGTGATGACCTCGGGGAGCGGCCCGTCGTCGCGGATGGAGCCCGCCAGGACCACCGGCACCCGGCGCTCCAGGCAGGCCCGGATGATCCCGTCCCCGATCCCCAGCTCGGCCATGGCCCGCTCCAGGGAGCCGTGGCGCAGCACCTCATTGATGACGTCCAGATGGTTGTAGTGTCCCCGGGGAACCAGGGCCTGGGTGTAGATGTCCTGGCCGAGCCCGGTGTGGAAGAAGGCCGCCTCCAGGTCGTGGGTGGCCAGGGCGTTGCCGGCCAGGAGGGCATGACAGTAGCCGGCACCGACCAGGCTGGCCATGGCGTCGCGGCTGTCCCGGTCGAAGGCCACGGCGGGACCAAGAACCCAGACGATAGAGCCGTTGTCGCGGTCGTGGCGCAGGATGTCGTACAGCTCGTCGTAGGAGCGGGAAAAGGGGGTCTCCCGGGTGCCGCGGCTCCGGAAGCCGAATTTGTCGCCCGATGAGGCATCCGCCAGCGGTTCGAATCCCGTGGTGTGTACGTAGATGCCATCCTCGCCGTTCTCCGCGCGCCCCATGACGACCCTTTCCCCCTCCCGCACCAAGCGGGGCTCCACCACCCTCACTCCCTCATCCTCAAGAACGAGAACCGCATCCATTCTGCTCTCGACGGCCAGGAGCCACCTCCCGCCCCCTAGGTGGACATACTCCGGGTGGTTGGACGTGGCGTGGAAGCCGGCGGGGAGCACGCCGTCGCGGGGAGCCTTCTCCGTGCTGGCCGGAGGGGCGGCTGCCAGGTCGGGACGGGTGAAATCGGGGGGGATATACGGCGGGAAGGGTGGCATACGCGTACCTCGTGGGGTTGAATGATGTCTTTCAAGTAAATCCCCCGAATCCCCCCTTGTCAATGTCGTCGCCTGCATCGGGGCCATCTCTGTGGTACCATTGCAGAGACTCTCATGAATTCACACCGGGGAGAGGACCCACCATGACCCACACCGTGAACCGCCCCATCCTCCTGATCGCCCTCGGCGGCAATGCCCTGATCCGCCAGGGAGAGCAGGGGACCTGCGCGGAGCAGTTCGCCAACCTGAGGCGCCCCATGGAGCAGATCGCGCGCCTGGCGGACCGCTACCGGATCATCATCACCCACGGCAACGGTCCCCAGGTGGGAAACCTCCTGATGCAGCAGGAGAGCTGCCCGGAGGTGCCGGCCATGCCCCTGGAGGTCCTGGTGGCCCAGACCCAGGGACAGATCGGCTACATGATCGAATCGAGCCTGGAAAGCGAGCTTCTGGCCCTCGGTGGGGAAAAACGGTTTCTGGTGAGCCTCATCAGCTACGTGCAGGTGGCGGAGGATGATCCCGCATTCCGCACCCCCACCAAGCCCATCGGTCCCTGCTACACGGCTGAGGAGGCGGCGCGGTTCCCGTGGCCCATGGCGGGCACCCCCAAGGGGTACCGGCGGGTGGTGGCGTCGCCGGAACCCCTGGCCGTGGTTGAAAAGGAAGAGATACGGCGCCTCGTGGAGGTGGATTTCATCGTGGTCTGCTGCGGCGGGGGCGGGATTCCTGTTACCAGGGAGGGGCGCGCCTTCCACGGCATCGATGCGGTGATCGACAAGGATCTGGCAAGCGCGTGCCTTTGCCTAGAAGTGGGGGTGGATATTCTGGTCATCGCCACCGACGTGCCGGGGGTGGCCACCGGCTTCGGCACCGCGGCCGAGGAGTTCCTGAAGCGCCTCGATGCGGACGAGGCAGGGCGATTGCTGGCGGCCGGCCAGTTCCCTCCGGGCTCCATGGGGCCGAAGGTGGAGGCGGTCCTCCGCTTTGTCCGCGGCGGCGGGAAGAGGGGGGTCATCTGCCATCTGGACGAGATCGAACAGGCTGTTGCGGGCACGGCAGGAACGGAAATCACTGGAGGCGGATCATGAAGCGGAAACGGATCATCATCATGGGGGCAGCCGGGCGGGACTTTCACAACTTCAACTGCTCCTTCCGGGACAACCCCGTCTTCCGGGTCGTGGCGTTCACCGCGGCCCAGATCCCCTATATCAGCAACCGCCGCTATCCGGCGGAACTGGCCGGCAAACTCTATCCCCGCGGGATACCCATCTTTCCCGAGGAGGAGTTGGGGGAACTCATCCGCCGCCTCAGGGCGGAGCAGGTGGTCTTCGCCTACAGCGACGTCTCCCACGAGCGGCTCATGCACATCGCATCCCGGGTCCTGGCCTTGGGCGCCGATTTCCTCCTCATGGGGCCGGACGCCACCATGCTCAGAAGCCGGCTCCCCGTGGTGTCGGTCTGCGCGGTACGGACCGGCTGCGGCAAGAGCCAGGTGGTCCGCTACTTCTGCGACATCTTGCGGGAGAGGGGGATCCGCCCCGTGGTGGTCCGGCATCCCATGCCCTACGGCGACCTGGCGGCCCAGGCGGTGGAGCGGCTGGAGGGGCTGGCGGACCTGGACCGCTTCCGGTGCACCATCGAGGAACGGGAGGAGTATGAGCACCTCCTCGACCACGGGGCCATCGTCTACGCGGGGGTGGACTACCGGCGGATCCTCCGGCGGGCGGAGAGGGAGGCGAGGCTCATCATCTGGGATGGCGGCAACAACGATCTTCCCTTCTTCCGGCCCGACCTGGAGATGGTGGTGGTGGACCCGCTGCGGCCGGGCCACGAGACCTCCTGGTATCCGGGGGAGGTGAACCTGCGCCGGGCATCCGTGGTGGTCATGAACAAGGTGAATGCCGCCGAGCCGGCGGCCATCGAGGCGGTGGCGACGGCGGTGCGGAGCGCGAACCCGTCGGCCTTGCTGGTGCGGACGGCATCGGTCATCACCGTGGCCGAAGGGGAGCGGATCAGGGGGAAGCGGGTGCTGGTCATCGAGGACGGGCCCACCATCACCCACGGCTCCATGCCCTCCGGCGCCGGGCTCGCCGCTGCCCGCCAGCACGGTGCCGCCGAGGCGGTCGACCCGCGCCCCTGGGCCCAGGGGTCGCTGCGGGAGGTCTATGGCGCCTGGTCCCACATCGGGCCGGTCCTCCCGGCCATGGGGTATAGCCCCGCCCAGGTGGCGGACCTGGCCCGCACCATCGAGGCGGTGCCGTGCGACCTGGTGGTGGCTGCCACCCCCATCGACATCGCCCGCCTGACCGGCACGGGGAAGACGGTTCTCCGTGCCTCTTACGCCATCGGCGAAGGGGAGGGGGAGCCGCTCCGGGAGGCGTTCGAGTCGTTTCTTCGAACACGGCAGCTGTAATAACACTGAGCAACGGAGCAACTGAGAAATCAGTTGGCTAGCTATGGATTCTGCTTGACCCTGTTACGCGTATTACCCGGATTTCGACGGAATTCCCCTCTAGATTTTACTCCGTTGCTCAGTTGCTCAGTGTTTCAAACGCATTTGAATGTCAGGGAGTGCGAGGACGGTCTGGATCACGTGGGGCCGGCCCGAAGAGCGCATCGAGCCGGTCGAAATCGAGGCGGGTTTCGGCCAGGCTCCTGATGAGGGCGAGCTTTTCGGTGTCTTCGGCGGTGATCTTCGAGACATCCTCGGTGATGAGGTGGTACAGCTCGGCAGTGGTGTGGGTGTAGTTGCGGAGGAAGGGGATTTTGCTCCGCTCCAGGATCTGCTGGGTGATGGTGCTGACCGGGATGATGCCGGGGATGACGAGCCCCACGAGCTTGGAGCGGTATTCGGGCATCTGGTAGAGGTTGGCCAGGGTCACGAGGAGTTCGTCGCGGCTGCTGGTGACGATGAGGAGGGTGGAGTCCCGCAGCAGTTCCGCCACCCGCTGGGTGGAGGCGGCGCCGATCTGCACGTTGTGGATGATCCGGTTCCGGTCGCGCCGGTTGCCGTGGAGGGGGAGGTCCAGGAGCTTCGAGACCCGGTCCAGCGTCGGGTTGGCCAGGACCGGCTGGTAGTCGAAGCCGCCGATGACGGGGAAGGGTTCGTCGGCGAAGGCCCGCTGCAGGTAGTCGAGGATCTGCTCCCGCTTGTGGGGAACCAGCTTGTTGGCCAGGATGGCCCGGACCTGGGCACCCTCCTTCTCGAAGAGGGCCAGGTCCACGGAGACCGCGTCCACCACGTTCCCCACGCCGCCGCCGGTCACCATGAGCACCGGCGCATCGAGCATCCGGGCGATACGGGCGTTGGAGAGTTTCATCACGGAGCCGACCCCCGGATGCCCCGACCCTTCGATGATGATGAAGTCGCACTGCTTCTCCAACTCGGCATGGGCTTCCAGGATCCGCTCCCGGAGTCCGTCGGGGGAGATCTCGCCGTCGATGACCTTCCGGCTGGTGTCGGGGTAGACCACCACCGGCGACATCCAGCGCAGGTCTTTTGTCAGGCCGAAGACCTGGGCCATGAGGGCCGCGTCCTTGTCCATGGGGACCCCGCGCAGCGTTGCCGGCTTGGGGCCCAGGGGTTTCATGAAGCCGACCCTGCCGTATTTCTTCCGAGCCAGGTGGAGCAGCGAGAGGCTGGTGGTGGTCTTGCCGCAGTTCTGTCCCGTGGCCGCTATGAAGATCTTCCTCGCCATCGTTCACCTCCCGGCAGTGCATCACTGCAACGCAATGTTCACCCGAGGCTACTCCGAACGTTCCACCTTGTCGAGGAATTCCCGCACCATCGGCGCGAAGGTCTCGTGTTCCAGGAGGAAGGCGTCGTGGCCGTAGGCCGATTCGATCAGGTGGTATTCGACCGGCTTGCCGAGGGAGCGGAGGATGGTCGCCATCTCCTCGGTCTGGTAGGGGGGGTAGAGCCAGTCGGAGGTGAAGGCGAAGAACTGGATCGGCGCCTTTACCCGGGAAAACGCCTCCTCCAGGGATTCGTACCCCCAGGCCGTGTCGTAGAGGTCCAGGGCCTTGGCCAGGTAGAGGAAGGAGTTGGTGTCGAAGCGGTCCACGAAGTTGTAGCCGTTGTAGGAGAGGTAGCGCTCCACCTCGAACTGGCCGAAGAAGTCGAAGAGGCCGTCCCGGGCGTTGAAGCGGCGGCCGAACTTCTGCCACATGGACTCGTCGGAGAGAAAGGTGATGTGGCCGATCCCCCGGGCCAGGGCCAGGCCGTCCTTGGGGTTCTTGCGGTATTCCCCCTTCTTCCACGTGGGGTCGTTGAAGATGGCCCAGCGGGCAACGGCGTTGAGGGAAATGGCCTGGGGCGACGGGCGGCTCGTGGTGGCCAGGGCGATGGCGGAGCGGATCCGGTCCGGGAACTGGGTGGCCCACTCCAGGGCCTGCATCCCCCCCATGCTCCCGCCGAGGACGGTGAGGAGCCGGTCGATTCCCAGGTGGTCGAGGAGGAGGGCCTGGGCCCTGACCATGTCGCGGACGGTGATGACGGGAAAGGTGAGGTTGTAGCGCTTGCCGGTTTTCGGGTTGATGGAGGCGGGGCCGGTGGAGCCGTAGCAGGAGCCGATGACGTTGGAGCAGATGACGAAGCACCGGTCGGTGTCCAGGAGCCGGCCGGGGCCGACGATGGCGTCCCACCATCCCGGCTTTGTGTCCTCCTCGCTGTTTTTCCCCGCCAGATGGGCGTTTCCGGTCCAGGCGTGGGCCACCAGGATCGCGTTGGAGCGGTCGGCGTTCAGCTCGCCGTAGGTCTCGTAGGCGAGGGTGATGGGGCCGAGAATGCGGCCGCTCTCCAGCCGGAGTTCCGTGTCGAAGGTTACTGATTGTTCCTGTACGATGCCGACGGACATGCGTCAATCCTGAATAAATGGTTCGGAAACAAAAGCCCCTTCCCGCGGTGGCGAGAAGGGGCTTTGTTGACAGTTGTGGCTATCGTCAAGCGCCGTTCTCATCTTTGCCTCCCGGCAGGATTTAGCACCTGTCACCTTCCGGTTCGCCTTCGTGCTCGAATGCGACCCGGAAGACCGGTTGCTGTGGCTTCGCAGGGCCTTTCCCTCCACCACTCTTGATAAGAATGCGTTTCTATTTAATTTTCCAGAAAGAATACGGAAGCCCCCGGGGTTTGTCAAATGAAAATTTCCCTGGCACTGGAGGTGAAACTCCGCGCCAATCCTGAGCATTTCGTTTGCAAACGCCGACGGGGATAGGGTATAGTGGCCCCGCTTCCGGCCTTAACGGTACGCTTGCATTATCCCGCTCCTCTTCTATACTTACACTACTTTCCGTTCCTGGAGGAATCGACCGCATGACTGTGACCGCAATAGCCGTGGTGGTGATTGCCCTCGCCCTGGTGGTGCTGGTGGCTTTCATTATCCCGACCCTGATCGAGATTCGGAAGGCCGCGGCAGACCTGCGCGGCTTCGTGAGTCGTACCGGCGGCGAACTGAAACCGGTGCTCCTCGAGCTTGAGCGGACCCTCACCGAACTGCGTACGGTGACCGAGGGGATCGCCGAGAAGCGCGAGGATGTCCAGACCTTCATGGAGGCGGTCGGCGACACGGGCCGCAACCTCCGCACCATCAACACCGTGGTCAGCTCGGTGGCCCATGCTGCGGCAACCTCGTCGGTCTGGATAACCGGCGCCAGGACGGCAGGCAAATTCCTAGCTCAACGACTCATCACGAAAAGGGGGTAATGACATGGCAGACGAAGAAAAAGGGATAAGCGTCGGAACGGTGTTCCTCTCCTTCCTGGCCGGCACGGCGGTCGGTGCGGGGCTGGGGCTCCTGCTTGCTCCGAAGACCGGCAAGGAGATGCGGGAAAACATCATGGATCTGACCGATGATGCGATCGACAAGATCAAGGGCTTCACCAAGGAGGCCCAGGGCAAGATCAAGGACACCTATGAGGAGACCAAGGACCTGATCGCCGAGAAGAAGTCGATCATCACCTCCGCCATCGAGGCCGGCAAGGAAGCGATGGATCGGGAAAAAGAAAAGTACGGACAGATGTAGCAGCCTCCGGTTTATGCACGAAAAAGCCCACCTCGCGTGGGCTTTTTCGTAAGCAGGGCCGTCCGGTGCGGGAGCCATGGCGCAAAGAGAAACTGCGGTGGACAGGATCATAGGGTTTTTCACCCATGCCCTCTGGGAGATGGAGCCCGACTCCTTTGGCCCGGTGAAGGGGCGCCTGCTGCGGTGTCTGCAGATCGGCGCCCTGGTGGTCAAGGACTTTCTGGACGACCAGTGCCTCATCCGGGCTTCAGCCCTGGCCTTCTCCACCCTCCTCTCCATCGTCCCGTTCTTTGCCCTTGCTTTCGCGGTATTGAAGGGGTTTGGAGTCCAGAACACCCTGGAACCGTTTATCCTCGACCAGGTGGCAGCCGGCTCCCACGAGATCGTCGACAAGATCGTCGCCTACATCAACAACACCAAGGTCGGATCCCTCGGCGCCATCGGCCTTGCGGCCCTCTTTGTCACGGTCGTGACGCTCCTCGGCAACGTCGAGGAGGCCTTCAACGCCATCTGGGGGGTCCGGGAGACCCGTTCCCTCTACCGCAAGTTCAGTGATTACCTGAGTGTGCTGGTGAGCGGCCCGATCCTTCTTTTTGCCGCGGTGAGCACGACCACCACCATTGAAAGCCAGGCGTTCGTCCAGTGGATCATGGGATACACGTATCTCGGCGATGCGCTGCTGGCCCTTTTTCGCCTGGTTCCCTACCTCAGCATCTGGATCGCCCTCGTCTTTCTCTACATGTTCATCCCCAATACCAAAGTCCGCTTCCGCTCGGCCCTTGTGGGAGGGATTATCGCCGGTACGATCTGGCAGGGCGCCCAGTGGGGGTACATCCACTTTCAGGTGGGGGTGGCAAAGTACAACGCCATCTACGGGACACTGGCGGTGCTGCCGGTCTTCATGGTCTGGCTGTACGCCAGCTGGGTCATTGTTCTTCTGGGGGGGGAAGTGGTTTACGCCCATCAACACCTGCGGACCTTCCGGCGCGAAGTGCGCACCCCCGCCATCAGCAACGCGGCCCGGGAGCGCCTGGCCTTGGCCGTCATCTACGAGATTTCCCTGGCGTTCCATAATGATCGCCCGCCCTGGAGCATCACCGGGCTTGCCGAGCACCTCGATGTGCCTGAGCGTTCCGTGAGGGAGCTCCTCGAATGTCTGGAAGACGAAGGAGTCCTGGCGGCGGGGTGCGGCGATGATCCCCTCTACCTGCCGGCCCGGGACCTGGAGCACATCAGGGTCGGGGAGGTGCTCTCCTCCCTGAGGAATCAGGGAGTCGGGCTGCCCGGCCAGCTGGGAGGAGAGGATCATGTTGTCGTGGACGATCTCTGGGAAGCCATCGAGGCGGCGGTTCGGAGTGCCCTGGGTGATCTGAGTTTTCGGGACCTGGCGGAGCGGGTGCCGTTGGCAGGTGAACCTCTGTCGAGGCGCGATTCATGAGAGGTTGGTAACGGGGGCCGTCGTTGACAAAGGGAGGGGTTTTGCATATAGTGACGGCAATGTAACCGCCATGAATTTCATGTATTCACGCCTGTTTCGGGCAACCGGACCCTTTTCCATATATGCAAGATTTTAAACATCTGACGAGAAAGCGCCGTTTTTCATTTTCCGCCCTCACCGGGCGCCGGAAAGACCCTCCCCGCAACTCCTTCAAAAGACTCGAAAGCAAGGGGCTCGAAGAATCGAAGCCCCGGAAAAAAAGTCTTCGGGTCCTCCTTCCCGTGCTGGCGGCCCTTATCGCCGCCTATCCGGTGTTTTCTTCCGTGCTTTCGGGGCGAACGGCCGTTTCCAGCGATCAGAAGGAGGCGCAATCTGCCGGGAAGCTTCCCCGCGATCTGGATATCTACAGCTCCTTCCGTCTCGGTGCCGGCCTCTTTCCCCAGGCCCGGCTTGAAGGCGACCGCCTCGTTGCTCCCGTTCCCGAAGGGGGGAGAGTGGTCTTTGCCATCGACAGTACGATTCAGGAGAGGGTCAGGGAGGTCCTGACCCAGTTCGATGTTCCCTATGGGGTCTTTGTTGCCATCGAACCCAAGAGCGGCAAGGTCCTGGCCATGGTTTCCCACTCGTCCGTCTCTCCCGAGTGGGAGGAGCGGGCCTTTTACGGGGTCTACCCCATGGCCTCCCTCTTCAAGATCATCACCGCCACGGCGGCCCTGGAACAGGGGAAGGTAACCCCCGATACGGTCATCCCCTTCCGGGGAGGGCTCTATTCGGAGAGTGCCCGCTACTGGAGTTCCCTCCCGAAGCGGGGCGCCCAGGAGATGGACCTGACGACCGCCATGGGGAAATCGGTCAACCCGGTCTTTGGCCGGGTCGCCTGCGATATCGCCGGGAGGGAGTCGGTGCTGCGCTGCGCCGAGCGCTACGGGTTCAACCACTACCTCCTCCCCGGCACCCCGGTCCAGCCGAGCCGGGCCGAGTATCCCCGGACCGACAACGATCTGCGCCTCATGGGTGCCGGCCTCGGCCGGGAAGTGAAGATCTCTCCCATCCATGTGGCAGTCATGATGGCAGCCATCGCCAACGGCGGCACCATGCTCGCCCCCTCCCTCGTGGAGGAGATCAGGAACACCGGAAACAAGGTGACCTACACGCATCAGCCCCGGACCATCCGCTCCATCGCGGCTCCCGAGGTGACTGCCCAGCTCACGCGAATGCTCTCCACCACCGTCACCAGCGGCACTTCCCGCCGAGCCTTCCACGACAACCATGGACGTCCCCGGATCGCCAATGTCAACATAGCCGCCAAGACCGGCTCCATCAACGGCACTGATCCCGAGGGGCATTACAACTGGTTTGCCGCCTACGCTCCCGTTGAGAATCCGCAGATCGCCCTCGCCGCCCTCGTCATCAATCAGGACAAGTGGAAAATCAAGGCGTCATATCTGGGTGAACAGGCCCTGGAGGCGTTTTTCGCCAAGGGGCGGTAATCGGGGGGAGATTCATGGAGTGTCTGAAGTGCGGCACCTGCTGTATCGCTCCTGATATTACGACGCTCGGAAAGCCGGTTGGGGAGAGGTGTCGGCATCTGGGTGAGGCAGGGCTCTGTACCGCCTATGATGTGCGCCCCGCGGTCTGCCGGGGGTATCGCCCCGACGAAACCTGCCTCCTGGTGGCGGCGCCGACCCTGGAGGAGCGGGTTGGGAAATATCTGAGGCTCTTCGGCCTCGACGTGACGTGAAGGTTTTTACTGGTCCCCGGTCCCCGGTCCCCGGTACCGGTATCGCCTCAGCGATACCACCCCGTCCCGCCACTCCCCGTAGGTATAGTGGGTGAGCCAGTCACCCAGGGAGAGGAGAACCTTTCCGTCGGCTTCGTCCAGGAACGGGATGTGGAAGTGGCCCGAGACAACCACGTCGCACCCCTCGCGGAAGCGCCGGGCGGCGAATTCCCGCAGGAGCGCCGGGTAATCCCAGCGGTGCTGCCGCCGGCCATGGTTCTTCCTGCTGCCGCGGGACATCCGCTCGGCGATACGGGAGGCGACCGAGGGGGGAACGACACGGGTGGCCGCCCGGACGAGGGAGCTGTGGAGGATGAAGCGGAGGAGCCGGTAGGAGTAATCCCGGCTGTTCACCTCGTCGCCGTGGCAGAGATAGACCTGTTTCCCCTCGATGGTGACGAGGGCCGGGCCGGGATGGACCCGGGCGCCGAGGGTCTTGGTGAAGAACGGCCCCATGTGGAAGTCGTGGTTTCCCTCCAGGTAGACGATTTCCGTGCCATTTTCCGCCAGCTCCTGGAGCTTTTTCAGAATCGGAAGGTAGTGGGTGAAGGGGACCGTTTCGTAGCCGATCCAGAATTCGAAGAGATCGCCGAGGATGAAGAGCGTGTCGACGGTTCCCCGGAGTTCTGTAAGAAATTCCACGAGGAGCCGGTAGTTTTCGTCCCCCTCGTGCCGCAGATGGGCATCGGCGATGAAGATAGCGCGCATGGCGGCACTATAGAACAAAAGGCCTGCAAAGGTAAAGATAGAGAGAGGAAGACGGGTTAGCCATGGGGTTCATGCGTGATGTGGAGATAGTCTGGGACGATCTCCTGGAGGCCTTTGACAATCCGGACGAAGGGATCATGTACTTCCTCGACCGGGAGACGGGGGAGATATTCGCCGTCCCTGCCGACTACGAGGACGAGGAGTTCTGGCGCGACCTGGAGGCGAGCGGCGAGCGTTTCATCCAGATTCCCGCGTTCGATTACGATCAGGAGCGCCTGCTGCTCCACGAGTTCATCCGCGGGGTCGAAAACGAGGCCTTGAAGCGGATGCTCGAACGGGCCTTCGAGGGGAAGAAGCCCTTCGGGAAACTGGACGAGATCCTCTCCTTCTATCCCGAGGAGTTCGACCGCTTCATGGCCATGAAGGAGGAGATCATCTCCGAGCGGATCAGGCGCTGGCTCGAAGAGCATGATCTCTTCGGAGCTGAAGAGGAATTCTAGGAGCCTGCCGGCCAGCGATGGCGGCATCACGGGAACGGGGACAACCATGGGAGAGAGAGCACCGGCCGCGCAGAGGGGGATCATGTGGTTCCTTGCGGCCGCGGCCGTGATAGCCGCGGGCTATGCCGTCAGCCACACCCTTTCCTGCTTTCTCCTCTCCTTTGTCCTCGCCTATCTCCTCGATCCGGCCGTGGTCCTCCTGGAGCGGCGGGGCCTTCGCCGCAGTTGGGGGATCGTCGCCCTCTACCTGGTCCTCACGGTCCTCTCGCTCTTCTTTGTCGCCTTCATTGTCCCCTTTGCCAGCATCCGTTGGGAGGCGTTCCTCAAGGGACTTCCCGCCTACCTCCAGAAGGGGAAGGCGATCGTCCTCTCCTGGAAGATGCAGGCTCTTCCCGCCGGTGCCGACGATGAGTGGCGCTGGCTCTTCGAGACGGCAACCGGCCAGATCGACAAGATGGCGGCACGCCTGGGCGCCGGCGTCTATGAGGCAGCCACGGGTTTTGTCTTCAACCTGTTCAACCTGGTCCTGGCCCCCATTCTCATCTTCTTCATGCTCTGGTACAAGAATGAGATCAAGACCGGGATCATCACGTGGCTTCCCCGTTCCCGGCGCGAAGCGGTCCTCACCCTGGGGCGGGAGATCAACGCCAGCGTCGGCGGCTACATCCGGGGACAGCTCATCGTTTCGGCCATCGTGGCAATCCTTTCCATCATCGCCCTCTTCATTCTCGGTATCGATTATCCCTTCCTGAACGGCATCTTCGCCGGCCTCGCGTCGGTTCTCCCCTTCATCGGGGTGATCCTGGCAACGCTTCCCCCGCTGTTCTTCGCCTATGTCCAGTACCAGAGCGGTTTCGTGCTCTTGAAAGTCATCGGGGCCTTCGCGGTGATCTACTTCCTTGAGGGATACGTGGTGAAGCCTCTGGTGTTCAAGGAGTCCATGGACCTCAACCCTCTCGTGACGATTATGGTCGTCATGCTCTTCGGAGAACTCATGGGGTTCTGGGGGATCCTGCTCGCCATCCCCATCGCCGCGGCGGTCAGGATCGTCGCGGACCACGTGCGGCGCGGCGATCTTTCGGGAGGGGCGTAAGGTGCGCCCCCGGGACGCGGCCCATATCGCCTGGTTCCTGGCCGCCACCCTCGGGGTGGTGCTCCTGGCGGGTCACGTGGCCCGCCACAGCCTTTCGGCAATCCTCACCTCCCTCGTCATCGCCTACCTGCTGAACCCCTTCATGAAGTGCCTGGAGCGCAAGGGGCTCGGCCGTATCCCCGCCATCGCCATCCTCTACCTCTGCATCGCGGTGATTATGTTCTTTTCGCTCTTTGCGCTTATCCCGTACCTGAACCATCAGCTGGAAGCGTTTCCCCGGGCAGTCCCCCGCTACGTACAGAACCTGGAGAGGGTCATGGAGGTGTGGAAGGCACGGCTTTCCCCCTATTACGGCAGCGACGAGGGGACATGGCTCATCGCCAGTGCCCAGGATTCCCTGAAAAAACTGGCCCTGGACGTGTCGGGCAAGGGATACCAGGAGTTGAAGGCGGCCCTCTTCGGACTGTTCAACCTGGTCCTGGCGCCGATCCTCGTCTTCTTCATGCTTTCCTCCAAGCAGTTCTTCAAGGATCTGATCCTCCGCTTCGTCCCCCACCGGGAGCGCCACTCCTTCCGGGAGGTGGGGGGGCGGATCAAGGATTCCCTGGAGCGGTTCGTCATGGCCCAGTTCTTCGATTGCCTCCTGGTGGGTATCCTGTCGGCCCTGGCCCTCTACCTCCTCGGGATCGAGTTTCCGCTCCTGAACGGCTTCGTGGCCGGGTTCGCGTCGGTGGTCCCCTACGTGGGAGTGATGGTGGCGGTGATCCCCCCGGCTCTCATGGGGTACGCCGAGACCGGGGACCTCATGATCATTCCCAAGGTCTGCGCCGCCTACTTCGTCATCAACGTCATTATCGAGGGGAACCTCATCAAGCCGCTCCTCATGCGGGGAACCCTGCGCCTGAACCCCCTGGCGGTGGTCTTCGCCCTTATGGCCCTGGGGGAGCTCATGGGGTTCTGGGGGGTGGTGCTGGCGGTGCCGGTGGCGGCGGTGGTGAAGATCTGCGCCGTGGAGCTGAAGGGGTATCTGGTGGGAGGTGAGAGGGATGCATAAGACGATGTTCGGCATTACCGGGATGCACTGCGCCGGGTGCGCGGCCCGGATCGAGAAGGAGATCGGCCTGATGGACGGGGTCGTCATGGCGGTGGTGAACTTCGCCACCGAGGAGATGGCGGTGGAGTACGACGAGGCGAAGACCTCGGAAGACGTCATCGACTCCCGGGTGAAGGAGTTGGGCTACGGGACGCGACGGGCCGCTGCGGCAGGGGAGCTCCGCTTCGGGGTCCGGGGGCTCCACTGCGCCTCCTGCGTGGCGAACCTGGAGAAGAAGCTCCTCTCCAACCCCGCCGTGACCGCCGCCGTGGTGAACCTGGCCCAGGAGGAGGCCCTGGTCCGGTTCGATCCGGCCCGCCTCGGCCAGGCCGACATCTTCGCCCTAGTGACGGAGGCCGGGTACACCCCGGTGGAGCCGGAGCAGGGGGGGGCGGAAGCCGCGTCGGAGCTCCTCTCCCAACGGAACTGGTTCATCCTGAGTGCCGTTCTCTCGCTTCCCATCATGTTCACCATGGCCCAGCACGACAACCGGGCCGTGGGGTGGATGAACCTGGTGCTGGCCACCATCGTCCAGTTCTCGGCGGGGCTCACCTTCTACCGGGGGAGCTGGTTCGCCCTGAAGAACAAGAGCGCCAACATGGACGTCCTGGTGGCGCTGGGAACCTCCGCCGCCTACTTCTACTCCCTCTTAGCCTTCTTCGGTGCCTTCGGGGAGCACGGGGGGCATGTCTTCTTCGAGACCTCGGCCATGCTCATCGCCTTCATCCGGCTCGGCAAGTACCTGGAGGCCCGGGCCAGGGGCAAGGCGGGAGAGGCCCTGAAAAAGCTCCTGCGGCTCCAGGCCGACAAGGCGCGGCTCGTGACCCCCGAGGGGGAGCGGGAGGTGCCGGCCTCCGCGGTCCGGGTTGGGGACCTGGTGCGGGTCTTCCCGGGTGAGGCCCTTCCCGTGGACGGGGAGGTGGTTGAGGGGAGCTCCACCGTGGACGAGTCCATGGTCACCGGCGAGTCGGTGCCGGTGACGAAAAAGCCAGGGAATCCGGTCACCGGCGCCACGGTGAACAGAGGCGGCGTCCTCACGGTCCGAGCGACCCGTATCGGCGAGGAAACGCTCCTCTCCCAGATCGTCCGGATGGTGCGCGAGGCCCAGGCTGACAAGGCCCCCATCCAGCGTTTTGCCGACCGGGTTTCCGGCGTCTTTGTGCCGGTGGTCATCGCCCTGGCCGTCATCACCTTCGCGGTCTGGTACTGGGGGCTCCACCAGGAGTTCCTCTTCGCCTTCAAGCTGGCCATCGCCGTGGTGGTCATCGCCTGCCCCTGCGCCATGGGGCTTGCCACCCCCACAGCCATCATGGTGGGGAGCGGCGTGGGGCTCAATCGGGGGATCCTCGTGAAGCGGGGGTCGGTACTGGAGAACATCTCCCGGGTCCAGGCGATCCTTCTCGACAAGACCGGTACCCTCACCCGGGGGGAGCCGGCCCTCACCGACATCGTGCCGGTGCCGGGGGAGACGGAGGAGCGGCTCCTGACGCTCCTTGCCGCAGCCGAGTCCCGCTCCACCCACCCCCTGGCACAGGCTGCCGTGGCCGGTGCGGCGGAACGTGGCGTGATGCTGGCGGAGACGGCCGACTACCGGGAAATCGAAGGGGGGGGCGTTGTCTGCACCGTGGCCGGAGAGCCGGTCATGGCCGGGAACGCCCGCTTCCTGGAGGAGGCGGGAATCGTCACCGCACCACTGGCGACCGATGCGGCGCGGCTGGGGGGGGAGGGGAAATCCCTGGTCTTCGTGGCTGCAGGTGGGCGCCCTGTGGGGGTCGCTGCCCTGGCTGACCGGCTCAAGGAGGGTTCGGCCGCGGCCGTGGCGGCCATGAAAGCCATGGGAATCGCCACCTTCATGATTACCGGCGACCACCGGGCCGTGGCCGCTGCCGTGGCCCGAGAGGCGGGTGTTGACGGCTTCGAGGCGGAGGTCCTTCCGGGCCGCAAACAGGAGGTGGTGAAGGAATACCAGGCGAAGGGGCTTTTCACGGCCATGGTGGGGGATGGCATCAACGACGCTCCGGCCCTGGCCCGGGCCGACGTGGGGATCGCCATCGGCGGCGGCACCGATGTTGCCAAGGAGACCGGCGACGTGATCCTCGTCCGGGACGATCTCATGGATGTGGTGCGGGCCATCCGGCTCGGTCGGGCCACCCTCGCCAAGGTGAAGCAGAACCTGTTCTGGGCACTCTTCTACAACATCCTCGGCATCCCCGTGGCAGCGGGGATCCTCTACTACCCCTTCGGCATCACCCTCAAGCCCGAGTACGCCGGGCTCGCCATGGCCTTCTCGTCGGTGTCGGTGGTGACCAACTCGATTCTTCTCAGGAAAGTTGGCAAGAAATTTGAATGAACTTTAATTTGTGTTTATTTTCAAAAGTTTGGCGCCAGCGCTGTTCCGCGCACCATGGCGGTCGGCGTTGTTCTGGGGGATGATGGATGGAGCGGTCGTTGCGGATAGTGCTGACATTTTTTGTTGCGGTGATGATGTCGGCCGTTACGTCCTCATGGGCACAAGACCCGCCGATTGTGGTGGCCGGTTCCGGCACGTGCATCCCCATTGTCCGCATCCTTGCCGAGGAGTTCCAGCGTTTCCATCCTGACATGGAGGTGCGGGTTCCCCCCAGCGTCGGTTCTGCCGGCGGAGTCACGGCCGTTGCTGACGGAGCGGTGGAGATCGGCATGGTTTCCCGCCCCCTCCGGACCGACGAAGCTGAAAAACGACTTGCATTCAAGCCGTTTGCACGGACGGCAATCGTCTTTGCCGTATCTCCTTCGGTTCCCGACCGGGACCTGAGCTCTGCGGATATCGTTGCAATCTACCGCGGTCAGAAGAACCGGTGGAAGAACGGCCGCACGATCGTGGTCCTGACCAGGGAGCCACGGGACAGCGGCATAGCCGTGTTGCGGGGAAAAATCCCGGGGTTCGGGGAAGCCTATGATGCGAGCCGCGACAAAAAATTCTGGGCAACCTTTTACACCGACCAGGAGATGAATCAGGCCCTTGCGCGGTCGCGGGACGTTCTCGGCATTACCGATAGGGGGGCCGTTGTTGCGGAAAAGCTTCCCGTGAAGGTGTTGAGCCTGAACGGGGTCGAACCCCATGACAACAATGTGCGCAGCGGGCGATACCCCCTGTTCAAGACCCTTGCCTTTGTCCATCGGCCGGGAACGCTTTCCCGGACCGGCACGTCGTTTCTTCGCTTCGTTTTTTCCGGCAGGGGAAGAAAAATACTGAAAACGCATGGCTATCTGCCGGAATGAGGTGAGGATGAGGGGAGACAAGCGGGGAAAGATAGCGATAGCAAAGCAGATGGCGAACAGGCTCTACCCCCTCGCCCTGGCGATCGCGCTCCTCATCGGCATCGGTTTCCCGGCGGTCTATGCCATTCTCGCAGCCGAAGTGCAGATGAATACCGCGACGTGCCACGCCGGTGAGCTAGCGGAGCGGCTCGGGAAAATGGCCCGCGAGGATATCACCCTCTGGAAGTTCCAGAACCAGAAGTATGCCGCTGTCCTTGACGATTTCCTCCCCCGGAAAAACATCATGCATGTCAGAATTCTCGATGAATCGGGAAAAGCACTGACGATATTCGATCGTGTTGAAGCCCACGGAATACCGATTTTCAGACCCTTGGCCCTCAGCAGCGAGGCTCCCATCGTATTTAACCGGCAAACCATCGGGACCGTTGTCATCGAAACGGCGTCGGACCGGCTGATCCTTTCCACCTTTGCCGTTTTTCTCTTTTTCGCCGTTGTCGGCTTGGTCCTGGCGGTCTCCGTCTACCACTATCCCACCAGGGTGGCAAAGGGGCTCGAAGGGGAGATCGGGGGGCTCATAGCCGAGCTGGAATCCTTCAGCTACACGGTGTCCCACGATCTCCACGCGCCGTTGCGCCATATCAGCGGTTACAGCGGCATTCTCCTTGAAGACCACGGCGATAGGCTCGGGCCGGATGTTCGGGAGATGTTGTCCCGCATCCACGGTTCCAGCGAGAGGATGAAGGAGATCGTCGATTCCCTCCTGGAGCTGTCGCGTATCGGCCGGACCGAGCTCAAGCGGGAACGGGTCAATCTCGGAACCATTGCCCATGACATCACGGAGAGACTCAAGCTCTCGGGGGCGGGGCGTCAGGCAACCTTTCGCATTCAGGACAATGTGGTGGTTGAGGGAGACCCGCACCTCCTGCGGAACGTGCTGGAAAACCTCCTCGGCAACGCCTGGAAGTTCACCGCCAAAAGGGACATTGCCGTCATCGAGTTCGGGACGGTGGAGGTTGACGGAAGTGAAGCCTGCTTTGTCCGGGACAACGGCGCCGGCTTCGACATGGCTTACGCCGACAAGCTCTTCGCGCCGTTCCAGCGACTTCACAGCGCCGCTGAATTCGAGGGCTCCGGCATCGGCCTCGCCACGGTACGGCGCATCATCAACCATCACGGGGGAAATCTCTGGGCTGAAGGAACGCCCGGCGAGGGCGCGGCATTCTACTTCTCGCTCTGATCCCCGCCCGCCACGGCAATCCCCTCCATTTGAAACCCCACCCCCCTCTGCTATACTTTCGGCGTTATCCCGTCGAAAGGACGCACCAATGACCATTCTCCCCGGCGCCGACCCGGAGTTCATAGAATCCCTCTACCTGCGGTGGCGCGACGATCCCGCCGCCGTTTCCACCCAGTGGCATGCCTTCTTCAGCGGGTACGAGCTGGGGCGGGGTATTCCCGGAGCGGAAGCCCTCCCCCCCAAGCTGGCCGCCAAGCAGTCGGCGGTGGATTCCCTCATCTACCGCTACCGGGACCTGGGGCACCTGCTGGCCTGCACCGATCCCCTCTCCCCCTGCAAACTGGAGCATCCGCTCCTGGCCCTGGACCGCTACGACCTGGGCGAAGTAGATCTCGATCGCACCTTCCATCCCCGGCGCTTCCTGAAGAGGGAAGCAACGCTGCGGGAGATTCTCGCTACCCTGCGGGAGACCTACTGCCGCTCCGTGGGGGTGGAGTTCATGCATATCCAGGACCCCGCCGTCCGGAGTTGGCTCATGGAGCGGATGGAGCCGGTCCGCAACCGGCCGGCCTTCTCCCGGGAGGAGAAGCTCCGCATCCTCGGCACGCTCCAGGAGGCGGCCCTCTTCGAGGAGTTCCTCCACCGCAAGTTTCTGGGGCAGAAGCGCTTTTCCCTCGAAGGGGGGGAGACTCTCATCCCGCTCCTCGACGCGGCGGTGGAGCGGGCCGCGGAGCATGGCGTTACCGACCTTATCCTGGGAATGGCCCACCGGGGGAGGCTGAACGTCCTGGCGAACATCTTCGGCAAGCCCTTGGAGAACATCTTTGCCGAGTTTGCCGACAACGCGGAGCTGGGCATCGTGGGGGACGGCGACGTGAAGTACCACAAGGGGTTCTCCCACGACCGGGAGGTGGCGCCGGGGCGCTCCATCCACCTCGCCATGGCCTTCAACCCCTCGCACCTGGAGGCCGTGGACCCGGTGGTGGAAGGGAAATGCCGGGCCCGCCAGGACTCCGCCGGGGCGGGGAGCGACAAACGGGTGCTCCCCGTCCTGATCCACGGCGACGCCTCCTTCGCCGGCCAGGGGGTAGTTGCCGAGACCCTCAACCTCTCCCAGTTGGAGGGGTACCGGACCGGCGGCACCCTTCACATCGTCATCAACAACCAGATCGGCTTCACCACCCTTCCCGCCGATGCCCGTTCGTCCCTCTACGCCACCGACGTGGCCAAGATGGTGGCGGCGCCGGTCTTCCACGTCCACGGCGAGGACCCGGAGGCGGCGGTCCACGTGGTCAGGCTTGCCCTGGACTACCGGCAGGCCTTCGGCGGCGACGTGGTGGTGGAGATCATCTGTTACCGCCGCCACGGCCACAACGAGGGAGACGAGCCCTACTTCACCCAGCCCGCCATGTACAGCCTCATCAAGGACCGCCCACCGGTTCACGAGCTCTATGCCGCCCGGCTGGCCGAGGAGGGGATCGGCCGGGAGGAGATCGACGCCCGGGCAACAGCCATGGGACGGCGCCTCGACGCGGCCCTTGCCGCTCCGCCGGCTCCCGTTCACGGGGGGTTCGAGGGGAAGTGGGAGCGGTACCGGCGTGACTATGCCCCCGTGTCAGTGGAAACCGGCGTTTCCCCGGACATCCTGCGGAACCTGGCTGGCCGGCTCGCCGCGATCCCTGACGGCTTCACCCCCCACCCGAAGGTGGCGGCGCTCCTGAACAGACGTCGGGAGGCGGTGGAGGGGGGAGAGGGGATCGACTGGGGGAACGCCGAGACCCTCGCCTATGCCACGCTCCTGGCCGACGGGGTCTCCATCCGCCTCTCCGGCGAGGATTCCCGGCGGGGAACCTTCGGTCACCGCCACTCCTTCCTCTACGATATGGCAACGGACGCGCACCACGTCCCCCTTGCCGGTGTGGCGGCGGAAGGGGCCGCCTTCCATGGCTGGGACAGCATGCTCTCCGAGTTCGCGGTCCTCGGGTTCGAGTACGGTTACTCGGTGGAGGCTCCCGAGTCGCTCGTCATCTGGGAGGCCCAGTTCGGCGACTTCGCCAACGGCGGGCAGGTCATCATCGACCAGTTCATGGCCGGCGGCGAGTCCAAGTGGCAGCGGGTGAGCGGCCTCGTCCTCCTCCTCCCCCACGGCTTCGAGGGACAGGGGGCCGAGCATTCCAGCGCCCGCATCGAGCGGTATCTGCAACTTTGCGGCGACAACAACATGCAGGTGGCCTATCCCTCCACCCCGGGGCAGCTCTTCCATCTCCTGCGGCGGCAGATGAAGCATCCCTTCCGCAAGCCCCTCGTGGTTTTTACCCCCAAGAGCCTCCTGCGCCACCCGCGCTGCGTCTCGCGGCTGGAGGAGCTGGCGGAGGGAGGGTTCCGGGAGGTGATAGCTACCGGCGCAGGGCCGGATAAGGCCAGCCGGCTCATTCTCTGTACGGGGAAGATCTTCTACGACCTTCTGGAACGGCTGGAGCAGGAGAAGCGGGAGGACGTGGCCATCGTGCGGGTGGAGCAGCTCTACCCCCTGCGGTCCGATTTCCTGGGGGGGGCGCTGGAGCCGTACCGGGGCGTGGCTGATGTGGCCTGGGTCCAGGAGGAGCCCCGGAATATGGGGGCATGGAGCTTCATCCGGCCGCACCTGGCGGAGCTTCTCGGCACGGAGCCCCGTTACGTGGGGCGGCCGGAAAACGACGTCCCGGCGGTGGGGTCCCACCGGCTCCACGGGGAGGAGCAGGGGCGGATTGTAGAGGACGCGCTCGGAGCGGGTCCCTGATGGGCTCCTCCGGCAAACCCGGCGATTGACCGTATTATGGCGAGCAGTTCATGTGTATTTTAATTGGAGGAAGGAGGGTACCATTATGTATGTAACGGGCAATCTTGCGGGGAACACGATAGCGATGGTTCTGGCGGGAGGAAAGGGAGAGCGGCTTGCCCCCCTTACCCTGAGGCGGCCGAAGCCGGGCGTGGCCTTTGGCGGGAAGTACAAGATCATCGATTTCGTTCTGAGCAACATGTTCAACTCGGGGATCAAGAAGGTCTACATCCTGACCCAGTACCGGGCGTACTCCCTCATGAAGCACATCCGGGAATCATGGGGGAAATGGGCCGGTCTCGGCGAGTTCTTCGTGGCCATATCGCCGGAGACGAGCAGCGAGAGCGAGGAGTGGTTCAAGGGGACCGCCGACGCCATCAACCACTACCTGCGGTTCATCGAATCGTCGGATGCGGACTATGTGGCCATTTTCGGCGGTGACCACATCTACCGGATGGATGTCAGCCAGATGATCGGGTACCATCGGAGGAACCGGGCCGATATCACCATTGCCGCCCTTGAGGTGCCCGTGGAGGAGGCGAGGAGGTTCGGGGTCTTTTGCGTGGACGACGATAACCGGGTGACGGCATTCGAGGAGAAGCCGGCCAATCCGGTCACCATCCCCGGGCGGGAAACCTGCTTTGCCTCCATGGGCAACTACATCTTTTCAACAAGAAGGCTCATCGAGGTTCTGCAGGAGGGGAAGAAGCTCCATGCCGATCTCGATTTCGGCAAGCACGTGATCCCCATGATGCTTGCAAAAAAGGACCGGGTCTTTGCCTATAACTTCAACGACAACCTGATCCCCGGCATGAAGCCCGAGGAAAGGGGGTACTGGAAGGATGTGGGGACCATCGATTCCTACTACGAGGCCAACATGGAGCTGATCCATGTCTCCCCGCAACTGAATCTCTATAACTACAAGTGGCCCATCCTGACCAACCAGGGGAATTACCCGCCGGCAAAGACGGTGTTCGACGAGGATGGCCGCCGTGGCATGAACATCGACTCCTACGTCTGCGCCGGCTGCATAACCAGCGGGAGCGTCGTGCGCCGGTCCATCGTTGGCCCGCTCACCAAGGTCAACAGTTACAGCCTCGTGGAGGACTCGATCCTCTTCGAGAACGTCAACGTCGGCAGGAACGTGAAGATAAGAAGGGCGATCATAGACAAGAACATCACCATTCCCGACGGGACCACTATAGGATATGACCACGGGGAAGACCGCCGCAGAGGCTATACCGTGACCGAATCCGGCATCGTTGTGGTATCGCCGGCCGAGTAGAGGGAAATAAACACCGACAGGAGCATTATTCGATGATTCAGAAGAAGAGAGGCAAGACAGTACATATCCCAGGGCTTACCGACCTTCCCCCCCTGCCGCGGGACGTGCCGAGCCTGATGGAGGATTTTCGCCACTACTATACCTACAACCTGGGGCGCGACAAGTTCTGCCGGTCGGTCCACTACCACTACAAGGCCCTGGCCCTCGCGGTCCGGGACCGCCTCATGGAGGACTGGAAGAACACCCGCTACGCCTACCTGGATGCCGACTGCAAGCGGGGCTACTACCTGTCGCTGGAGTTCCTCATGGGACGCGCCCTCGGCAATGCCATGCTGAACCTCGGCGTTACCGATACCGCGGCAAAGGCCCTCATGGACCTGGGCATCGCCATGGAAGACCTGGCTGAGGCGGAAGTCGACGCCGGCCTCGGCAACGGCGGCCTGGGGCGCCTGGCGGCCTGCTTCCTCGACAGCTGCGCCACCCTGCAGCTGCCGGTCATGGGGTACGGCATCCGGTACGAGTACGGGATGTTCCGGCAGCGGATCGTGAACGGCCACCAGGTGGAGGAGCCGGACCACTGGCTGCGCAACGGCAACCCCTGGGAGATCGAGCGCCAGGAGTACACCCAGCGGGTCTGCTACGGGGGGCGCACCGAGCGCTACGGGACCGGTGACGGCGGTTTCCGCGTCCGGTGGGTGGATACCCATGACGTGCTGGCCATTCCCTACGATACGCCGGTGCCGGGGTACAGCAACGGCACGGTCAATACCCTGCGGCTCTGGAAGTCGGTCGCCACCGACGCCTTCAACCTGGTTGAATTCAATGCCGGCAGCTACACCGAGTCGGTCGCCGCCAAGAACGAGGCGGAGAACATCACCATGGTGCTCTACCCCAACGACGCCAGCGAGAGCGGCAAGGCGCTGCGGCTGCGCCAGCAGTATTTCCTGGCGTCGGCCAGCCTCCAGGATGTCATTGAACGCTGGGTCGTGATCAGCAAGGGGGATTTCAGCGGTTTTGCCGAGAAGAACTGTTTCCAGCTGAACGACACCCACCCCAGCTGCGCCGTGCCGGAGTTGATGCGCCTCCTCATGGACGAGCAGGGGATGGGGTGGGACGAGGCGTGGGGGATCACCACCCGCACCATGGCCTACACAAACCACACCCTCCTTCCCGAGGCTCTGGAGAAGTGGCCCCTCTCCCTGTTCGCCCAGCTTCTGCCGCGCCTTCTGGAAATCATCCTGGAGATCAACGCCCGCTTCCTGGCCGAGGTCGCCAGCCGCTGGCCCGGCGACCATGAGCGGCTCCGGCGCATGTCCCTCATCGAGGAGGGGCCGGTGCCCCAGGTCCGGATGGCCTACCTGGCCATTGTCGGCAGCTTTTCCGTTAACGGGGTCGCCGCCCTCCACTCCCAGCTCCTTGCCCAGGGGCTCTTCCGGGACTTCCATGAGCTCTGGCCCCACAAATTCAACAACAAGACCAACGGGGTCACGCCACGCCGCTGGCTCGCCTGGTGCAATCCGGGCCTGAGCCGGCTCATAACCGAGACCATCGGCGACGGCTGGGTTTCAGACCTCTCCCGGATCGGGAAGATCGCCGCTTTCGCCGACGATCCCGGCTTCCGGGAGAAGTGGCGGGAGGTGAAGCGGGCCAACAAGGAGCGGCTGGCGGCCATGGTTCTGGACAAGTGCTGTGTCGCCTTCGACCCGGAGGCCCTCTTCGACGTGCAGGTGAAGCGGATCCACGAGTACAAGCGCCAGCTCCTCAACATCCTCCACGTCATCCATCTCTATGACCGGATCAAGCGCGGCGACACCGAGGGGTGGACCAACCGGTGCGTCCTCATCGGCGGCAAGGCGGCCCCCGGCTACTTCATGGCTAAGCTCATCATCAAGCTCACCAGCAACGTGGCCCAGGTGGTGAACGCCGACCCCCAGGTGGGGGACCGGCTCAAAGTGGCGTTCCTCCCCAACTACCGGGTAACGGCCATGGAGGTCGTCTGTCCCGGCACCGACTTGTCGGAGCAGATTTCCACCGCCGGCAAGGAGGCATCGGGCACCGGCAACATGAAGTTCATGATGAACGGCGCCCTGACCATCGGCACCCTCGATGGAGCCAATATCGAAATCCGGGAAGAGGTGGGGGACGCAAATTTCTTCATGTTCGGTCTCACCGCCGAGGAGGTGGAGGCGGCGCGCAGGGGGTACGACCCCGGTGCCATCATTGAAGCCGACGCTGATCTCGGGCGGGTAATGAACCTGCTGGCGTTTGGCCACTTCAACCTGTTCGAGCCGGGGATCTTCGATCCGATCATCGGTGCAATCACCAGTCCCCATGATCCCTGGATGGTCGCCGCCGACTTCCGCAGCTACGTCAACGCCCAGCAGAGGGTCGCCGCCGCCTACCGGGACCGGGAGCAGTGGGCCCGTATGAGCATCATCAACAGCGCCTCCAGTGGCAAGTTCTCCACCGACCGGACCATCCGGGAGTACAACGACGGTATCTGGGGGCTCCAGCCTGTGCCGGTACTTGCTGCAAGGTAACCGGACCTGCTTTTTGTAATGTGAGAGAGAGGTGTCCCCTATGGAAATAAAGGTTCCGTCAGTGGGCGAATCGGTCTACGAGGCACTGGTGGGGAAGTGGCTGAAAAAGAACGGCGAGGCGGTCCGGAAGGACGAGCCGGTCTGCGAGATCGAGACCGACAAGATCACCATGGAGATCGACGCCGGGGCCGACGGTGTGCTCACCATCATGGTGCCGGAAGGGGCCACGGTGAAGATCGGCTCCGTCATCGGCATTATAGAAGCCGGGACCGGGGACCGGGGACCGGGGACCGGGAAAGGCAAGGAGGTGCCTCCACTGTCGCCGGCGGTTCGCAAGATTGCCCAGGAGCTGGGGATTAAGCCGGAAACTGTCCATGGAAGCGGCCGGGGCGGGCGGGTGACGGTGGATGATCTCTTAACGGCCGGGACCAGGGACTTGACAGCCGGGACGGGGGACCGGGGACCGGGGACCGGGAAAGGCGGGGAAGTGCCGAAGGATGCTGCGGTGAAATCGGGTGAAGCGGCGGCGGTTGGGGGTAAGCAGAAAGAATTTGCTTTTGAGCCGGTCCCCGGTCCCCGGTCCCCGGTCCCCGCGGCAGAGCGCGTTACGCGCTCGCCGATGACCCCCATCCGCAAACGGATCGCCGAGCGGCTCCTGGTGGCCCGGCAGCAGACCGCCATGCTCACCACGTTCAACGAGGCGGATCTGGGCCGGGTGATGGAACTGCGGAAGAAGTACAAGGAGCATTTCCAGAAGAAGCACGGCGTCTCCCTCGGTTTCATGTCGTTCTTCGTGAAGGCGTGCGTGGAGGCCCTGAAGGAGTATCCGGCGGTGAACGGCTCCATCGAGGGGGATGACATCGTCTTCCACCACTACTACCATATCGGCATCGCCATTGGGGCCGAGAAGGGGCTCGTGGTGCCGGTGCTCCGGGACGCCGACCGGCTCTCCTTTGCCGAGATCGAGACGACCATCGCCGGGTTCGCGGAAAAGACCAAGGCCAACCGGCTGGAGCTGTCGGATCTCCAGGGGGGGACTTTCACCATCTCCAACGGCGGGGTCTACGGCTCGCTCCTCTCCACTCCCATTCTCAACCCGCCCCAGAGCGGCGTCCTCGGCATGCACGCCGTCCAGGAGCGCCCCGTGGTCCGCGACGGCCAGATCGTCATACGTCCCATGATGTACCTGGCCCTCTCCTACGACCACCGGATCATCGACGGCCGCGAGGCGGTCGGGTTCCTGAAGAAGGTGAAGGAGTATGTGGAAGAGCCCGAGGAACTCTTCCTTGAAGGGTAGATTGACCGCCGCAGGGACCTGCTCACTGCTGGCGGCCCTTCTCCTGGCCGCTCCTGATCCGTCGGCATCGGCCCGGGTCGGCAGGAATGGCAAAACACCTGCGGCACAGGAGTTTGCCCGGACCAGGGGAGCGGCGCAGAGGGGTGACGCCGGCGCCGCTTTCCGGCTTGCCCTGATGTTTCTCGATGGCACGGGCGTTGCGCGCAATCCCGCGGAATCGGTCCGGTTCATGAGGATCGCCGCGGAGCGGGGACACGTGCGGGCCCAGTACTTCCTGGGCACCCTCTACCACGAAGGTGCGGGAGTGAAGCAGGACCAGAAGGAAGCCGCCCGCTGGATCGCCAGGGCTGCGGCTGGTGGCGATGCCGAGGCCCAGTACGCCTATGGTCTCCTCCTTCTCTCCGGCGATGGGGTTCCGGTCGACAAGGTGGCAGCCATGGAGTGGCTCGGCAAGGCCTCCCGCCAGGGGAGCGGGGGAGCCCGCGACGTGCTCCGGCAGCTGGTTGCCCTGCCGGGACGTCCCACCGAGATCCGCTCCCTGGAGCCGTTCATTACGGCGCCCCGTGCCGCGCCTTCGGGCGACGCTGCCGATGGGGGAGCGCATCTTGAAGGGATGGGGGTGATCCTTGACCAGGGGGAGTTCGGCCTCCGGTTTTCCGTGCCCCACCTGAAGGAGGCGATTGCCCCGGTCTATCCGGCGTATTCTCCGGACAAGGGGGTCTGGAACCGCATCCAAGGGGGGACGTTCGAAATCATCTACCGGCCGGGTGCAAAGTAGTTCTTCTGCCGGCCTGTTTCCCATTTCAGTAGCGGATACCACAATCATTCCGGGAGGATTCCATGTCTGAAGAGCTTTACGACCTCATTGTCATCGGTGCCGGCCCTGGCGGCTACGTGGCCGCCATCCGCGCGGCCCAGCTGGGGATGAGCGTCGCGGTGGTGGAGAAGCGGTCCGCCCTGGGGGGGGTCTGCCTCAACGAGGGGTGCATTCCCAGCAAGGCGCTCCTGGATTCCTCGGAACTCTTCGCCCTGGCCAGGGACAGGTTCGCCGGCCACGGCATAGCCATCGATCCGCCACGGCTCGACCTGGCCCGGATGATGGCCCGCAAGGACGACGTGGTGAAGAAGCTGACCGACGGCGTCGCCTTCCTCTTCAAGAAGAACAAGATTGCACGGGTGCAGGGGACGGCCCGGCTCACGGGCGAGCGGGACGGAGCCCACGGCGTTGACGTTGAAGGCGGGGACCAGGGACCGGGGACCGGGGACCGGGAAAAGCAGACCCTCAGGGGAAAGCGGGTGCTTCTGGCAACGGGAAGCGAGGCGGCGGTGATTCCGTTCATGCCCTTTGACGGTGAACTGGTGGTGAGCGCCCGGGAAGCCCTCTCCTTCGACCGGGTGCCGGAGCATCTCCTGGTGGTGGGGGCGGGGTACGTCGGCCTGGAGCTTGGCTCGGTCTGGCGGCGGCTCGGAAGCCAGGTTACGGTGGTGGAGATGCTCCCGAAGATGCTTCCCAACACCGACGGTCAGGTGGCCGACACCCTCATGGGCTCCCTGAAGAAGCAGGGGATCGTCTTCCGGATGGAGACCAAGGTGACCGGCTTTGCCAAGCGTGACGGGAAGGCAGCGGTCACCGTGGAAGCGGGGGGGGCCACGGAGGAGATCGTCTGCGACCGGGTGCTGGTGGCGGCGGGGCGGCGTCCCCTCACGGCGGGGCTCGGCCTGGAGGAATTGGGAGTCCGGCTGGAGGCGGGACGGATCGCCGTGGACGATAACTACCAGACGTCCCTTCGGGGGATTTACGCCATCGGCGACCTGATCCACGGCCCCATGCTTGCCCACAAGGCCATGGCGGAGGGGGAGGTCTTTGCCGAGCGGCTCACCGGCCAGGCGTCGGTGGTGGACTACGCCTATATCCCTGGTATCGTTTATACGTGGCCCGAGGCGGCCGGCGTGGGGCGGACCGAGGAGGAGCTGAAAACGGAGGGGGTCGAGTACCGCGTCGGGAAGTTCCCCTTCATGGCCAACGGCCGCGCCAAGTGCATGGACGAGACCGAAGGGTTCGTGAAGATCCTCGCCACCCCCGACACCGGCCGGGTCCTCGGCATCCACGTCATCGGCCCCCGGGCCTCGGATGTCATCGCCGAGGCGGTTACCGTCATGACCTACGGCGGCAGCGCCGCCGACATCGCCATGACCTTCCACGCCCACCCGACCCTGGCCGAGGCCATGAAGGAGGCGGCCCTGGATGTGGAGAAACGGGCGATACATGCGTGAACACGGAGGTTCCCATGGGAAAAAATCTCGCAACCAAGATCCTCGAAGCGCACCTCGCGAAGGGCGAGCTTAAGCCGGGCACCGAGATCGCCCTGAAGATCGACCACGCGCTCTTGCAGGACGCCACCGGCACCATGGCCATGCTGGAGTTCATCGCCATGGGGGTCGACCGGGTGAAGGTGGAGCTGGCGGCCCAGTACATCGACCATAACCTCCTCCAGACCGACAACCGCAACGCCGACGACCACATCTTTCTCATGACCGCGGCCCAGCGGTTCGGCATCCACGTCTCCAAGCCGGGGAACGGGGTCTCCCACCAGGTGCACCTGGAGCGCTTCGGCGTGCCGGGCAAGACCATGCTCGGGGCCGACTCCCACACCACCTCCGCCGCCGGTCTTTCCATGATCGCCATCGGCGCCGGGGGGCTCGATGTCTCACTGGCCATGGCGGGGCACCCCTTCCATCTCCCCTGTCCGAAGATCTGGGGAGTGAAGCTCACGGGAGAGCTCCAGCCCTGGGTCTCGGCCAAGGATGTGATCCTGGAGATGCTCCGCCGCCACACGGTGAAGGGGGGGGTCGGGAAGATCATCGAGTACTACGGCCCCGGCGTGGCGACCCTCTCGGCCACGGACCGGGCCATCATCGGCAACATGGGGGCGGAACTGGGGGCCACCACCTCCGTCTTCCCCTCGGACCACCGGACCCGCGAGTTCCTGGAGGCCCAGGGGCGCGGCCAGCTCTGGCAGGAGCTTGCCGCCGACCCCGACGCCACCTACGACGAGTACGAGGAGATTGACCTCGCCACGGTGGAACCCCTCATCGCCCGGCCGTCATCCCCCGACAACGTGGTGCGGGTGGCCGACATCGAGGGGTTGAAGGTGGACCAGGTGCTGGTGGGGAGTTCCGCCAACTCCGCCTTCCGGGACCTCATGACCGTCTGTCGCATCCTGGATGGCCGGCGCATCGCCCCCCACCTCTCCTTCAACGTGAACCCGGGGAGCCGCCAGGTGCTGGAAAACGTGGCGGATCAAGGCGGGATCATGATGTTGCTTCTGGCCGGCGCCCAGATCCACCAGCCGGGGTGCCTCGGCTGCATCGGCATGGGGCAAGCGCCGGGGACCAATCAGGTGAGCCTCCGCACCTTCCCCCGCAACTTCCCGGGGAGAAGCGGCACGAAGAACGATCTGGTCTACCTCTGCTCCCCCGAGACGGCAGCCGCCGCCGGCCTCTTCGGCGTGGTCACCGACCCCCGCAAGCTGGAGGGCCTCATGCCGTGGCCCAACGTCCAGAACCCTGAGAACTACATCCTGGACGACTCCAGCATCATCTTCCCCCTCCCCCCCGAGGAGGCGAAGCGGGTGGAGATCGTCACCGGCCCCAACATCATCCCGTTCCCCGACTACGATCCCCTCCCCGAGACCTTGGAGGCGGAGGTCATCCTCACCGTGGGGGACAATATCTCCACCGACACCATCATGCCTGCGGGGAATAAGGTGCTCCCCTACCGGAGCAACATCCCGGCCATCAGCCAGTTCGTCTTCGAGCATCTGGACCCCGATTTCCACAAGCGGGCCAAGGAGAAGGGGAACGGCGTCGTCATCGGCGGGGAGAACTACGGCCAGGGGTCGAGCCGGGAGCATGCGGCCCTGGCGCCGCGCTATCTCGGCATCCGGGCCAAGATCGTCAAGAGCTTCGCCCGGATCCACAAGGCGAACCTGGTGAACTTCGGCATCCTCCCCCTCACGTTCAGAAATCCCGCCGACTACGACCTGGTGAAGCAGGGGGACCGCCTCGTGTTCCCCGATGTGCGCCGGCTCGTGGCCTCCGGCGCCGCAGAGATACCGGTGCGGGTGGACGGACGGGAGATTGTCACCATTCTGGAGGTCTCAGACCGGCAGCGGCAGGAGCTTCTGGCCGGGGGGACCCTGAACTTTGTGAAAAAAGGCGGTACGGAGGGGTGAGGGCATAAGGGAATGGATGGGCCGTGGAGCACAAGCCGGTGAGTCTGAACAGAGCGACCCTATGGGCACTGCTGGTATTTTCGCTTTTCATGGGGATGGGCGCGGTACTTGCCGGCGAGCTGGCGCGCGAGCGGAAGCAGGAGTACCGCCAAACCGTGTCCCAGATTGCCGCCAACGCGGCCCATTCCCTTGATCATCAGCTTTTTCGCTCCCTGTCGGCCACCAACGCCCTGGCCGCCATCCTCCGACAACAGGGCAGAATTGAGAATTTCGCCTCCCTGGCGGCGGAGATGATCAAGGTCTACGGCGGCATCGACACTCTCCAGCTGGTGCCCGAGGGGGTCATAACCGAGGTCTACCCCCTTGCCGGCAACGAAAAGGCCGTCGGGTTCGACATCCTCCGGGACCCTGTTCGCAGCTTCGAAGCGCTGCGGGCCATCGAGTCCCGCCGGCTTTCCCTCGATGGTCCCTTCGAGCTCAAACAGGGGGGGAAGGCGGTTGTGGGGCGGCAGGCGGTGTTCCTTTCCGACGGCCGGGGAGGCGAGCGGTTCTGGGGGTTTACGGCGGCCATCATCCGGCTGCGGACCCTTATGGACGCCAGCAACCTGAACCTTCTCGCAAAAAACGGCTATGCGTATCGGGTATCCCGCCTCCATCCCGGCAGCGGTGAAAAAATTGTAGTTGCCCAAGGGGGGGGGACTCTCCTGGCAGATCCGGTGGAGTTTGCCTTCGACGTGCCCAACGGGAAATGGGTACTCTCGGTGTCGCCGTCGGGGGGATGGCTCACGCGCTCGGGAATAGTGTGGTACGGCGCCACGGTTATCCTGGTCAGCCTGGCGATGGGGAGTCTTGCCTACCTGTTCCAGCGGCAGCCGGCGCTGTTGCGGATCGAAGTGGCAAAACGGACGGCCGAGCTCCAGACGGCCAGGGGGCGTCTCGAAGAGGAAGCACGGGAGCGGGCGCGGGTCGAGGAGGAGGTTCGGCGTCTCAATGCCGATCTGGAGCAGCGGGTTGCCGAGAGGACTTCCCAGTTGGCGGCCGTCAACCAGGAGCTGGAATTGTTCACCTATTCGGTTTCCCACGACCTTCGGGCGCCTCTGAACACCATTGAAGGCTTTACCCGGACCCTCAGGGAAGAGCACGCCGGCTCCCTGGACGAAAACGGCATGCAGATCCTGATGCGGATATGCAAGGCCGGTGACCGGATGAAGGAGCTCATCGGCCATCTCCACGAGTTGTCCCGGGTGAGCGCCGGCGAACTGGTTCGCCAGAGCGTCGATCTTGGCGCCATGGCCCGGGAAATCGCCGCGGATCTCCAGGGGGGCGATCCTGGCCGCTCCGTGACCTTCCGTATTGCCGACGGGGTTATGGCGCCGGGCGATGCGGGGCTTCTGCGGGTTGCCCTGGAAAACCTTCTGGGCAATGCCTGGAAATATACCGGGGGAAAAGAGGGGGCGCTGATCGAATTCGGGGTGGAGGCCGAGGAGGGGGAGCGGTTTTTTTTCGTCCGGGACAACGGCGCCGGCTTCGACATGAAATACGCCGACAGGCTCTTCGGCGTGTTCCAGCGGCTGCACGGCGCCGCGGAGTTCGAGGGGACCGGCGTCGGCCTGGCCACGGTGCGGCGGATAATCCTCCGTCACGGGGGGCGGATTTGGGCGGAGGGGGCGGTCGGCCGTGGAGCCACCTTCTTCTTTACCCTGGGCGAGGAGTAGTGGCATGGGGAGGATTCGGCCATGAAGCATGGCGGTCCGATACGGGGGGCGATCCTGCTCTTCGCTTTGTTTCTGGGAGCCGGGTCGGTCTTCGTGCGCCAGGTGGAAGAAGGGCGTTGCCGCGAGCAGCGCCGGAACGTGGCCCAGCTCGCCGCGGGTGCCGCCTTTTCGCTGGAGCGCCAGATATCCGGCTCCCTCTCCGCCACCTACGCCCTTGCCGCCATTCTGCGCCAGGCCGGCACCATTAAGGACTTTGATGCCCTCGCTGCCGAGATGATCCGGACCTACGGCGGTATCAGCAGCCTGCAACTCGCCCCGGCCGGGGTCATGACCACCATCTACCCCCTTGCCGGCAACGAAAAGGCCATAGGCCACGACCTCCTCAGCGACCCCCTCCGTCGCACCGAGGCGCAACGGGCGATCGAGAGCCGGCAGATGACCCTTGCCGGCCCCTTCGAGCTGAGGCAAGGGGGGGTAGGAGCCGTTGGCAGGCTGGCGGTTTTTCTCCCCGAACCGGGCAGGGGGGAGCGTTTCTGGGGCTTCGTCAATGTCTTGATGCGCCTCCGGGACCTCCTCGCCGCAAGCAATCTGGAAGCTCTCGATAAGGGGGGGTACGGGTATGAGCTCACCAGGCTCAACCCGGACACGGGCCGGTGGGAATCCATTGCCCGCTCTGACGGACCGCTCCAGGCGCCGGTGGAAAGCACCATCGACGTCCCCAACGGCACCTGGAAGCTGGCCGTGGCGCCGAAACAGGGGTGGCAGACTTCCCCGTTCCTTTACGTGGAATACCTCATGGTTGGCGGCATCAGCGGCATCCTGGCGCTTCTCGCCTATCTCATGCTGAGACAACCGGAAAAGCTCCGCCACGAGGTCCTCCTGCGGACGGCGGACCTGGAGAAGGCCAACCGGCAGCTGGAGGCGCAAATCCGGGAGCGGCAGCGTGCCGAGGACGAGTTGCGCCGCCTCAATGCCGACCTTGAACTGCGGGTCACCGAGCGGACGGTGCAGCTCGAGAACTCCAACCGGGAACTGGAGTCCTTCAGCTATTCGGTCTCCCATGACCTGCGGGCCCCCCTGCGGCATATGGAGAGTTTCAGCCGCATCCTTGCGGAAGATCATGCCGGGCAGATCGGCGAAGGGGGGGAGCAGTGCCTGGAGCGAATCGTGGCGGAAATCCAGCGCATGAAACTCCACATCGACAGCCTGCTGGAGCAGGCCCAGGTTGAAAGAATACGCTGAACTCACCGAGTTTGCCCCCAAGGGCGGGCACTACCCGCCCGGATAGCGAGGTCCCCATGGAATCGAAACTCCGCGCCCTTCTCCCCGACGCCGAACTTATCAGGATGTACGAACAGATGGTCCTTTCCCGCGAGTTCGAGGAGTCGTGCGCCGAACAGTACACCAAGGGGCACATCACCGGCTTCCTCCACCTCTACAGCGGCCAGGAGGCCGTGGCCGTGGGGGCCACCGCCGGCCTCCACCGGGACGACTACATCCTCTCCGCCTACCGGGAACACGCCCAGGCCATCGTCCGGGGGGCCGAGCCGCGGCGGGTCATGGCCGAGCTCTTCGGCAAGCGGACCGGCATCTGCAAGGGGAAGGGGGGCTCCATGCACCTCTTCGACCCGAATCTCTCCTTCATGGGGGGATACGCCATTGTCGGCGGCCAGTTCCCCATCGCCGTGGGGCTCGCCTTTGCCGCCAAATTCCGGAAGGAGGGACGGATCGTCGCCTGTTTCTTCGGCGACGGCGCCGCGAACCAGGGAACGTTCCACGAATCACTCAACTGGGCCCGGCTCTGGGAACTGCCGGTCCTCTTCATCTGCGAGAACAACAGTTACGGCATCGGCACCTCCGTGGAGAGGGCATCGGCACTCCCTGACATCCACCGGCGGACCTGCGGCTACGACATCCCGTCGGAGCGGGTTCACGGCATGGACGTGATCGCGGTGTACGAGGCGGTCAAATGGGCGGCCGAGTGGGTGCGGGAGCAGAACCGCCCCTTCCTCATCGAGGCGATCACCTACCGGTTCCGGGGGCACTCCATGTCCGATCCGGGCAAATACCGCAGCCTTGCCGAGGTGGAGCTGTGGAAGAGCCGCGACCCCATCCCGGCCTTCGCGAACCGGCTGGTGGAGGAAGAGATAGCCACCGAGGCCCAGCTGGAGGGGATCAAACAGCAGGCCCTGGTGACGGTGGCCGATGCGGTGAAGTTTGCCGAGGATTCGCCGTGGCCCGAGGATAGTGAGGTGTGGGAAGATGTTTATGCCTGAGGCGGTCAACTGGAACAGACCGATAAAGGTTGGCGTCAGTTCCTGCCTCCTGGGAGAGAAGGTGCGCTATGACGGCGGCCACAAGCACGATCACTACATAACCGACGTACTGGGCAAGTTCTTCACCTTCGTGCCGGTCTGCCCGGAGGTCGGCTGCGGCATGCCGGTCCCTCGCGAGGCAATGCGCCTTGAGGGAGACCCCGAGCACCCCCGGCTCGTGACGAACAAGACCCGCATCGACAAGACCGAACAGATGCGCGCCTTCTGTAAGCAAAAGGTTACGGAATTGGCGGATGAAGAGTTGTGCGGTTTCATCTTCAAGAAAGATTCCCCCAGTTCAGGCCTGTTTCGGGTCAAGGTTCACAACGAGGGGATGCCGACCAGGAGCGGCAGCGGCCTGTTTGCCGCAGCAGTGGTCAAGCATTTCCCTCTTCTTCCGGCAGAGGAAGAGGGGAGGCTCAATGACGCGGCCATCCGGGAAAATTTCATCGAGCGGATCTTCTGCTACCGCCGCTGGAAGGATTTCCTGCTGGACAGTCCCGACCTGGGCCACCTGGTGACTTTCCATGCCCGTCACAAGCTGCTCATCCTGGCCCACAGCACCAGCATCTACCGGGAAATGGGAAGCCTGGTGGCGCACGGCAAAGGGATGTCTTGGCCCGAGCTGGCCCAAAGCTACGAAGCGCTCTTCATGAAGGCCCTTGCCCTGCATGCCACGGTCAAGAAGAACACCAACGTGCTGACGCATATCATGGGCTATTTCAAGCGGGATCTGAGCCCTGCTGAAAAGGAAGAACTACTCGGGGTCATCAAGGAATATCACGACCGGCTGGTCCCCCTCATTGTTCCGCTTACCCTGTTGAAGCATTACGTCGGCAAGTACGGTCAGAGCTACCTGCAGCAGCAGTACTACCTGTCGCCTCATCCGGCCGAGCTGATGCTGCGCAACCATGTGTGAACTGTGGCAGAAAGAGACTGACCATGGATCAAATATACGTTGTCGTGGACGACCTCATGCAGAGGAACTACATCTATACGCTGTCAGAACCGGTGGGCATGAATTTCCATCCGGAATTCAAGCCCGAACTGACGCCAAGGGAGATGCTTGAGCTGGGCGTTTTCGGCGGGAAGTACATGACAGACTGTATCGACGAGTTTCCTGAAGAGTGGTTTACCAATGCCAAGCTCTGTCACGAACGCCACGTTCCTGAATTGAACCATTTCGGCGTCAACGCCTCCAAGCCGTTGTCCTACTGGCGGGCCAGGGGGTGGATCTATCACGAAGACCCCCGGGGGTGGTTCCAGTGGTATTGCCGCTACTTCATGGGGCGGAGATGTGCGGATGATGCCCGGCAGATCGGCCGGTGGAAAGCCATGAGAAGGCATAGTGCGCAGTTGAGGTTGAATTGTGTTCCGGGAGACCTGGATTGCCGGAGAAAACAGCGCCAGGCATTGTTGCACTGGGCTTACGACAGCCGCAAGATCTGAACAGTCATAGAGAGGAAACGATACGGCTGATCTCAGCCTGGAAGGCCAACGAGCCGCAACGGAGACGCTATGAAAGTCAGTTCTGACAAAATGTACGACAAATACAAAGACCTTGATTTTACAGACGCAGAACCGGTCAGTGAAACGCCTGTCCTGGCGAAATTTCAGGCCGAGACCGGCGGCAAATCCCGCATAACGATGCGTGTTGACAACGACGTCCTGGCAACATTCAAAGCTCGGGCTGAAATAATCGGCGGTAACTATCAAACGCTGATGAACGACGCTTTGAGACAGTTTGCTCAAGGATTGAGGCTGACGGATGTGGTACGTGAAGCTATCCACGAAACATGGGAGACATGCCTGACAACGCGCTCGACCGGTCGCGGAAAAAAGACTTCGCGCCGATTAGCTCTGTCCTGTCGAACAGCGAAACAGCGACATACGGTTGACTATCGTCCGACGTTGGCCCTCTGGATAGTGGAGATAGATATCTTGTCGGCTGGTATGCGGTGATGTGTATCGGTATTAATGATACCGGGAAGGTGAAATGTATGGGAAGCAGCAGACAAATGGGGCTCAGGCTTGATGAAACCGACAGCATGAACCTGAAGCGGATTGCTCAACGGGAAGGACGCAACGAGCAGGACGTGCTCCGGGACTCGTTGCGTATGTACGTGCGGCACGCCGATGAGCAGAAGGAGTTCTTCGATTTGGTTGAGCGGGGCTGGTACGAACTTCGTTCCGGGTTGGGCACGGTCGTTTCGGAAAATGATGAATTCTTCGATACTTTAAGAAGAGAGCTGCGGAATGGCAAAACGTCCGCTTAAGCGTTCGCTGGAAAAAGCTCCTCTGCGCAAACAACTTTGCCGGTGTCGATGCGCCCTATCTGCTTGCCGGCCAACAGGTGGTGCTGAAAGAGTTGTATGTCGATTCCGGCCCGGTGAAATACTGCATCATCTACGAAGTGACTGAAGAGTACATCGGACTTGTTTCGCTATGGCACGGTGTGGGCTCACGAAAAACAGACATGCTTGTTCGGCTGTGGGGGATGAGCAGGTAGAAATGTTCCATTCGGGAGGATGAGCGGTTCACGCGCGTGCGCGCGTGAACCGCTCAATCACGAGTTGAACTGGAGAATGAACAGAAATGTTAGAGATTGTCATCTTAGGAATTATCATCTGGGCGGTTTGGTATTATATGAAAGAGACTCGCTTGGAACGTCAAAAACAAAAATTTGAAAAATTCAGCCAAGAGTGCGCATCACGTGAAGAAGATAGACGTGACGGTAAGGTAACAGAGATACAACGGGCTAACATGAATGAACTAGCCTCATATGTTAAGCCTTTATTGTACAAATTCCAGAGGGATATTCCTCCGCGCTTTTTTGATGACTTGGAGAACTTAGTACAGTCATACGTAGATGAAGTGAAAGCGCAAAAATTGTATTCCCTTTACAATGTGTTACTAAATTCGAATGTTAAGAACGTATATGAGAATCTAAATAAATTTAGGAGGTAAGTCATGTCAGCAGGTCAAGATCTCGGAAGTTTCGTAGCGGGTTTACTTGAAACAATCAAGAGTGAATCGCTGGAATGGCAAAAAAAACACAATGACGACTTGAACAAGCTCAAGAGAGACAAAGATTTAGCTGATGTGAAATTGCGTCATGAAATAGAGGAATTACAGACAAGGTTTGAAGAGCATAAAGTACGGGTACAAATAGAAGAGCAACACAAAACAAAACAGTTCAGCGAGTTCTTGCAAAGTATTGATGAAACAAAATCTAAAATATTAGAACAATTCCCATCCATGTCAAAACCAATAGCACTTATGATTCACCATCATGCAACAGAGTTGTTAAAGCAGGCTTGGCACAGCCCTGATACTCGTGACAAACTTATAAGTCAGAACAAGTTTACACAACTTATGCTAACAATCACTGAAGAGCTTATAGAGGGAAATAGACAGAAATCTTTGCCGGAGAGAACTTTGAAACTCATTTCTATGGATTAGTAGCAGAACAGGATGAGGTGCAGAATACTATTCAACCAAGCGCAACAGCGGTGAACCCGCTGTGCTCTCAGCCGTTATAGTAACGGAGGTTTCCCATGCATGAAATGACCTACCGCGATGCCCTGAACAAGGCCCTGAAAGAAGAGATGCGGCGCGACCCGTCCGTGGTTGCCTGGGGGGAGGACGTGGCCCTGTACGAGGGCTCCTTCAAGGTGACCCGGGGGCTTCTGGCCGAGTTCGGCGAGGAGCGGGTGAAGGATACCCCCATCTCCGAGAACACCATCATCGGCGTCTCCATCGGGGCGGCCATGGGTGGCTTGAGGCCCGTGGCGGAACTGATGACGGTGAACTTCGCCCTCCTGGCCATGGACCAGATCGTGAACCACATGGCCAAGATCAGCTCCATGTTCGGGGGGCAGACCCATCTCCCCATGGTGGTCCGCGCCCCGGGGGGCGGTGGGAGCCAGCTGGGGGCCCAGCACTCCCAGAGCCTGGAAACCTACTTCATGCACTGCCCCGGCATCCATGTGGCGGTGCCGGCGACGCCTGCCGACGCCCGGGGGCTCCTGAAGGCCTCCATCCGCGACAACAACCCGGTGATGTTCCTGGAGCACGAGCTCCTCTACAACAGCAAGGGGGAGGTGCCCGACGACCCGGAGTTCCTGGTCCCCCTGGGGAAGGCCGAGGTGAAGCGGGAGGGGAAGGATGTGACCATCGTCGCCTATTCGCGCATGACCATCCTGGCGCTGCAGGCGGCGGCGGAACTGGAGAAGGAGGGGAGCTCCTGCGAGGTGGTGGACCTGCGGACCCTGGCGCCCCTGGACACGGAGACCTTTGTTGCCTCGGTGCAGAAGACCGGCCGGGCCGTGGTGGTGGAGGAGTGCTGGCGCGCCGCCGGCCTCGGGGGGCACCTGGCCTCCATCATCGCCGAGGAGTGCTTCGACCGGCTCCTGGCGCCGGTGCGGCGGGTGTCGGGGCTCGACGTCCCCATGCCTTACTCGCGCAAGATCGAGAAGCTCTGCATCCCGCAGGTGGAGACCATCGCCGCAGCGGTTCGGGACGTAATGAGTCAGAAATACTGACAAGGAGGCACGGATGCCAACCGATATCACCATGCCCAAACTCTCGGATACCATGACCGAAGGCCGGCTCGTTTCCTGGAAGAAGAGCGTGGGCGAGCGAGTGGAGCGGGGCGAGATCATCGCCGAGGTGGAGACCGACAAGGCCACCATGGAGCTGGAGGCGTTCGCCTCGGGAACCCTCGCCGAGCAGCGGGTGAAACCGGGGGAGCTGGTGGCCGTGGGGACGGTGATCGGCGTCATCGGCGCGGGCGGGGAGATTCCCCCAGTCGCTCCGGAGAAGCCGACGCCATCGCCGGAGGAGCCCAAGCCATCGCCGGAGGAGTCGAAGCCGTCGCCGCAGAAAGCCGAACCGCAGCCGACGCCGGAAGCAACCCCTGCCGCTCCGGCGGGTGACGTGCCGGAGCGGGTCATGGAGCTTCCCGAGGAGAAGGCGTCCGCACCGGCCCCGCCGGAAGCGGAACGCGGCGAGGGTGAGCGGGCTGCCCCCGTGGTTAGGCGGATGGCGCGGGAGCGGGGGATCGACCTAAGCCTCGTGACCGGCAGCGGCCCCGAGGGGAGGATTCTCCAGGAGGATCTGGAGCGGTACCTGACGGAGAAGCCAGCACCGGAGAGTGCTGTCGCCACCGGCGAGGGTGCAGAGGGCGAACCCCTGTCGCGGATGCGGGGCGCCATTGCCCGCGTCACCAGCCAGGCGTGGCAGACCATCCCCCACTTCTACGAGACGGTGGAGATCGCCATGGAGGAGGGGGTTGAGATCGTCCGGGAGCTGAAGGGGAGCGGGAACGAGGTCACCTTTAACGATCTCGTGGTCAAGGCGGCGGCCATGGCCCTGGCAAAGTATCCGAGGCTGAACGCATCCTTCGCCGGCGACCGGATCGTCACCCACTGCGAGGTGAACATCGGGATCGCCGTGGCGGTGGACGACGGCCTCCTGGTGCCGGTGGTGAAGGGGTGCCAGGGGCTCGCTCTGAAGGAGATTGCCCTGGAGACGGTGCGCCTCGCGGACCGGGCCCGCAGCGGCAGGATCAGCCAGGAGGAGATATCCGGCGGTACGTTCAGCATCTCGAACCTGGGGATGTTCGGCATCGATGAGTTCGCAGCGGTGATCTTCCCGCCCCAGGCCGCAATCCTGGCCGTGGGGAACGTGGCTGACCGCCCGGTGGTCCGGGACGGCCGGGTGGTGGCGGCGAAGACCATGCGGGTGACCCTCTCCTGTGACCACCGGATCGTTGACGGCGCCTACGCGGCCCGGTTCCTCGGGGAGTTCCGGCGCATCGTTGAAAAACCTGTCCTGATGTTGTTGCAATAATTGCAACTTTATGGCATTTAGTTTGCATCGCTTAGTGTAGTCCACGATGAACGGGGTGAACATGGCGGCGCCGATGCCTGATATGACCGGAGAGGGGACGACGCTTCAGAAGCTTGTCGCTGAAGTGTTGCGGCGTATCAACGATGCCGACCGGGACGGGGCAAGCCGTCTCGTGGACCAGTGGGCGGCCGTTCACGGCTATGGGGACGCCATTGCGGAGATCCTTGAGCCGGTTCTTCGGACGGTGGGCGACCGGTGGGAGCGGGAGGCTATCTCCCTGGCCCAGGGCTTTGTGGCCGGGAAGGTGGCCGAGGATATCCTGAACAAGGCCCTGGCCGCCGCCCCGAAGGGGGTGTTCGGCGAGGTCAAGGGGCCGGTGGTGATCGGCAACATCGAGGACGATTACCATTCCCTTGGCCGCGGCATGGTCGGCACCTTCCTCCGGGCAGCCGGATGGGCCGTGATCGACATGGGAAACGACGTGAGCCCCGCCGAATTCGTCGACCGGGCCGTGGAAACGGGCGCGCGGGTTATCGGGGTTTCGGCCATGATGTTCGTCACTGCCCGGGGAATCCGCGGGGTGCGCGACGAGCTCGACCGACGGGGACTCTCCGGCAGGATCATGCTTGCGGTGGGGGGGGCCGTTTTCAAGGTCCGTCCCGAGCTGGTGGCGGAGGTGGGGGGAGACGGCACGGCCGGCAGCGCCATGGATGCGCCTGTTCTCTTCAAATCCCTCTGGGAACGCTCGCTGGACGCCGGGGGGGAGCAATGACCGCCGCCGAGAGGGTCATGGCCGTCTTCACCGGAGAAAAGCCTGACCGGCCACCTTTTGCCCTGACCCTGAGCCTCTACGGCGCCCGGTTGATCAACGCCCCCCTGGCCAGCTACTATGCCGATCCGGCCCTCTACGCCCAAGGGCAGGTGCGGGTTGCCGAGCTCGTTTCCCCCGACATCATCTTCGCACCCTTCGCCCTGGCCCTGGAGGCCGAGGCATACGGCGCCGAACTTCGCTACCATCCCGACGGTCCCCCCATGGTCCGCAGGCATCCTTTCCGCGCGCCCCGCGACGCCGCATCCCTGTCCCCTCCCGCCATTGATACCTGTCCCGGCCTTGCCTACCTTTGCGAGAGCGTCCGGCGGCTGGCGGACCATTTTTGCGGGAGCGTTCCCCTGGCCGGGGTCCTCACCGCGCCGGTGGATCTGCCGGCCATGCTCATGGGGCTCGACGGATGGCTTGAAACACTCCTCTTCGAGCCGGCGCTGGCGGAAACGGTGCTGGCAGCCGCCACGGAGCACTTTGCCGCCATGGCCGGGGCACTGGCCGCGGCAGGTGCCGCCTGCATCGCCATTCCCCTCATGCTGGCAAATCCGACGCTCGTTACTCCCGAGGTCATTTCCCGTTCCATCGTCCCGCCGCTGGCGCAGGCCTTCGCCCGAACCCCCATCCCCATCATCCTCCATCACGGGGGCAACCCGGCCATGCCGTTCTTGCCGCTTGTGAAGGATCTTCCCAATGTGGCGGGGTTCGTCATCGGCCCCGGCGACAGCTTCGCCGCGGCCCGCTCCATCGTGGGAGAGGAGAAGCTGATCCTCGGCAACCTGAACGGGCCGGTCCTGAACCGGCTTACCCCGGAACAGGCAGGGGCGAGGGCCGCCGCGATCCTTGCCGACCGCCGGGATGACCCCCACTTTGTCCTGGCGTCGTCATCCGCGGACGTTCCCCTCGATACGCCGCTGGAAACGTTGCTTGCCGTGCGGGCCGCGGTCGAGGGGCACGGAGGCGGGCGGTGAGGGGCGAAACCATGCCGGCCGATGTGCTGGTCGTCAGCTGCGGCATCTTCCGTGATGAGCTGGCGGCCCTCGGGCGGGCGGGGAAATTCCCCTGGCCCGTGAGGTTTCTGGATTCCATGCTCCACATGGAGCCGGAGCGTCTGGAGCAGGCCCTGACGGCCCTTGTTCAATCCCTCGCCGGACAGCGCATCGTGCTGCTCTTCGGCGACTGCCAAGCCCGGATGGACCTGCTTGCGTCCCGCGAGGGGGCCTGCCGGGTGAAGGGGCACAACTGCTGCGAGCTGGTGCTGGGGAGGGAGGAATACCGGCGGTTGCGGAGAGAAGGGGCCTTTTTCCTGCTTCCCGAATGGACCGCGCGCTGGCGGGAGGTATTCCGGGAGCGGCTTGGTTTCGTTACCCCTGAAAGCGCGCGGCTCTTCATGCAGGAGATGCATCGCCGCATCTTCTATCTCGATACGGGAGTGGTGCCGGTGCCTGCGGAAACCCTTGCGGAGATAGGGTGTTACGTCGGATTGCCGGTGGAGGTTAAGGCGGTTGCGCCTGATCGCCTGGCCGATGCCGTCAGGAAGGCGCTGGAGGGTTTCAATGAGTGACGACTCCTATCGCAAGTCGTTGAATTTCCTCTTTGTGGAGTTGCTGGAGAATGTCCTGCGGCTGGCGGAGAACCCGGGGGAGTGCGGCAGCTACATCACGGCGCAGATCCGCGAGCTGATCGGGGTGCGGATTGTGGCGCTGATGCAGTGCGTCCCGTCTTCCGAGCGGCCGGCGTATGAACTGGTGAGTGTCTGCCCCGGCCGGGCGCAAGGGGGGGAGCGCCCGGAATCCTTGCGGCGTCTTGCCGCACGAAGCCATGCCGTTCATGGGCCCGTTGTCTGGTCGTCCGGGGAGAGCCCGCCGGAGGCGAAGGAGCTTCTCGCCCCGGCGGAAGAATCCGACAGCCTGGTCTTCCCCCTCGATGCCGGCGGTGAAAGGGTCGGCGTCCTCATGCTGCTGGGGGTCATGGAGAGCACCGGCCTCGACACCATCTACGCCTCCCTGGCACGGCTTTCGGGCGTTCTGTCCCTCGTGCTCCGCAACAGTCTCCTCTACAAGGACCTGGAGCGGAAAGTGGCGGAGCGGACCGAGAAGCTGCTGTGGCAGGCGCGGGTGGATGCCGCCCTGGCCGAACTCTATCCCCCCCTCATCTCCACCTACGCCACGTTCAGGGACATAGCGCTCATCGTCCTGGAAAAGGCCAAGGAGTTGACCGGGAGCGACCACGGTTACGTGGGAATCGTCGAGTCGGAAACCGGCGTCATGCAGTTGAACCTCACCACCGACATGATGGAGGGAATCGACTGTTTTGCCTCCCCGGGGAGGAACCTGGCATTTGTACCCGATGCCGCCGGGCACTATGGGGGACTGTGGGGGCACTCCCTCAACACGCGTAAGCCGTTCTACACCAACAACCCCTCCCGCCATGGGGCCGCCAAGGGGGTGCCGCAGGGGCATATTGCCGTTCTCCGGTTCCTGTCGGTGCCGGTGGTTTTCGGCCACGCCCTCGTCGCCCAGATTTCCCTCGCCAATCCTCCGCGCGATTACACGGACCCGGACCTCGACGCCATCTGCCGGATGTCGGAGTTTTTGGCCCTTGCCATCCAGCGGTTGCGGAGCGAGGAGGAGATCCGCCGGCTCAACACCGAACTGGAGCGGCGGGTCCATGAGCGGACGGCCCAACTGGAGGCCAGCAACCGGGAGCTGGAGAGCTTCTGCTATTCGGTGTCCCATGACCTGCGGGCTCCGTTGCGTCATATCGAGGGATACAGCGCCCTGCTCGTGGAAGATTACTGCCGGGAGATCAACGACGAGGCCCACGGTTACCTGGAGCGGATCAGAGCGGCCACCGCCAAGATGGAGCAGCTGATAGACGCGCTGCTGAACCTGTCGCGGCTGTCACGGGAGCCCCTGAGGCGCGTTTCCCTCGACCTGTCGCGGATGGTACGCAAGGTGGCCGAGGATCTCGCTCTGTCCGAACCTGCCCGCAGCGTGGCCTTCAGGATCACCGAAGGGGTCCGGGTGCATGCCGATCCCGTGCTGATGGGGGTGGTCATGACCAACCTCCTCCACAATTCCTGGAAGTACACCGCCAACAAGGAGGATGCGCGGATCGAGTTCGGCACCGCCGAGGCAAACGGCGAGACGGTGTATTTCATCCGCGATAACGGCGCCGGGTTCGACATGCGGTACGTGGGGAAGCTCTTCGGCGCCTTCCAGCGGCTCCACTCCGCCGAAGAGTTCGAGGGGATCGGCATCGGGCTGACAACGGTGCAACGGGTCATCCATCGCCACGGCGGTACCATCCGGGCCGAGGGAAGGCCCGGGGAAGGCGCCTGCTTCTCATTCACCCTTGGCAGCGAAACACCCCCTGTCCCGCCGAACGTCGCCGACCCGGCATGATGATTCGTGACCTGGGGAAGTTGGAGTTCGAGGCGGCGCTGGCCATTCAGGAACAACTGGCGGCCGGGGTGGCTGCCGGAACGTCGCCGGAGACGCTTCTCCTCCTGGAGCATCCGCCGGTCTACACTATTGGTCGGGGCGGTTGCCGGGAGAATGTGCTCGACCCCGGAATCCGGGTGGTGGAAGCCAACCGTGGCGGCGACGTGACGTTCCACGGGCCGGGGCAACTGGTCGGCTACCCCGTCATCGACCTGGGGCGCCGTGGCCGCGACCTTCACCGCTACCTCCGTATCCTCGAAGAACTACTCATCAATGTGGCGGCCGAATTCGGCGTCGCCGCCCGCCGCGAACCAGGCCGCACCGGCATCTGGACCGACGGGGGGAAGCTGGCTTCCATCGGCGTCGGCGTTCGCCGCTGGGTGACGATGCACGGTTTCGCCCTCAACGTCACCAACGAATTGGCCCCCTTCCGCTCCATCAACCCCTGCGGCATTGTTGCCTGCCCCATCACCTCTCTCTCCGCCATCCTCGGTCGCCCCGTCCCCCTGGGTGACGTCCGCCGTTCGGTGGCCGGGCGGTTTCCGTTCCTCCTCGACGAGCGGCTTCCTTTCCTTGAGACGGCTGAACCGGCCCCCTGACCTTACAAATCCTGAAGGCGTGGTATACTTGTTCAATTCAAATGCAATGAATAAGGAGGCCCGTCATGCCACTCCCCAGCCAGAGAAAACTTCTTCCCGAGCAGCTCCGCTGGACCTGCGATCCCGGTCAGTTCGATTTCACCACCACCGACGACCTCCCCGAGCTGGAAGGAACCCTGGGACAGGCCCGGGCGCTCGCTTCCATCGACTTCGGTCTCGACATTCGGGAGAGCGGCTTCAACCTCTTCCTGACCGGCGAGGCCGGCACCGGCCGCACCTCTACCATCAAGAACATCCTGAAGAAGAAGGCCAAGACCGAGCCGATCCCTTCCGACTGGGTCTATGTCAACAACTTCAAGAGCCCTGACCTCCCCATTGCCCTGGCGCTGCCGGCAGGGAAGGGGACCGAGCTTTCCCTGGACATGGATGAGCTGATCACCACGGTTCGCTCCATCATCCCCAAGGCCCTGGACAGCAAGGAGTACGAGAACAACAAGGCCACCATCGTCGAGGCATACCAGGAGAAGAACAACGAGCTGTTCGGGCAGCTGGAGGCCGAGGCCCAGGAGAAAGGGTTTGCCCTGCAGCGCACCGTCTCGGGGCTCGTCATGGTTCCCCAGAAGGAGGAGCGCAACTACACCCAGGAGGAGTACGAGGCCCTTAGCGACCAGGAGAAGGGGAAGCTGGAGGAGGGGGGGCAGGAACTGACCGAGAAGCTCAACGACGTGCTTCGCCAGGTGCGCGACAACGAGAAGCAGACCAAGGAGAGCCTCGCCCAGCTGGACCGGGACCTGGGCAATGCCTCGGTGGGGCACCACATCGATCCGCTCCGGGAGAAGTACGGTGAGTCCCCCAAGGTTCTGGAGTATCTGAACACCGTTCAGGAGGACATCATCGCCAACCTGGAGGACTTCAAGCCCCAGCAGCAGGTCCAGTCCCCTATTCCGGGGCTCAAGCTCCCCCGCCAGGAGCCCTCCTTCGAGCGCTACCAGGTGAACGTCTTCGTCGATAACCATGACGCCGAAGGGGCGCCGGTGGTCTTCGAACCAAACCCCACTTACAGCAACCTCTTCGGTCGCACCGAGCACATCATGCAGATGGGGGGAACGGCTACCACCAACTTCACCATGATCAAGCCGGGGGCGCTCCACAGGGCCAATAGCGGCTACCTCATCGTCGACGCCCGCGAGGTCCTCGTCAACCCCTACTCATGGGATGCGTTGAAACGCTGCATCCGTAGTGCCGAGATCAAGTTCGAAGACCCCCTGGAGCAGTACCGCTTCATCACCATCGTCTCCATGAAGCCTGAGGCAATACCCCTCCAGGCCAAGATCATCATGATCGGCTCGCCGTGGATCTACTACCTCCTCTACCACCTGGAGCCCGACTACCGGAAGTTCTTCAAGGTGAAGGTGGATTTCGACAGCCGCATCGCCCGCACCCCGGAGGTGCTGAAGGACTATGCCCTCTTCGTTTCCACCCACTGCAAGAACGAGAAGCTCCTCCCCTTCGACCGCAGCGGCGTGGCCGGGCTCATCGAGTACTCGGCCCGGCTGGTGGAGGACCAGGAGAAGCTCTCCTCCCAGTTCATGGAGATCGCCGACCTCATCCGCGAGGCCAGCTACTGGGCCGGCAAGGACGGCGGCGGCCCCGTCACCCACGCCCACGTGGCCAACGCCATCGAACAGAAGGTCTACCGGAGCAACCGGATCGAGGAGCGGATGCAGGAGCTCTTCGACGACGGGACCATCCTCGTTGACGTGGACGGCGCCATGCCGGGGCAGATCAACGGCCTGTCGGTCATCTCCCTGGGAGACCACACCTTTGGCCGTCCGTCCCGGGTCACGGCCCGGGTGTATCTCGGACGGGCCGGCATGGTCAACATCGAGCGGGAGGTGAAGCTCTCGGGACCCATCCACGACAAGGGGGTCCTGATCCTCACCGGCTACCTGGGGGGGAAGTTCGCCCACGACAAGCCTCTCTCGTTCTCCGCCTCCATCTGCTTCGAGCAGAACTACGAGGGAGTCGAGGGGGACAGCGCCTCCTCCACCGAGCTCTACTGCCTGTTGTCCGCCTTCTCCGGGGTACCGATCAGGCAGGGGATCGCCGTCACCGGCAGCGTCAACCAGCACGGCATGATCCAGCCCATCGGCGGCGTCAACTTCAAGATCGAGGGGTTCTACGCCGTCTGCAAGGCCAAGGGACTCACGGGCGAGCAGGGGGTCATCATCCCCAAATCCAACGAGCGGCATCTGATGCTGAACGACGAGGTGGTCCAGGCGGTGCGCGACGGCAAGTTTCACATCTGGAGCGTGGAGACCATTGACCAGGGGATCGAGCTCCTCACCGGCGTTGCGGCCGGCGAGCGGCAGGAGGACGGCACCTATCCGGAAGAGAGCATCAACCACCTGGTGGACAAGCGGCTGCGGGAGATGATTGAAAGCATGAAGATGTTCGGCGCTTCCGACAAGGATGAGAAGAAGCAGGAAGGAGAAAAATGAGGAACCGATGAGTAAAATTTTCCCACCAAGGGGGAATATTGTTAGAGATTTCCGCTGAAAATGCGGTAATATTTTGATACGCACGGCAGAAGCTGAAGCCTGACTATTATGGAATTGAAAGGGGGAAGTATGAAGCGAGGTATCATCAGAGGAATTGCAGCATGTGCGGGGATGTTCTCTCTTGTGGCGCTTATGCCGCTTTCAAGCGCATTCGCGGCGCCCAAGGCCGCGGGCGTGGCAGCAACGGCCGTCTCTGGACCCGTTGACCTGAACTCCGCCACTCAGACGGAGCTGGAGAAGCTGCCGGGAGTTGGCGCCGCAACGGCCAAGAAGATCATGGCCGGCCGTCCTTACACCTCGACGTCCGAGCTTTCAACGAAGGCAAAGCTGCCGGCCAAGACGGTGGAGAAGATCGCTCCTCTCGTGACCGTGGGGGGCGGCGCAAAAGCGGCTGCAAAAGCGGCTGCAAAACCGGCGATGCCGGCTGCGCCCAAGCCCACCATGACCGTGCCAGCCGCCAAGACCCCGGCGATGCCCAAGGCCGCTGCTCCCGCCAAAGTAGCTGTCCCTCCCGCCGGCAGGGGGATGGTCTGGGTGAACCCCGATTCCAAGGTCTATCACAAGGAAGGGAGCCGCTGGTACGGCAAGACCAAGAAGGGTAGCTACATGACCGAGTCCGAGGCCATCAAGGCGGGCTACCGGGCGCCCAAGCAGGGTGGCAAGGAACAATAACCCGATCGAGGCTTTGGATTTCTCCATCACGGACAGAGGAGGATTATCATGGGACTGCTTGACGAGTTGGTTAGCAAGGCGACGGGAATGCTGGGCGGCGGTCAGGGAGAGGGACAGGAGGGGTTGCTCGGCGGTGTGATGGAGATGCTCGGCGGCCAGGGGGGACTGGGCAACCTTGTCCAGAACTTCAAGGACAAGGGGCTCGGTGACATCATCTCCTCGTGGGTCAGTACGGGTCAGAACCTCCCCATCAACGCCGACCAGATCAAGGAAGGGCTCGGGAGCGAGACCATCCAGAACCTGGCCGCCAAAGTGGGGATCTCTCCGGACGACCTGAGCTCGAAGCTCTCCGAGCTCCTTCCCGGCGTCGTCGACAAGCTCACCCCCGACGGGCAAATCCCCGAAGGGGGGCTCCTGGAGAAGGGGTTGGAGTTCCTGAAGGGGAAGCTTGGGTAGGGTAAACATCACTGAGGTTGGAACGGAAAGGGGGGGACGATGCGGTGCATCGTCCCCCCTTTTTGTGCATGGCGCACTCCGTTTCACGGAAGGGATGTCGGGGTAGCGCCTGTCGTGAATTGCCACTGGTATGTAGTGGCCATTGAGTTGCCGGCCAGGTCTGTCACCCTGATGGAGACCGTGTAGGTAGTGTTGGCTGTCAGCAGGGTCGTGGGCTTCATGGTAACGGTGTTGGTGGTGTAGTCGATGGTCACTTTCGTCGGGAAACCATTGATGGAGCCGTAGTAGAAGGGGGCTATCGGTTCATTGAACGAGACGGATATTGGCGTATTGCGGGGCACGTCGGTGGAGCCGTCCAAGGGAAATTCTAATCCGGGACTCACGATTGGTGCTTCAGTGTCCTTGGCGGGAGGTGGTCTAGTAGTGAAATTCCAGGGGGGAAGTGCTGTCATGTTGTTACCGACCAGATCTGTCGCTGTTGTAGCGATGGTGACTGTATAGGAGGTATAATAGTCAAGGAGAGTGTCCGGTGTAAAGACCGCCGTATCACCGATGAAGCTGAAAGTTCCGGAAATTTTCTTGGTCGGGTCCGCGGTCGGGGTCAGCGAGAACGCAGCTTTTACGGAGTCGGTATTCATCGGTTCACTGAAGGTTATGGCGATGGTGGAGTTGATGCCGACGGCGGTGCCGGTCGGGGCATAGGACTGGACGGTGGGCGGCGTGGTGTCCTGCCCTATGCCGGTTGTGAACGTCCAGGCATGATCGCCTCCCAGGCTGTTTCCCGCCATGTCCTTGGCAGTGGCGGCGATGGTGGCGGTATATGGTGTATTGCCGTTGAGGGCAGGGGGGGTGAACGTTGCCGTGGTGCCGTTATAGCTGAAGGTGCAAGGAATAGTGGTTGAACCTGTGGCCAATGAAAAGGCGGCTTTCACAGAGTCCTGATTCATCGGTTCGCTGAAGGTGATGATGATGGGGGAGGTGGTCCCTACGTTGGTGGCGCCGTTGGCCGGCAGGGTCTGGGATATTTCGGGCCGAATGAGATCGATGGCGGTGACTCCTCCCCCACCCCCTCCGCTCCCGCATCCGACGACTAAAACGCAAAGAACGATTGCGGCGAAAAACAGCTTAATAAACCCCTTCATCACTACTCCTCCTCCCTTGCATCTTGCGGTCTAATCTCCAATACTACCGGTTACATCGTCGATCCAACAAAGTAAGTATTGAATAATATTAATTGACATTCTTTTCCCGTCAAGGAGCTGAGGCGAAAAACAGGATCGCTGAGAAGAAAAAGGCCACCCACGTGGGCGGCCTTTTTCTTCGGTTGCAGTGTAACGGAAGGGGCTATTTGACATCACTCGTCGGCTTCGGACCTTGTTTCACCCGGTTTTTCCGCTTTTCCCACCGCTCCTTGGCCTTTTTCCGCATGTCATCGGCTTTCTGGCGCTGTTCGGCGGTTAGCTGCTCACCGATTCTTGCGTGATACTTGTCGCGCATCTCCTGCATCTTTTCACGCTTCTGGACGCGGGTGAGGGTGGTGTCGTTGCGGATGGCCTGCATCTCCTGTATCTGCTCCTGGAGAATCGGCCTGATCTTCTCCTTCTGCTCGGCGCTGAGCCCGAGGTTTGCCTCCATTCGTTGGAGCATCCGTTCCGGGTCCATTTTCCGCATCTTGCCCGCGCCCCTCTTGGGCCCTGTCCCCGCTCCCGTTCCCGCACCCATGCCCGCTCCATCTCCCGGCCCGATCTGGGCCCATGCCCCGTGGTTGATTCCGGCAAGAGAGACGACGACCGCTGCGGCCGCCAGCACAAAACTGATCCGTTTCATCTCAGTACCTCCTTTTGTTTGATGGGTTACTCGTATAGTATCGAAAACGCCCCATCGGCAATGCCGGTTGACACGGCCGTCCATCAAAATCGTGGTCCCTCTCCCGAGGGGGGTGCTATACTGCCGCCACATGCCATTTCACAAGGAGTTGTTTCGTGCCCCGTTCCTGCACCCTCATCATCAATCCCACGTCGGGGAGCTATTCCGCGTCACTGGTCGACCGGGTGACGGCTCGCCTGGCCGCAGCCGGCTTCTCCCCCTCAGTGCTCCTCACCGGCGGTCCCGACGATGCCGCCGCCTTTGCCGCCCGGGCCTGCGCGGAGGAGGATCATCCCTTTATCGTGGCGGGCGGGGGGGATGGAACCATGAACGGCGTCATCAACGGCCTCGTGCCGGGCAGGGCGACCCTGGCCTTCCTCCCCCTGGGCACCGCCAATGTCTGTGCCCGGGAGCTGGGGATCGGCTCCGTGGACGAGGCGGTGCGCCGGATCATCCGGCGGGAGGCCCGCCCCCTGTCGGTGGGGCTCCTGGAAGGGTTCGGCGTCAGTCGCCGCTTCTTTCTCATGGCCGGCGCCGGGTTCGACGGCTTCGTGGTGGAGGGGGTGCTTGGCGAGGAGAAAAAGCGCTTCGGCAAGGGGGCCTACCTCCTCTCGGCCCTTCGGACCCTCTCCGCCTGGGATGGGAGGCCCATGGAGGTGGAAGCGGCGGGGGCGCGCCGCTCCTGCCACAGCGTCATCGTCTGCAATGCGGCCCGCTACGGCGGGAGCTTCGTCCTGGCCCCCGGCGCAAGCCTCTTCGAGCCCCGCTTCCGGGTGGTCTGCGTCGAGGCGGGGAGGCGGCGCGATTACCTCCGGCTCGCCCTGAGGGTGGCTGCCGGGCGCGGGGCCGCCGGTGCGGGGGTCACGGTCTTCGATGCCGATACCGTGACCATCGGCGGCAACAAGGCGGTGCAGGTGGATGGTGACTTCATCTGCCACGGCCCGGTCACGATCCGTTCCCTTCCGGATTTCGCGCGGCTGGTGGTGTAAGGGGCTCCCGGAGGAGCGACAGCCGGAACCAGATCCAGACCAGGAGCGCCGTTGCCCGATGGCCGGCCCCGTTTTCGGTGAGCCGGTCGAAGATGCGGTCGTGGAGATCGAGGCGCGGCGTCTCTCCTTCGCCCACGGGCGTCCCCTGCCGGAAGTGGCGCCGCACGTCGAGGAAAAAGGGAATCTGCCAGGCGTTGGCCCGCACGTAACGCCCGGTCTCGCGCCAGAGCCTCCCGCGCTCCCGGCGGGGAAGGGGGCGGAGCAACCTGGCGATGAGGCGGAGTACCGGACCGAGGAGGAGGCGTCCGGCCCGGTCCTGGCTCTGGTAGAGGCGTGGCAGTTCCGCCAGGAACGGATCCCAGCCCATGGCCGCGAAGTTCATGAGGAGGGCGTTCAGGGTCTGGCGCTCCCGCAATCCCTCCGCCTCGAAGCGGCGGGCCGAGGTGACAATCTCTGCCGGCAGGAGCAGCCACTCCCCCAGGGCCGCGATCCGCTCTGCCAGCCCCACGTCCTCCAGGATCGGGAACGACTCGTCGAAGGGGCCTGCCTCGGCAAAAAAGCGCCGCCCGAGGAGGAGCCCCTGGTCGCCGTGGGTGCATCCGGGCCGGTGGAGCCGGGCCTTCCACTCGTAGAAATAGTAGGGGAGGGAAGGGGCGGAATCTGTGCGCTCGAAGCGGAGCCGGAAGTGCCCGGCCACCCGGTGGCTTCCCCCGGCGGCAACCGTCTGCGTGAAGGCATCCAGGGCGGTCCGCAGGGCCAGGGGATCGGGGAAGGCGCAGTCGGCGTGGAGAAAGAGAAGGGTGTCGCCCGCGGCAGCCGCGGCGCCGGCATTCATCTGCCGTCCACGTCCGCGGCCGGTTTCGATGACCGTTGCCGCGAAGGGGGTGGCAGCGGCCAGCCTCCGGGCGCTCTCCGGCGTCCCGTCCGTGGAGCCGCCGTCGGCGATCACCAGCTCAAACCTGACCCCCTGCTGGGCGGAGAGCATCGCGAAGAAGCGTTCGAGCCCCTCGGCCTCATTCAGGGTCGGGACGGTGATGGAGAGTTCGGGATGGTCCGGTTCGTCGTGCATGGCACCCGGCATACTACCGTAGCCTGCGAAGAATGAGAACGGCCTTTCTCCTTGATTGCAGCTCCCAAACGTAAAAAGCCGCCCTTTTTGACTGGGCGGCTTTTTACATGCGGATATGGGGGCGTTCAGTTCATGACACCATCCGCGATCTTCACCAGGTTCGGCAGGTCGGGCTTGGTGACGATATCGAGCGCCCCCAGGTCCTTCCATTTGCGCCGGTTATCCTCGGTGGCCAGGGACGAGAAGATCAGTACCGGCAGCTCCTTGAGCACGTCGTCCTTCTTCACGAGGGAGGTGAGGTGGAGTCCGTCCATCTTCGGCATCTCCACGTCGGTGATGAGGAGGTCCAGCTCGCTTCTGAGGGGAGTTCCGGCGGCCCGGCAGTGAGAGAGCTTGGCGACGATCATGTTCCAGGCATCCTCGCCGTTCTCCGCCTCCTCCACGTTGTAGCCGGCGGCCCGCAGCGACGAGCAGATGCTGTTGCGGATGAAGGTCGAGTCGTCCGCCACGAGGATGCGGTGGCGGCTCCGGTCGAGGATGGCCCCCTCCAGGAGCTGGTCATGGCCGATCTCGTGGAGGACGTCCATGCAGCAGATCTCGCCCACGATCTTCTCGAAGTCGAGGATCAGGATGATCCGGTCCTCCATTTTCACCATGCCGGTCACGTAGGCCGACTCGATGGCCCGTACCGGCGGCTCCACCTGCTCCCACGAGATGCGGTAGATGCGAGAAACGCCGTTCACCAGCACGCCGATCATCATCCGGTTGAATTCCAGGACGATGACCCGGTCCGGGGCGAGGCAGCTCATGTTCTTGCCGAGGGTGGTGGCCAGATCAACCACCGTGATGACCTTGTCGCGGAGCTTCATCATCCCCGCGATGGCGGGATGGGCATTGGGAACCTTCCACATCTGGGGCTTGCGGATGATCTCCCGGACCTTGGCCACGTTGACGCCGAAGTAGGAGGGGATCGCCTCCCCCTTTTCGTTGTGTTCATTGAGCATGAACTCGACGATCTCGAGCTCGTTGGTGCCGCTTTCCAGCAGGATAGTGTGGTCAGCCATGGGCGCGTTCCCCTCGTCGCTGTGATCTGCCTTCCGACCGAAGGCCTGATACTCGTATCGGCTGGCATTGAGGGAACTTTAGTAAAATAGCGAGATAACGAGATAGTTATTGTTTCTTACTACTTGCTACTTCGCTACTTGCTATCTCGCTTTCTTCACCTCTATCCTCGTGTCATAGAACGTGCTCCCGTTCCCCCGGTCGGTGAGGCGCTGGCTGGTGAGGGCGTTCACGGTCCGGTCGCCGGGGGCGTGCTCCGACCACCAGACTCCCTCGGCCACGGCCACGCCGGGAGGGACCCGGTCGGTCACCGCAAGGGTGAACTCCACTTTGCCCCGTTCGTTGCAGGCGATCACCCGCTCGCCGTCCCCGATTCCCCGCGTCCCGGCCTCGACCGGGTTCACCATGAGGCGCATCCCCCCCTGTCTTTCCCGTAGTTCATCCTGCTCGTAGAAGGAGGCGTTGAGGGCGTAGAGGGTCGGCGCGGTCATGAGCATGAGGGGGAGATTCCCCTCTTCCTCGTGGGTGGGGAGATGCCGGGGAAGGGGTTCCGGCTCCCGGTGGTTGAGGATTTCCACCTTCCCCGACGGGGTCCGGAAGGTGCGGGGGGCGTCCGGGGCCAGGGGAAGCTCCACCCCCTTCCCTTCCTCGAAGCGGGCCAGGTCGATCCCATCCCTCATGGGGGCGGGGATCGCTACAAGGTGCTCGATGATCTCCTCCTCGGTCTGGCTGAAGTACGGTTCGTCGAACCCCATGGCCTCGGCCAGAAACGCGAAGGTGTCCCAGTTGGACCTGCTCTCCCCCACTGGCGGGATGGCCGGCCATGCACGCTGGATGCAGTAGGTGCCGTAGGCCCGGTAGACATCCCCCGTCTCCAGGGACGAGCAGGCGGGGAGCACCACGTCGGCCCAGCGGGCCGTGTCGGTCATGAACCGATCGTGCACCACGGTGAAGAGGTCGTTGCGGGCAAGTCCTCGAAGGATCGCGTTCTGGTCCGGGGTCACCGATGCCGGGTTTGAGTGGTAGACGTAGAGGGACTTCACTGGCGGGTCGGACAGCTCCGTCAGGGCGTGCCCCAGGCGGTTCATGTTCACGATCCGGGTGGGGCGCAGCATGAAGTCCTCCCGGGTCACCTCCTTCATGGCAAAGGCGGCGCCGGTGCTGGTGGAGGCCAGGAGCCCTCCCCCCCGCTTTCCGTAGGCCCCCACCAGGGCCGGCAGCGCACAGATGGTGCGGACCGTCATGGCGCCGTTGCCGTAGCGGGAGAGCCCGCTCCCCAGCCGGATGAAGGGGGCTTGCGCCCGGGCGTAGCAGCGCGCCATATCTTCGATGACCGAAGCGGGAACACCGGTGATGGCGCTCACCCGCTCCGGCGGGTAGCCGGGGAGGATCTGCTCCGCCAGTTCGGCAAAGCCCTGGATCCGCTCCTCCACGAAGGCCTTGTCGATGAGCCCTTCCCGGGCGATGACGTGCATCATCCCCAGGGCCAGGGCGCCGTCGCTCCCGGGGCGGGAGAGGATGACCCGGTCCGCCGCGGCGGCGGTGGGGGTCTCATAGGTGTCGATGAGCCAGACCTGGGCGCCCCGCTTCCTTGTCTCCCTGACTCCATGGAGGAAGTGGATGTTGGTGGCCGCCGCATTGATCCCCCAGAGGATCACCAGATCGCTTTCCGCCACCTCGTCCGGGTGGGGGGACGGCGTATCCCCCATGATTGCCTTCCACCCCGCCTCCTTGGCCGGCGAGCAGATGGTCCTGTCGAGCCGTGACGCCCCCAGCCGGTGGAAGAACGCGTGGCCGCAGTTGCGGTGCACGAGCCCCATGGTTCCGGCGTAGGAGTAGGGGAGGATTGCCTCGGCCCCGTAGCCGGAGATAATCTCCCGCCAGCGGGCCGCGATTATGGCAACAGCCTCGTTCCAGGTGGCGGCGCGGAACTCCCCCTTCCCCTTGGGGCCGATGCGGACGAGGGGGGTTGTGAGGCGCAGGGGGGAGTGGGCCGTCTTCTCATAGTGGAGCATCTTGGGGCAGAGGGTGCCCCGGGTGAAGGGGTGCTCCGGGTCGCCGGAAACGCGCATGGCCCGGCCGTCCTCCACCTCCACCAGGAGGCCGCAGGTGTCGGGGCAGTCGTAGGGGCAGACGGAGCGTCGTATTTCAGTGGGCATGGGAACCTCACGATTGCAAGGGATGGAATAGTTGTCGTAAAGAGGAAATAATTCAAAAAAAATATAACACGGAGAGACGGAGGACACGGAGCAAAATCGGGTATGTCAGTCACAATCAACTTGGTTGATGGTGTCTTCTGATTGCTGAACAAAAACTACAGGGTATGGGCTTCTCCGTGCTCTCCGTTTCTCCGTGTTATTCAAAAAGATGTTGTTTTCGTGGTCGACGTCGAGCAGGAAGGCAGAGTGAAGTAACAGGTGGTTCCGGCCCCCGGCGTGCTTTCGAGCCAGACGCGGCCGTCGTGGCGTTCCATGACCCGGTGAACGATGGCGAGCCCCACCCCGGTGCCGGGGAACTCATCGGGGCCGTGGAGCCGCTCGAAGGGCTTGAACAGTTTGCCCACATAGGCCATGTCGAAACCGACCCCGTTGTCTTTCAGGAGGAAGACCTTCTCCCCGTCCCGCTCGATGCTGCCGAACTCGATGCGGGCATCGGGGGTGCGTGACGTGAACTTCCAGGCGTTCCCCACCATGTTCTCCAGGGCCGTCCAGATGAGTTCCGTGTCGCCGTGGGCCGTCACTTCTGGCCCCACCGTCAGCGCCACCTCCCGCAGGGGATCGGCCTGCCGCAGCGTCGCGACGATCGCCCGCACCATGGCGCCCAGGTCCATCTCCCGGCAGGTCATTCCCCGCCGCTGCACGTTGAACAGGGTCGACATGGTCGAGATCACCCGCTCCATCTGCCTTCCCACCGTGGCGATGCGCCGGATATACGCGCGGGCCTCCTCGTCGAGCCGCTCGCCGCAGTCCTCCTTCAGGGCCTTGCAGAGGCCGTTCAGGCGCAAGAGCGGCGCCCGCAGGTCATGGGCGGCCGAATAGCTGAACGACTCCAGTTCCCGGTTCACCGCCTCCAGCTGGGCGGTCCGGTCAATGACCTTATCCTCCAGACGGGCATTCAGCTCCCGCAACTGCCTCTCCGCCTCGTCCCGTTCCTCCCGCCGCTGCCTGAGGGCGTTCACCATCCGGTTGTAGGATGCGGTGAGCTCGCCGATCTCGTCCTCCGATTCCACCGGGAGGAGTACGTTCGTCTCTCCCCTTTCGATGGCCCTGACCTCATCCGACAGGTGGGTGAGGGGACGGGTGATGCCGCGGATGATCAAGTAGACCAGCCCCATTCCAACGGCCAGAAACGCCAGCGCCCCAATGACCGCCGTGGCGGTGAGGCGGCGGACGTGGGCATGGACCTTCTCTTCATCCATCACGACCCGCACCGTCCCGAGGCGCTGGCCGGCCTGGGGCGGCTGTTGCGCCGGCGAGAAGTAGAGGTCATCATCGTTCCCCTTGCCCTGGAGCGCGAAGACCGGCTCCGAAAACTCCTGCGTCAGGGCGGCGCTGCTCCCGCCATCGCTCACCGATTGCCGCGCCGCGCGGGCCAGGGTCCGGCCATCCCGGTCGACGATGGTTACCTCCAGCACGTCGGGGGTCCGTATCACCCCATCGGCCAGGTCGGCGAGCTGGTCGCGGTTGGCGGCAAAGAGCCCCAGACGGGCGTTATGGGCAAGGAGGCGGGTCAGGAGCTGACCCTCGGTGACAAGATTCTCGTGGAGTATGGCGTGCTGGTTGGTGAGGAAGAAGACGATGGAAACAGCCGAGAGGATAACGATGCCGGCGGCTGTCGCCGAGAAGAGTTTGGCGCGAAAGCTCCCGCGGACGTCCCGTGGCGGGGTGGGGTTCGCCGGTTGGGAAGAATCACAGGGGGAGTTCTTATCCATGGGGGGTTACTCCTTCAACGTGATGCCCAAGTGCTGCGCCACGGAGTGGTTCACCTTCAGGCGCGTCTTTGCGGGATGCTCCGGCGTTTCCGCTTGGGGCGAAGCGCCGTCCAGGATGCGGCGGGCCATGCGGCCGGCCTGCCGTCCCATGTCGGCCGGGTCCACCTCGATGGCGGCAACGGCCCCCTGCTGCAGGTACTTGGCGGCAAAGGCCACCACCGGCACCCGGTTTTGCTGGGAGAAGAGGGCGAAGGACTCCATGGTGTCGCGGGTCACCACCGTCGGGTCGGGGAGGAGCCAGAGGGTGTCCACCTTCCCCTTGAGGGAGGAAAGCTCACGGACCGCCTCGCGGGGGTCGTCGGCCCTGCGGACCACCAGGGTGATGCCGAGCCGCTCCGCCGCCTGGCGGGCCTCCTGCACCAGCGCACCGGTCTTGGCCGGGTTGTAGATGATCCCCACACGCTTGCCACCCAGCCCATTTCCGCAGAGGGAGAGGTAGCGCTCCGCCGGCACGTCCATCTCGATGCCGGTCACGTTGCGTCCCGTGGCGTCGGCGGTTGCGGAGGGGGGCACCATCACGTAGACCACCGGAATCTCGCGAATATCCCGCACCCTCGCCAGGGCGTCGCGCCCCACTGCCAGCACCAGCCGGGGGCGGGCCTCCCGCACGGCCCGGACCACGTCGGCACCCCGAAGGTCGGAGAGCACGAACCGCTCCACGGAACGCACGCCGGCCGTGTCCTTGAAGCCGTGGAATGCGGCCTCGAAGGGTGCCAGGCGCTCGCCCTGCACCACCACGACTTCCGCGGCGAAAGCCGGGAAGCCCCAGAGGAGCAGTACAGCGAGTATGTGGAGGATCAGTCGGTTCATGCGTTCCTAAATAGTTTCCGTTACCACTTGATGCGGAGGCCGCCTTCGAACCAGCGGCTGGGGTTGACGAAGATTTCGTTCGTGTACTGCCTGCCGTTGAACAGGTTGTGGCCCGTGAAGAAGAGCTCCGCTTCGGCGTTTTGACCCTTGTAGGCCTTCCACCCCAGGTTCAGGTCCCAGATGAAGTCATCGTAGCGGGCATTGAACGCAATGCCGCCCCTCGTCGAGGGTTCGTTCCACCAGATATAGTGCCCCAGGAGGGCGCCCCGGAAGGTGCGGTCGTCATAGTGGAGCCCCAGGTCCCACGTCTGGCGGGGAATTTCCTGAAGCCGCCGGTCGGTGTCGGCGTTCCTGGCGTCGATGAAGACGTAGCCCAGGGAGAGCCAGGTATCAAAGAAGGGGGTGGTGCGGGCCTCCACCTCGAACCCTTCCTTGAGCAGTCTCAGCCGTTCACCGTTGACGGCGACATCCCGGGCCGTGTTGCGGAACCATCCCGCCTTGAGCCAGAGGAAGGGGATTTCCGTCGTCTCGATTCCCGCGTGGATTGCCCAGATCCGTTCGTTGGTGAAGGCCGGGTCGAAATTGATGGTCGACAGGCTGTACCCCCGGGCGTAGTTGGCCCGCAGGAGGGTCCGGTCGGTGAGGTTGACGGTTGCCCCGAGGCTCTGGCTCCAGAACTCGCCATCGCGGCTGGTCCGGTCATAACGCAGCGCCGGGGTGAGGGTGAACCGCTCCCAGGCGATGGTGTCGTTCAGGAAGAAGCCCCACTTGTCGTTGGTCCCCTCGCTCGGCGCGGGGAAGGTGCCGAGCAGGGTGAAGGTGTCGCTACTGGTTTTTGTGTGGCCGTGGTCGAAATCCATGCCGCCGACCACCGTGTGGAGCCCCTGCCGCCACGTGAGGAGAGCACTCGCTCCGGCGGCTTCCTCCTTATTGTCGACGAGTTGGAATGTGTCGCCGGAAGTCAGGAAGTAACGCCTGCTATCCGCGTCAAGGAGGGAGCCTTTGAGAGCAAGGTCAAGGGCGAGCCGCTCGGTGAGGTGGTAATTCAGGGCAAGGGTCGAGGTGAGTCGGCTTGTCTCTAAATCGGAGGTGACTGTGCCTTCGGACAGAATGGGGAGCAGCCGGGCGGGGAGCGGGAAGACCCCTTCGCCCGCTGCACCCTTGAGGTAGTTGATGGTGAAGCGGATGCTCCCCTTGTCGCGGAGGCTCCAGAGGAGCTTGGCATAGAGGTTGTTGCTGTCGGAGGCATTATGGGGGCGGAAGCCGTCGGACCGGACGTTGCCGCCCGAGAGGTAGTAGCCCAGCCGTCCCATGGTCCCGGTCAGCTCGCCTTGGGCGTCGCGGGTGCCGCGCTCCCCCCCGGAGAAGGAGGCGGACCCGCCGGGGATGGCAGTTTCCCGGGGGGATTTAGTGATAACGTTGATGACCCCCCCCAGGGCGGAGCCCCAGGCCGTGGAGGCCGGCCCCTTCACGATTTCGATCCGTTCGATGTTCCCCACCGGGATCTGGGCGATGACCGCGGCGTTGTCGGACAGATTGCTCATGGAGACGCCATCCACGAGGACCAGGACATGGCGGAAACTGGAGCCCAGCAGCGAGTAGTCGGTGACGAGTCCACCCCGCAGGTCGACCTGGACCCCGGGGACCCTGTTCAGCACCTCTGCCAGGTTATGGGCGTTCTGGGCCTCGATCTCCGCGGCGGTGACCACGGTGATGTCTTCGGCGCTGCGGGAAAGGGGGCGGGGGGAGCGGGTGGCGGCTGATACCGCCAAATCGCTGGGCTCGTAGTAGAGCTCCAACAAATTTGAGTCACTCTCCTCTGCGGCGTGGAGGGGGGGGGCACCGGTGAAAAGAAGGGTGAAACAGACGAGAAGTGCCGAGATAACCATGCGAATCAACGACGTATTTGCCCGGCTCCCCAAGGGGGGGTGGGAGGATTCAATAACGTCGTTGATTGATGGCGATTCGGGCATGTGAGTTGCTTGTGAATGTTATGGGTCCTGGTTATTTGACGTTGCGCGAGGTGAGAACAATTTTCCGGATTTTTAGCAGGAAAGTTTTGTTGTGTCACCCGTTATTTTGCTGCTGCCGCCAAGGCGAGGTCAACGGAAGGAGGTGAGCGCCATGACTGAGGAACGTGAGGAAGTGGTTGTTCTCGACGAAGGGGTTGAGGAGTCGGCCGATGGGCCCCTGGCCTGTTGCACGGTGAGTGTTGCTTTCTTCTTTTAACGGATGCTTGCGATGGCGTGCGGTGTATTTAGCCGGGGGACGGGTTCCCCCGGCTCTTTTGGGGGTAGCCATGATCCTCTCCCGCCACGTGAAAGTCTTCCCCTGCACGGAGCAGCCGGGCCATCTCATTCTCTTCTCCTGCCGCACCGGAGCGGTGCTCCGCGTACCCGCCCCCCTCCTCGAAGCCGCCCGCGGCGGCACCCTTTCGCCTAAGCCCGCCGAAACCCTCTCCCGCCACGGCTTTCTCGCCGAAGACCCGGGAACGGAGCAGCGGGAGATGCTCGCCTGGTTCGACCGGATCAACGCGCGGCGGCGCCGCTGCAGCGCCGTGGTGGTCCTGACCCGGGCCTGCAACCTCGCCTGCCCTTACTGCTTCGAGGCGAATCAGCCGAGCCTGCGCCAGATGGACGGGGAGACCGCCGACCTCTTCGTATCCTTGGTGGAGCGGGAACACCTGGCCCGGGGACGGAGGGTCTCGCTCAATTTCTACGGCGGCGAGGCGCTGCTGCGCCCCGACCTGATCCGCCGGATCGCCGGACCGCTGCGGGCGACCGGCGGCGACCGGTTTTCCTTCAGCCTGGTCACCAACGGTACCCTCCTCACCCGGACGCTGGTGAAAGATCTTCTCCCCCTCGGCCTGGACGGCGCCAAGGTGACCCTCGACGGCCCGCCGCAAATCCATGACCGGCTGCGTCCCTTTGTCTCGGGAGAGGGGAGCTTTGCCGCGATCATCGCCAACCTGCGGGAGGTGTGCGGCCTGATCGGCATCGCCATCGGCGGGAACTACACCCGCGACACCTGGCGGGAGTTCCCCCAACTCCTCGACATTCTCCCTGTCGCGGGGCTCACCCCGGAGCGGGTCCGTCTCGTCAGGTTCGATCCGGTGATCGGCCGGGAGGGTGTTGCGGGGCTTCCCGACTTTTCGGAAGGGTGCGGCGGACTCACTGAGCCGTGGCTCGTGGAGGCGTCCCTCGTCCTTCGGGAGGAGATCGTGAAACGAGGGTACCTGACGTCTAAACCGGCCCCGGCCGCCTGCATGGTGGAGTTCGACACCGATCTGGTGGTCGACACCGATGGGGCCATCTACCGCTGTCCCGCCTTCATCGGCCGGCCGGCGTTCGTTGCCGGCCATCTACGAAACGGCGCCGGCAGCGCAGGGGACGCGTACGGGATGGACGCCTGGAAGCAGGAGGAGTGCCTCGACTGCGCCTACCTCCCCCTCTGCTTCGGTGGCTGCCGCTTCATGAGGCTGGTGGAAACGGGTGCGGTGGACGGTGTGGCATGCCAGCGGGAGTACCTGGACGCGACCCTTGAGGCGATGGTGCGGCGAGGCGAATATCCCCTCACCCGCCCTCCGGGCACCCTCTCCCACGGGGAGAGGGAATTACACCCCTCGCCCTGCCCCCTATGACAGCATCCGGTCCAGTTCGTCGAAATCCAGCACCTTTTCCGCCTGGGCCTTGACGAGATCGATCTTCTCGGCGTCTTCGGCGCTGATCTTGGAGACGTGGTATTTCATGGCCGAGAAGATGTCGGCGGTGGTCTCGTGGATCCGGATGTAGGGGATGGAGCTGTCGTCGAGGATCTTCTGGGTGATGGCGGAGACCGGCGCGTGGCCGGGAACCACGAGGCCGGCGATCTTCTCCCGGTAGGCGGGGATGTTGTAGAGGGACGAGAGGGTGACGAGGAGCTCGTCCCGGGAGCTGGTGACCAGGAGCATGGTCGATTCGGCAAGTCCGTCGATGACCTTCTGGGACGAGGCTGCCCCCAGTTGGATATGGTGGATGATCCGGGTCCCCTGGCTCTGGTCCCCCCTGAGGGGGTGGGCCAGGAGCCGCGCAATGTTGTTGAGGGTGGGGTTGGCGAGGATCGGCGACCAGTCGAAGGCCCCGACGACGTTGATGCCGTGGGGGGTGAAGGCCCGCTGGAGGTAGGAGAGGGAGGTCTCCCGCTTCTCGGGGATGAGCTTGTTGACCAGGAGCATCCGCAGGTCGGCTCCCTCCATCCGGTAGAGGGGGAGGTTCAGCTGGACTGAGTCGATGACGTTGCCGATGCCGCCGCCGGAGACCATGATGGCCGGGGCATCCACCAGCTTGGCCACCTTGGCGTTGTTCATGCCGATGACGGAACCGACCCCGCCGTGGCCCGATCCTTCGATGATGAGGTAGTCGTTTTTCCGCTCCAACTCCCGCACTGCTTCGGTGATCCGCTCCGCGGGCCAGAGGGTGGGGATCTCCCCGTCGATGAAGCGCTTGGTGGAGCCCCGCTCCAGCACTACCGGCGACATATGGTTGATGTCCCCTTCGAGGCCGAAGATGCGCGCCATGAGGGCCGCGTCCATGTCGACGGTGATATCGTTGAAGAGCTGGCACTTGGGGCCGATGGCCTTGATGAAGCCGACCCTGCCGTACTTTTTCCGGGCCAGGTGCATCAGCGAGACGCTGATGGTGGTCTTGCCCGAGTTCATTCCCGTTGCCGCGATGAAAACCTTCTTGCACATGGTGATCGCTTCCATCTCTGACCGCTGAGATCCACTACCCAAACGACGAGTATAATTTTACCAGAAGATTCTATGCAAGCACGTATACCGTATGGCTTTTCCCTTGCCCCCCACGGATGCCCCTTGCTATAAGGAATTACATGGAAACGACAGGTAATCGGGTATCCCTCGGGGAAATTTTTCGCACGTTCCTCATCATCGGTGTTACCGGCTTCGGCGGGGGGATGGCGGTGGTGGCCCTGGTGGAACGGGTCTGCGTCCACGACAAGGAATGGCTCAGCCACGAGGAGTTCATGCACGGCCTCGCCTTCGGGCAGTTCCTGGGCCCCTTCTCCCTCAATTCCTGCACCTTCGTCGGGTGCACCCTCCGGGGCCGCATCGGGGGCACCGTGGCCGCGTTCGCCTTCATCCTCCCGTCGTTTCTGATTGTCTCATTCCTTTCGCTCCTCTACTTCCGCTACCATGAACTTCCCGAACTCCAGTCGGCCCTGCAGGGGACCAACCCCGTCATCATCGCCCTGATCCTGGTGGCGGCCATTGGCATGGGCCGCAAGATTCGCGGTGTGGAGCCGTGGGCCATCGCCCTTCTCACCTTCGGGCTCGCCGCGTTCTTCCAGGTGAACGGCCTCGCGCTCCTGGCTCTGACCGCCTTCTGGTCCCTGGCCCGGGCCCGGTTCCGTCAGGTGCACCACTGATGGGGTCCCTTGCCACCATTGCCTGGACGTTCCTGAAGATCGGCCTGGTCTTCGTGGGGGGAGGGTACGTCCTCATTCCGCTTCTCCACCGGATCATGGTGGACCAGTACCACTGGCTCACCATGAAGGAGTTCCTGGACGGACTGGCCCTCTCCCAACTCACCCCCGGCCCCCTGGCGATCCTCGCCACCTTCGTGGGATACCGGGCCGGAGGCTTTGCCGGCGCCCTGGTGGGGACCGTCGCGATCTTCCTCCCCTGTACCGCCCTCATGGTCTTCCTTACCCGGCGCTACGAGCGGCTGCGGAACATTCGCCTGATCCGCGAGGTGCTGGACGGGGTCGTGCCGGCCGTGGTGGGGCTCGTGGCGTCCGCCGGCTGGAAGCTGGGGAGCACCTCCCTCGGCTCGGCGCGGGACATTCTCCTCTTCGTCGCCGGCTTCGCCATTCTCCAGTTCACGAAGGTGAGTCCCCTCTTCGTCATCCTCGGCGCCGGAGCGCTGGGGTATTTTCTTCATTTTTCCTGAAAGATCATGGCCGGTTGGCAACGCTCACCGGTCCGTGGTAAGGTAACGCCATGAAACGAAAAACCCTTCCAAAACTCCTCTATGCCGACGCCAAGGGGAACATCTTCGACCACCCCGACCTCTGCATGGCCGGCATGAGCGGCCCCGAGGCGGTGCTCCCCGAGGGGGTTGAGCTGATTCCGCTCCCCGAGGGGAGCCGGCTCTTCACCATCCCCGATACCCCGCCAGTTGCCTGGGACGAGAAGCAGCGGAAATTCGTGACCGTGCCCACGGTCCGGGAGGGGCGGCGAAACCTGCCGGTGCAGGCGGTGTCGGCCTTCATGGCGCCGGGGTACGTGCGGACGCTGCTTCCCGCTTGCGATTACGGCAGGAAGAAGGTGCACCTGCCGCTCTGGTCCTACACCGCCGTGGGGTGGGACGAGGAGCGGGACTGCTTCGTGGTGGCCGCCTCAAGGGTGGATACCAACGACAACTGGAACCCGAACAACTACGACGACCGGAAGCTGGATCCCCTGGTGCGACAGCGGCTGGCGGAGATGCCCAACAACCGCCTCCTGGAGCAGCTTGCCCGCTGCGCCGTGGATTACCACTGCTTCGCCGCCAAGAACCTTTTCTTCCGCCGCTGGGAGGCGCCGCTACCCACGTCGCCGGCCTGCAACTCCCGGTGCCTGGGGTGCATCAGCCTCCAGCCCTCGGACTGCTGCCCGTCCAATCACGAGCGGATCGGCTTCGTCCCCACGCCCGAGGAGATCGTGGAGCTGGCCCTGCCGCACCTGGAGCAGGCGCCGGAGCCCATCGTCTCCTACGGCCAGGGGTGCGAGGGGGATCCCATCATGCAGGCCGACACCGTGGCCGAGGCGACCCGGCGGCTGAAGAAGGCCACCAGCCGGGGAATCGTGAACTTCAACTCCAACGGCTCCTTCCTCGACCGGATCGCCATGCTCTGCGACGCGGGGATGGACTCTATGCGCTTTTCCATGAATTCGGTGCGGGAGGAGTTTTACGACAAATACTACCGGCCGGTGGGGTACCGCTTCGCCGACGTGAAGGAATCGGTGCGGCTGGCCAAGGAACGGGGGCTTTTCGTGATGATCAACTACCTGGTCTCGCCAGGGCTCTCCGACAATGCCGACGAGGTGGAGGCGCTCCTGCGGTTCATCGGCGACACCGGCCTGGACATGATCCAGATGCGGAACCTCTCCATCGATCCCGACTTCTACAATAAACGGATGGGGGTCACGGGACGGGGGATCGGCATGTACCGGATGCTGGAGCGGGTGAAGCGGGAGTTTCCCCGGATCCAGTACGGCTACTACAACCGGACCCGGGAGAACTTCTACCCCGAGGGACTGGAGAAGAGCTGGCCGATCCGCTGACTTCGACTTTCCAACGCTGTTGAACGAAAAAGAGGCTTCCCGAACAGGAAGCCTCTTTCTGCGCGTAACGAATGGGCGTGTCGGTTCAGTTCTTGTTCCGACGCCACCCGGCGATGCCCAGACCCAGATGCGCCACAGTGGAGGGCTCAGGGGGCGGGGTCGGGTCTAGCAAAATGAAATCATTGCTGCGTATCTTCAGTACCGCACGTCAAAAGTGTCGAATTCTCCTCTAAAAGACTTTCGTTCGACGATCACCCGGTCGACCCGGGCTCGGGAAGGGCCGTGGTGGCACCATTCAACAAGGGCCTGGACGTCTGTCTCGTCCCCTTCGAAGCATCCTTGCACGTCGCCATTTGGTAGATTTTTCACCCAGCCGGTCACCCTGAGCTGATTTCCCTGGAGTACCGTGTGATGGCGGAATGCGACCCCCTGCACAAGCCCCTTGACGGTGACGATGGCGCGAATCTTCATGGTCATTGCTCTCCCTCCAGCATCTGCAGAAATTCATCCTCGGCGAGAACCGTGACCCCCAGCTGCCGGGCCTTGTCCAGCTTGCTCCCTGCTTCGTCCCCGGCCACCACGTAGTCGGTCTTCTTCGATACCGACCCGGCCGCATGGCCCCCCTCGCTCTCCACCATCTTCTGGGCCTCGCTCCGGCTGAAGCGGATCAGCGTACCGGTGAAGACGAAGGTCTTGCCGGTGAACTTTCCCCCCACCTTTTTCTCTTCCACCGTCGGCTCCACCCCCGCCTCCACCATCCGCCGGATGGTCTCCCGGTTCCCCTCGTTGTGGAAGAAGGTGGTGATGCTTTGGGCCACTTGGGGGCCGATCTCCCGGATGGAGAGGAGCTCCGCCTCCGTGGCCCGGGCCAGGTTGTCGATGCTCCCGAAGGCCGTGGCCAGGAGCTTTGCCGTGTGCTCCCCCACGTGGCGGATGCCGAGGGCGAAGATGAAACGGGAGAGTTCCCGTTTCTTGCTGGCCTCGATGGCGTTCAGGAGGTTCTCCGCCAGCTTCTCCCCCATCCGGTCGAATTTCATGAAATCGTCCCTGGTGAGGGTGTAGAGGTCGGCCACGTTACCCACGAGCCCCAGCCGCAGGAGCTGCTCGATGTACTTCTCGCCGAGCCCCTCCATGTCCATGGCGTTGCGGGAGGCGAAATGGATGATGGACTCCCGGATCTGGGCCGGGCAGGAGAGTCCCATGCAGCGGACCGCCACCTCGTCGGGGATCTTCACCACCTCGGAGCCGCACTCGGGGCAGGCGGCGGGAATGGGGAGGAACCGCTCGCTCCCCGAGCGTTTCTCCGTCAGCACCTTAACCACCGCCGGGATCACGTCGCCGGCCCGCTCGATCACTACCGTGTCGCCGATGCGGATGTCCTTGCGCTCCATCTCCTCCCAGTTGTGGAGGGTGGCCCGGGAGACGGTGACCCCGGAAACCTCCACGGGGCGCAGGTTCGCCGTGGGGGTGATGACCCCGGTGCGCCCCACGGACGGGACGATGTCCTCGATGACCGTGACCGCCTGGCGGGGGGGGAACTTTACCGCCACGGCCCAGCGGGGAGAGCGGCTCTTTTCTCCCAGTTCTCGCTGGAGGGGAAAGGAGTCCACCTTCACCACCACCCCGTCGATCTCGTAGGGGAGGGTGTCGCGCTTTTCGGTCATTTCGCGATAGTAGGCGAGGACCCCGGCGACTCCCGTCACCTGACGTGCCAGGGAGGTCACCGGAAGCCCCCGCTGCCGGAGGGCGGAGAGGAACTCGCCTTGGCTGCCGAAATCGGCGCCGCGAATCTCTCCCGGCGCATAGCAGAACATGGTGAGGGGGCGCCGGGCCGTGATGCGCGAGTCCAACTGCCGGAGGGAGCCCGCCGCCGCGTTGCGGGGGTTGGCGAAGGGGGGCTCTCCCTCCTCCTCCCGCTGGGCGTTCAGCCGCTGGAAGGCCGCCAGGGGGAGAAACACTTCGCCCCGCACCTCCAGGAGCTCCGGGGGATTCTCCCCTTCGAGCCGCAGGGGGATGCTCTTGACGGTTTTCAGGTTCTGGGTAACGTTCTCCCCCACGACCCCGTCGCCCCTTGTGGAGCCCACGGTGAGCGTGCCGTACTCATAGACCAGTTCCACCGCAAGCCCGTCCAGCTTCGGTTCGCACACGTAGGCGATCTCTTCCCCGGCCGGAAGCGCCAGGGCGCGCTTCACCCGGGCGTCAAACTCGGCGATATCGCCATCGGTAAAGGCGTTTTCCAGTGAGAGCATCGGGATCCGGTGGGTCACCTGCTTGAACTTCTCCAGGGGTGCCCCCCCCACCCGCCGGCTAGGGGAGTCGGGGGTGACCAGCTCGGGATGCTCCTCTTCCAGCTTCAGCAGTTCGCGATAGAGAGCGTCGTATTCCGCGTCGGTGAGCTCGGGGCGGTCGAGGACGTAATAGAGGTGGTCATGGCGCCTGATCTCGGCGCGCAACTCAGCAATGCGCCGCTCGGCGGCGTTTCTGTCCATGGTGAATCTCCGTGGTTTGATGATAGGTGCTTATAGCATAGCGGGGATGTCATGGCAATTTGTCGGGATGGTTAACAGGGCTGTGCAGGGATTGGTTACAGGCGCCTCTGGTTTTCGGTAGAGCAGGGTACAAGGACGCGACTTTTCGCTAAAACCTCGAAAGGATTGAATGTCGCAATAAGTATGTTTTAATTGTCACTGCCGGACACGGCGCGAATAGTGGTGATTGCCACGTCACAAGGAGGGAGCCATGGCGACGAACCTGTTGGAGCAGCTTAGCGGGATGTTTACCAGTGACCTAGTGGGGCAGATCGGCCATTTTCTGGGGGAGGGAACGCCGGCCGTCCAGAAGGGGGTGCCGGCTGCCCTCTCGGCATTGGTGGGTGGGGTTGCGGCAAAGGGTGTGTCGACGGACGGTGCGTCGCAGATTCTCGGTCAGGTCCGCTCCGGCGGGTTCGGGGAGAATACCCTCTCGGGGATGGCCGCGTCACTGGCAGGGGGTGAGGCGACCAAGGGGCTCCTGGAGCAGGGAAACTCCCTCGTCGGCTCGCTCCTCGGCAACAGGGCCGGCGGGGTTGCGGAGTGGCTGTCGTCCGTGAGCGGCCTCGGAAAGGGGAGCGCCCAGTCGCTGCTGGCTCTCCTGGCCCCCTTCGTCATGGGGAAGATCGGCAAGGAGGCACAGGAGAAGGATCTGGGGGCGGTGGGGCTTTCGGGGCTCCTGGAAGGCCAGGGGCCATTTCTGCAACAGGCCGCCCCGGCGGGACTGGCCGGCCTGCTCGGCCTCTCCAGCCTGTCGGGCCTCGGGGGCGGCGCGTGCCCCAGCGCCCTCTTCTCCGGCCCCCTCTCGAAGATCGTCTGGATTCTGGCCGGCATCGTGGTTGCCTTCCTCCTGTACACATTGCCCCAGCGCTGCTCCATGAAGACTCCGGCAATCCAGCCGGCGCCGCCCCAAGTGCAGGCACCGGCCGTCAAGGTTGATCCGAAGCTGGGAGCCTTCGGTGATGTGACGCTCCCCGACGGCGTCACCCTGAACATTCCCGAATTCGGCATCGAGCGGAAGCTCCTCGCCTTCATCCAGGATGGGGCGAGACCCGTGGACAAGACCACCTGGTTCACCTTCGACCGGCTCCAGTTCGAGACCGGCAGCGCCGTGCTGAAGCCTTCATCCCAGGAGCAACTCGGCAATATCGCCGCGATCCTCAAGGCGTTCCCCCAGGTGGCCATCAAGATCGGCGGCTACACCGACAACGTGGGTGATCCCCAAGCAAACCTCAAGCTCTCCCGGGACCGGGCAAGCAACACCATGCAGGAACTGGTGAAGCTGGGCATCGATCCCTCCCGCCTTGAATCCGAAGGGTACGGGGAGGAGCATCCGGTTGCCGACAACGCCACGGAGGAAGGACGGCAGCAGAACAGAAGGATCGACGTCCGGGTGACAAAGAAATAGCTGACACGGGGCGCGGATGGTTCATGGGGGTTATCCGCGCCCCGTGTGCATTCAATCGGCAGACCATGACAGGAGTGCCTTGCCATGCGATGGAGTGACGGACGGAGAAGCGACAACGTGGAAGACCGCCGGGGGATGACCGTTGGCCGGAAGGCGGTGGGGGGCGGCATCGGCACGATCATTCTCGCGCTGGTCGCCATGTACTTCGGCATCGACCCGTCGGTGGTCCTGCAGCAGGGGGGCTCTCCCCTCACAGCGCCGACAGAGACGAGACAGGCCGGCAAGCCTCCCGCCAGTGACGAACTTGCCCAGTTTGTGTCGGTGGTTCTGGCCGACACCGAGGATACCTGGCACGAGCTCTTCCGGAAGAACGGCAAGACCTACCAGGAGCCGAAGCTGGTCCTCTTCACCGGCGCCGTGGAGTCGGCCTGCGGCTATGCCCAGGCCGCCATGGGCCCCTTTTACTGCCCCCTGGACCAGAAGGTCTACATCGACCTCAGCTTCTACCGGGACCTGAAGGAGCGCTTCAAGGCGCCGGGGGACTTTGCCCAGGCGTACGTCATCGCCCACGAAGTGGGGCACCACGTCCAGTCGCTCCTCGGCATTTCGGAGAAGGCCCACGACCTCCAGCAGCGGAGCGGTAAGACCCAGGCGAACCAGCTCTCGGTGCGACTGGAGCTCCAGGCCGACTGCCTGGCCGGCATCTGGGCCCACCACGCCGACCGGAGCCGGCAGGTTCTCGAAAGCGGCGACGTGGAGGAGGCGCTCCAGGCGGCCACCAGCATCGGCGACGACCGCCTCCAGCAGCAGGCCCAGGGGTACGTCGTCCCCGAAAGCTTCACCCACGGCAGCTCCGAGCAGCGGGTCCGCTGGTTCAAAACCGGCCTCGACACCGGCAACTTCGGGGCGTGCAATACCTTCGGGGCCCAATCGTTGTAGATTGATGGTGCCTTTCCCCTTGGCACGGTAATCGCCTTCTCGTATTTCGCCTGATACCTCTGCTATCAATGGTGACAGCCGGGCCGACCAGCCCGGCTGTTGTGCGTTTTGAGCACCGATTTGCCGTTTCGAGATTCCAATGCCTGAGCCCTTCACCGGACCTTCCCCCCACGACAAAGCCAATGTGCCAATGTAGCGCCCATCTCCCAATTAGTTGAAATTAGCTAACGTGGCTCGTTATTTCTTGTGATTTCATTAAGTTATGCCTGTGTGTCGAGGGTTCTTACAGATGTGCCCTGGACATTTTACAAAAAGTGTAATGATATTTTAATGTTGGCTCAATTTTAATGTTCAACGTGCGAAGAATCGCCATGTTACGTCATGGCTTGGATTATGCAACTTTAATTTTGAAAAAAGTGCAATAATTCCGTTTGGTTGCCGTTGTGTTGGTTGTGTTGTTTTACTTTGTTACCACCCTGTGCTGGCACTATGAACCTGCCGTAACGCGGTCGATATCTGAGATGCTTACCCATTCCCGTGAGGATGGGTCAAAATCACAGGAAAGGAGGACCGTTACAACACCCATCGGAAGTACAAATCAGTTTGTGAAAGGAGAGTGACAATGAATGGGAAGATGAAAAGTTTCACCAGTAAAGCCTTGGCAATTGCCGCCGGCATGGTAGTGCTGGTCCTCGTTCAGTCAAATCCGACACAGGCGTCGACACTCCAGGTGGGAGTGACCGTGTATGACACCGCCGATCCCACCAATTTCTACAGTCGGGTAATTGTGGACAATGGTGCAGGTGACCTTGATCCGAATCCTCATGCAATCCTCCTCGGGAACAATTTTGAGCCCATCCCAGGTTTTGTTGTCCAAGGTTCATATCATACCGCCCACTTGGAGCCGAATATCCTCACCAGCGCGTCATCGTCCGTGACCAATACCAGGGGGACCACGAGTCGCGCTTTCGTCGTGGTCAGTGATACGGATTTCAAGCCGCCGACCAATGCCACTTTCGTCACCGGCAGCGGCACGTGGACCAATGCGGCAGGCTCGACTATTGCTCTGGGGTATTATAATGATCCCAACAACGGGCAGTATGCTGCTCCGTTCGTTCCATTTGATACCCTGGGAAATCCGAATCCTGCGCCGGTGCTTTTTGCAGATTTTGATAGCTTTGACCAGGGCTGGGCCTCGCTGCTTTCGGGAGATCTGGTTGCGAGCTTCAGCGATACAGCAACCAGTGATCATGATTCGTTCGGTTTCAACGGCGGTCCCTATGGCGTTAGCAATGTCGATCCGTTTTCGATGGCCTTAATGTTCGATTTCAGCGTTGTTCCCAACGGCATGCTGACCTCTCGCGGCCTGTCGATGGAGGCAGACCCGATCCCTGAACCATCCACGTTCCTTCTCCTGGGCGCCGGCCTTGGGGGAGTGGTGTGGCTGAGGCGCCGGAAGTAATTCATTGGAGACATGGTTCCAACCGGTTTCCCTTGGCACGGTAATCGCTCCCTTGCATTTCTCCCGACACCTCTGCTATCAATGATGACAGCCGGGCCGACCAGCCCGGCTGTCGTGCGTCTGGAGCACCGATTCAACCGTTTCGAGGATTATTTTTATGCTTGACCTCTCCACCCTCAATCCACCCCAGCGGGCCGCTGCGGAGCACACCGAGGGGCCGCTCCTGGTCCTGGCCGGCGCCGGCTCCGGCAAGACCCGGGTCATCACGTACCGGATCGGCCACCTCCTTCTCGACAAGAAGGTGAAGGCCGAGGACATCCTGGCGGTCACCTTCACCAACAAGGCGGCAGGCGAGATGAAGGAGCGGGTCCGCGAGCTGGTTGGGCGTGGCAAGGCCAAGGGGATGGTCATCTCCACCTTCCACTCACTGGGGGTCCGAATCCTGCGCCGGGACATCGAACGGCTCGGTTACAAGAAGAATTTCAGCATCTACACCACCTCGGACCAGATCGGCCTCATCCGCCAGGCCATGCGGGAGGTGAACGCCGACGGGAAGAAGTTCGACGCCGAGACGCTCCTCTGGCGGATCTCCGGCTGGAAAAACGGACTCATCCCGCCGGACCGGGCCGTCCCCCGCTACGACGATCCCGACGAGCTCCTGGCCTGCGACGTCTACCCTCGCTACCAGGCGCTCCTCCACGCCTGCAACGCCATCGACTTCGACGACATCATCATGCTGACGGTGCGGCTCCTCCAGGACTACCCTGAGGTGCTGGACCACTGGCAGGAGCGCTTCCGCTATATCATGGTGGACGAGTACCAGGACACCAACGCCTCCCAGTATCTCTTCATTTCGCTCCTGGCGCGGAAGTACCGCAACCTCTGCGTGGTGGGGGACGATGATCAGTCCATCTACGGCTGGCGCGGGGCCGACGTGGGGAACATCCTCGACTTCGAGCGGGACTACCCGGGGTGCCGGGTGGTGAAGCTGGAGCAGAACTACCGCTCCACCGGCACGATCTTGGAGGCGGCGAACCAGGTCATCAAGAACAACGCGAAACGGAAGGAGAAGCGTCTCTGGACCGATGTGGGGGAGGGACGCCCCATCGACATGGTCATCGCCCAGGACGACGAGGAGGAGGCGACCCTGGTGGTGGAGCGGCTCCAGATGGAGCGCTACCAGCATAACCTCTCCTTCGGCGACTTCGCCATCCTCTACCGGACCAACTCCCAGAGCCGGGCCTTCGAGGAGCAGCTCCGCTTCGAGGACATCCCCTACGTGCTCGTGGGGGGGATGCAGTTCTACGAGCGCAAGGAGGTTAAGGACGCCCTCTCGTACCTGAAGGTGATCGACAACCCCCTGGACGAGCAGGCCCTGTTGCGGGTGGTGAATTTCCCCCGCCGGGGGATCGGCGACGGGACCGTGGTGAAGATCAACCAGTGGTCCCTGGAGCACGAATGCCCGCTCTTGGAGGCTATGGGGAGGGTGGAGGAGATCGAAGGCATCCCTGGCGCGACCCGGGAGAAGGTCCTGACCTTCCACCGGCTCATCACGGGCGCGGCCGGGGAGTTCCGCCGTCCGGGAGATCTGGCGGCGCGGGTGAAGGGGTTCTACGACCGGATCGGCCTTGAGGAGGAGCTCTACCGTACCATCGAGGAGCCGGCCACGGCCCGGCGCAAGGTGGAGAACGTGGAGCAGATCATCAACTCCATGGCGGGGTACGAGGAGAGGATTCCGGGGGCGACCCTCTCGGGGTTCCTGGAGAAGGTCTCCCTCATGGACGAGGATCGCTTCAGCGGCAAGGACAAGAAGGAGCATGGCAAGGATGCCGTGACGCTCATGTCGCTCCACTCCAGCAAGGGGCTGGAGTTCCCCTTCGTTTTTTTAGTGGGGTTCGAGGAGGAGATCCTCCCCCACAAGAAGTCCGTGGAGGAGGGGATGAGCATCGACGAGGAGCGGCGCCTCTGCTACGTGGGGATCACCCGGGCCCGCCGGCACCTCACCATAACCCGCTGCCTCCACCGGAAGAAGTACGGCAAGCTCCTGGAGCGGCAGCCGAGCCGCTTCCTGGAGGAGATTCCGGAGCGGCTCGTGCAAGTTCATGAAGGTGAGGTGAAGAAGGCCGCCACCGAGGAGGAGCAGGAGGCCATGGCCCAGGATTTCTTCGCCCGGATGCGGGAGAAACTTTCCTGAAAAAGTTAGTTTGAATAACACGGAGAAACGGAGAGCACGGAGAAAATCAATAACGTTAATGGATTTGGTTGGGGTCTCAGCAGGTGATGCCAATCAGATGGTTTTGAATGGCAATTGACTGATTCTACTCCGTGTTCTCCGGTTCTCCGTGTTATTGAAGGCTTATAAGGCTTATTTGATCGTCTTCTCCCCCGGTTTCCACCCCAGGGGGCAGAGCTCGCCGGTCTGGAGCGCTTCCAGCACCCGGAGGGTCTCATCCACGCTCCGTCCCACCGAGAGGTTGTTCACCACCTGGTACTGGAGGACACCGTTGGGGTCGATGATGAAGAGCCCCCGCAGTGCCACCCCCTCCTTTTCGTCGAGGATGCCATAGCGGGCCGTCGCCTCTTTCTTGTTGTCGGCCAGGAGAGGGTACTTCAGGTCGCCCAGGTCCCCCCGCTTGATCCAGGCCAGGTGAGAGTACTTGCTGTCCACGGAGGCGCCGAGAAGCTGGGCATTGAGTTCCGTGAACCGATCCATGGCCTTGTTGAAGCCGGTGATCTCCGTGGGGCAGACAAAGGTGAAGTCGGCGGGGTAGAAGAAGAGGACCACCCACTTGCCCCGGTAGTCGCCCAGGCTCACCTTCTTGAATTCCTTGTCCACCACCGCATCGAGGGTAAATGGCGGAGCCGGCTCCCCCACCTTGGCCATCTCGGGAGCGGTGCGGACCATCCCCTTGTGGTGCTGGACCATGAGCTCCGTGGCCTTGGTCATGTCGTCGGCTTTTTCGGGGGCGGCGCAGGCTGGGCCCGCAAAGAGTGAGGTGGCGAGGATTGCAGCGAGTAGTGCCGTTATGCGGTTCATGGGAACCTCCTGGTGGGATTTATTGACGACGGAAACGTCACAAGCATATCCCCATCAAAGGAAGTTGCAAGTGGGCAGGGTGATTCAGAAAACGGTTCTCCTGCCACGGCTTTTGTGGTACAAGAGAGCGATTTTTCATCGAGAAAGGAGCACACCATGGGCGAAGAAACCAATCCCCGCGTCGTCATCGAGACATCCCAGGGGAACATCACCGTCGAACTGTTCAAGGACAAGGCCCCCATCACCGTCCGCAACTTCATCTCCTACGTGAAGGAAGGGTTCTATGACGGCCTCATCTTCCACCGGGTCATCAAGAATTTCATGGTCCAGGGGGGCGGACTCGACGAGAATATGCAGCAGAAAAAATACAAATTTGCCATCAAGAACGAGGCCGCCAACGGTCTCAAGAACAACAGGGGAACCCTGGCCATGGCCCGGACCGCCGTGGTGGACAGCGCCACCTGCCAGTTTTTCATCAACCTGGTGGATAACGCCTTCCTCGATCACAAGGGGAAAACCCCTGATATGTTCGGCTATGCCGTGTTCGGCCAGGTTGTGGAGGGGATGGATGCGGTGGATGCCATTGCCCAGGTGAAGACCGGCAATAAGGCCGGCCACTCCGATGTGCCGGTGGAGCCGGTATTCATCACCAAGGCTTCCGTGGTGGAGTAGGCTCCCTGCCCCTCTCCCTTGGGGAGAGGGTGGCCGAAGGTCGGGTGAGGGGAAATAGCGCAGGTTGAGGGTAGATAAAAAGGCCGTCCGAGTCATCGGGCGGCCTTTTTCATGGCAGATTAGTGACGGTCTTGAGGCGGGTGCCGTGTTCCTCCTCGGCCGGCGGTGGGCCGGAGATAACCACCCGGTTGCGTCCCTCCGATTTGGCGCGGTAGAGGGCCACGTCGGCGGCCTTGACGAGTACTGCCTCGACGTTGCCGTCCTCCGGGAAGGAGGAGACGCCGATGCTGGCAGTGAGGCGCCCCTGGGGGAGGTTCTCCTCGTGTGAAAACTCCTCCCCTTCGATCTCGCGCCGAATCCGCTCGGCCACAAAGAGCGATTCCTTCTTGGAGGTGCCGGGAAGGATGATGCAGAACTCCTCCCCGCCGTAGCGGGTTACCACGTCCATCTGCCGGGCGGTGTCGGAGAGGATCCGTGCCATTTTCTTCAGTGCCCGGTCGCCGGCCAGGTGGCCGCAGAGGTCGTTGTAGATCTTGAAGTTGTCCAGGTCGATGAGCATCACGGTGAGGGAGAGGTTCTGCCGGATGCTCCGGGCCAGTTCCTCTTCCATGCGACGCTTGAGAAAGCGGCGGTTGTAGAGGCCAGTCAGCGGGTCAGTGATTGACAGCTGTTCCAGGAAGTCTGCCCGCTCGATGGACAGGGCCCGCTCGATCATGATGGAGGCATGGTCGGCGAAGGTGATGAGCAGATTCAGGTCATTCTCGGTGAAAATCCCCTGATTCTTCTTGTCCGACAGGTTCAGAACGCCGGCGACGCTCTCCCTGAGCTTGATGGGGATGCTGACGAATGACTTTGTCTTGAAACGGGGACGGTTGGGGATGCCGATCCGCTTGTCCTTCTCGATGTCGTTCACAAGGAGGGGGTTGCCGCTGGCCGCCACCTTGCCGGCAATGCCGCTCCCCACCTGGACCACCATGCTCTGGGCCAGCTGCATGTTCATGCCGAGGGCCGCCTCGATTTTGAGGTTTTCGCCGTTTTCGTCGATGAACATGAGGGAGCCGCTGGAGGCATCCGCCAGGTCGGCCGCCATGGCGAGGATTTGCTCGTTGAGCTCTTCCTTGGAGGTGGCCCGGGAGAGGGCGGTGAACATGGTCATGAGCTTGGTTGCCTGGGCATTGTCGGCGGAGTGCTTTTCCTCCTCCCGCAGGCGCAGGAGTTTCGCCGAGGCCCGGTCGGCGACCAGTTGCACGAGGAGCTTGTCCCGGCGGGTGATGGCCGCATCGAAGAGAACCATGATGCCGAGAAAATCACCGTTGGAGGCGAAGCGGATGCACAACCCCTGATTGGCGGCGATTTCAGGGAAGAGGGTCCGGCACTCATCGTCGAGGGTGACGACGTTCTCTTTCCGGTTGCGGGGAAAGATCGACAACGCCCGTGCCGCCGGCATGGTTCCCAGGTCGGGCTCCATCCCCCAGAGCCCCTTCATGGAGAATGTGCTGCTTCCTTCGGGGGAGAGCATGGCGATCCGGCCGATATCGAAGAGGATGCCGAGGGTCTCGCTCAACAGCCCCAGGACTTCGTCGGCGGTCTTTGCCGCGTCGATGCCGCCGGCAACCCCGGAGATGGAGGCGAGCCGCCGCATGGTGTTTTCGAAGATGAGGGTGTGGATGTTCCGGCCGAGCAGTGTCGGAAGCAGTTCGTGAATCTTGCGGGCAGTTTCGGCCACCTCCTCCTCGGTGACGGCGGGGAGGTTTTCCAACTCTTCCAGAAGGGCAACAGCGTCCACGCTGTCTGTCTGGGCGAGGGATTCCATGGGGGCCAGGTCGACATCTTTCTCCCTGACTCCGCCGCCGATGAGGCAGGTGAAGGGGATATCCCTCCCCCGGAGCGGCACGGCAAAATTGAGGAGTCCTGTCTGACACCGGAAGACCACCGCCCTGTTTTCGCCCATGGCCCTCTGGACTGCCTCTTCCACGGCCGTCTGGCAGGCCTTGCCGCAGAGCAGGCTCTGGGCGATGGCCTCGCAGACGGGGAAGAGGGACCGGTAGAGCGGCATTCCCCCTTCTGTCTCGGCGCAGAAGGTCAGCTGGTAGGGCGCGAGGAAGGGGTACGATTTGAGTACCTCAAGCAGCTCCACCGGCTGGATTGTAGTCAGTTCAGCATGGTGCACGATAGTTGTCCCGTTTCTTCCAAAGGTCAGGCGGCTCCGCCCACGGTTATTTCCTCGATGAGCAGCGTCGGCTGGGCATCGGACACCGGCACCCCCTGGCCGTCTTTGCCGCAGGTGCCGATGCCGAAGCCCAGGTCGCTTCCCACCTTCACGATCTTTTTCAGCACGTCGGGGCCGTTGCCGGTGAGGGTCGCACCCCGGACCGGTTCGGTCACCACCCCGTTTTCGATGAGGTATCCCTCGGAAACCTCGAAGACGAAATCCCCGTTAACCGTGTTCACCTGCCCGCCACCCATCTTGCGGACGAAGAGCCCCTTTTCGACCCCTCGGACGATCTCCTCCGGCGAGCTTTCCCCCGGCGCGATCAGGGTGTTGGTCATCCGGACGATGGGCTTTGCGTGGTATCCCTCCCGCCGGCCGTTGCCGGTGGAGGCGCACCCGTCCTTCATGGCGGAGAGACGGTCGTAGAGGTATCCCTTGAGGATGCCGTTTTCCACGAGCACGGTCCGCTGGGCCGGCGTCCCCTCGTCGTCGAAGGAGAAGGAGCCCCGGGCGTTGGGGATCGTGGCGTCGTCGATGACCGTCACCAGGGGCGAGGCCACCTGCTCCCCCACCTTGCCGGTGTAGACCGACATGCCGCTGCCGGCCAGGTCCGCTTCGAGGCCGTGTCCGATGGCCTCGTGGACCATGGTTCCCCCCGCCTCGGAAGAGAGGACCACCGGCATCAGCCCGCCGGGGGCCTTGCGGGCGCCGAGCATCATCACGGCTCTCCGGGCAGCCGCCAGGGCAACCTCCTCGGGGCTCCGCTCCCGGAAGATCTCGTGACCCATGAATCGACCCACGGGCTCGTACCCGGTCTGGATTACATCTCCGTCCGCCGCCACTACTTGCGTCAGGAAGAGGGTGCCGGTCCGGAGAGCCTCCGTGAAATCACCAAGCGAATTGGCGATCTGAGTTTTGACGGCGCCGTCGCGGTAGACGGCCGTAACTTGGCGTATTCTTTTGTCGAAACCGCGCGCCGCCGCGTCGCCCCGGTTCACGAGCGCAACTTTGTCCTGAAGTGGTACGTTATCTGGCGGAATCTCGATGGGGAAGCCCGGTCCAACGAGCTTCGTCCGCATGTCGATGGCGCGGCCGAACTGCTCTCCCTTTACCGCCCTGCTCACGGTCTCAGCCAGCGCCAGGAGGGCCGTTTCGGTCACCTCGTTGGTGTAGGCGTAGGCGGTGCGCAGGTCCGAGATGACCCTGATCCCCACCCCCCGATCGGTGCCGGCGAGGACTTTCTCAATCTTTCCGTCTTCGCAGATAATGGAGGTGCTTGAGCCCTCCTCGTAGTATATGTCCGCGAATTCACCGCCTCCCGCAAGGGCGCGGCGCAGGATGACACTCAGGTTCATTCCGTCAAGCATGGCTGGAAAACTCCGTGGCTGACACCTCTTTGATAGCAATTTCGGTGCCGAGCGATTTGAGGAGGGCGTCTAATGTTCCCGCGAAATAACTATTATACGTGATGACGACAGTGCTGGTTTTCCGGTCAGCCGTACTGAGGGTGGCAAGGCCTTCGTAGGCTTCCACGATGAACTTCAGGTAGGCGAGGTCATGGCGCGGAACCTGGAAAAAGCGGGTGATTTCAGTGGGCTGGTACACGGTGCTCCCGAGAATGATAATTTGTACTTTTTAACACGCAAGTACTTAAAAAACAACATAAAAAAGTGTGCTTTGCAATGGCTGTATTACTCGGTGGTTAGCAGCCCGGCGGGTTAAATTCGTTGCCTCCGGGGCCCCTGGCGCGTAAAATGCGTTCGGTTTGCAGCAACCAGTTTTTCCTCATCTGAATTCTATTTTGTCGCACGGTGTCGGAAGGGGTGGAACTCTCGCTCCGAACCGATCCAGCGTCACCAGCCGGTCTTCGTGGCACGTAAACAGCTATTCCCGAGGCTTTCCCTCCGCTAGTGCCTAAGGTGGTTTTTTGCGGGGATCGCTTCTCCGCGAGAGCTCCACCCCTTCCGGGGACTAGCGGTGGAAAATGTGACATAAGTAGAACTAAAGGAGTATCGGATATGATGAATACCCACCGTCTGGCCACGGGAGCGGCGCTCCTGGCATTTCTCGTTATTGTATCGCCATTGGCTGCCGAAGTGAAACCCGCGGCAAAAGTTTCTTCGCCTCCCCCCGCGGCCGGCTCGGTTTTCCGCGATCGCCTGAAGAATGGCTCCTCCGGTCCCGAGATGGTGGTCATCCCCGCCGGCAAGTTCCGGATGGGGGCCATCTTCGGCGGCGGCGACCCCGACGAGAAGCCGGTCCACTGGGTATCAATCGCCCGCCCCTTCGCCATGGGGAAGTATGAGGTGACCTTCGGGGAGTACGACCGGTTTTGCGATGCCACCGGCCGGGAGAAGCCCAAGGACGGCCGTCGCTGGTTCGGTCCTCTCTCCCGGGACTGGGGCCGGGGACGGATGCCGGCCATGAACGTCAGCTGGGAGGATGCCGTAGCCTATGCCAAGTGGCTGTCGGAGCAGACGGGGCAGAAGTACCGGCTCCCCAGCGAGGCCGAGTGGGAGTTCGCGGCCCGTGGCGGCAAGGATACCCCCTTCTGGTGGGGGGGAACCGCCGGCGAAAAAAGGGCCAACTGCAAGGGGTGCGGCAGCAAGTGGGACAACAAGAAGGGTGCGCCGGCGGGCTCCTTCGCCGCGAATCCCTATGGCCTCTTCGATACGGCAGGCAACGTCTGGGAATGGTGCCTCGACACCTGGCACGACAGCTATACCGGAGCTCCCACTGACGGCTCCCCCTGGCTCGGCGGCGACGACACCCGCCGCGTCCAGCGGGGTGGCTCCTTCGGGAGCAAGGTCCGTTACATCCGCTCCTCAGCCCGGGGACGCGGCGCCCCCGATGGGCAGTATGTCTATCTCGGCTTTCGGGTGCTGAGGGAACTGTGATCGCCAACAATCCCCTCGACACCCTCCGGACGGTCTTCGGCTACCGCACCTTCCGCCCCTTCCAGGAGGAGATCGTCACCCGTCTCATCGGCGGCGGCGATGCCTTTGTCCTCATGCCGACGGGGGGCGGAAAGTCCCTCTGCTACCAGATTCCGGCCATCCACCGTCCCGGCGTCGGCATCGTGGTCTCTCCCCTCATCTCCCTCATGAAGGACCAGGTGGATACGCTGCGGGAGAACGGCGTGGCGGCCGCGGCCTACAATTCCGCCATGGGCGAGCGGGAGGCCCGGCAGGTCCTGGCCCGGCTCCACGCGGGCGAGCTGGATCTCCTCTACGTGGCGCCGGAGCGGCTCATGACCGACGCCTTTCTGGAGCGGCTCCGGGAGATCCCCGTGGCCCTTTTCGCCATCGACGAGGCCCACTGCGTTTCCCAGTGGGGGCACGACTTCCGCCCCGAGTACGTGGGGCTGGGGCGGCTGCGGGGGCTCTTCCCCGGCGTGCCGGTCATCGCCCTCACCGCCACCGCCGACGTCCAGACCCGCAGCGACATCATCGACCGGCTGGGGCTTCGGGACGCCCAGGTCTACGTCACCGGCTTCGACCGGCCGAACATCCGGTACACCGTGGTCGATAAGCAGAAGCCCTTTCACCAGCTCCTGGCGTTTCTGGGGAACCGCCCTCAGGATGCCGGCATCGTCTACGCCCTCTCCAGAAAGCGGGTGGAGGAGGTGGCCGGCAAGCTGCGGGATGCCGGCATCGAGGCGGCCGCCTACCATGCGGGGCTGGCCGACGGCGAGCGGGGCCGGGTCCAGGAGGCGTTCCTGCGGGATGATGTCCGCGTTGTGGTGGCCACCGTCGCCTTCGGCATGGGGATCGACAAGCCCAACGTCCGGTTCGTGGTCCACTACGACCTTCCCAAGAACATCGAGAGCTACTACCAGGAGACGGGCCGGGCCGGGCGCGACGGGCTGCCGGCCGAGGCGCTCCTTCTCTTCGGCTATGGAGATATTGCCGTCTCCCGCTCCCTCATCGAGTCCGGCAACAATCCGGAACAGGTGCGGATCGAGCTCCACAAGCTGAACGCCATGGTGGGGTTCGCCGAGGCCGGCACCTGCCGCCGGGAGGCGCTCCTGGGCTATTTCGGCGAGCGGCTTGCCGAGCCGTGCGGCAACTGCGATCTCTGTCTCGATCCCCCCGAGAGCTTCGACGCCACCGAGGATGCCCGCAAGGCCCTCTCCTGCGTCTACCGGGTGGGGCAGCGCTTCGGCATGGGGCATGTGATCGACGTGCTGCGGGGCTCGAAAAACGAGCGGATCCAGCAGCTGGGCCACGATCGCCTCTCCACCTACGGCATCGGCGCGGACCGCTCCGCCGAGGCGTGGGGAAGCATCATCCGCCAGCTTATTCATCGCGGGTACCTGGAGCAGGACCTGGCCAACTATTCGGTGCTGAAGCTGACCCCGGCGGCCCGTCCCCTGTTGCGGGGGGAGGTGAGCCTGACCCTTGCGAAGCCCCGGGTGAAGGTTGCCCCGGTCAAAAAGGAGCCGAAGCGTAAGGGGGTAGTGGCATCGCTGGCCGAGAGGGACGAGGATCTCTTCCAGGCGCTGAGGGCTCTCCGCAAGCGACTGGCCGACGAGCAGCAGGTCCCCCCCTATGTCATCTTCAGCGACGCCACGCTGGTCGAGATGGCGACCCTGCGTCCCGCAACCATGGACGACCTCCTGCGGGTGAACGGGGTAGGGGAGCAGAAGCTCGGGCGCTACGGCGCGGCGTTTCTTGAGGCGATTCGGAACAATTCGTGAGTATTTGTTTCTGAGCGAAATTTTCATTTCCACTATTTTCAACGCCCGGAGGTTCCCATGTCCGTCACCCTCGACGAGGTAAAACAAGTCTACGCGGAGGCCGACTGTCTCTACACCGCTCCCCAGGTTGAAGAGACCATCGACCGGATGGCGCGGGAGATCACCGCACGGCTGGCCGATGCCAACCCCGTCGTCTTCTGCGTCATGAAGGGGGGGATCATCGTTACCGGCAAACTCCTGCCGAAGCTGGAATTCCCCCTGGAGGCGGAGTACCTCCACGCCACCCGTTACGGCCACAAGCTCTACGGCACCGTCCTCGACTGGAAGGTGCGGCCGACCAAGGAACTGAAGGACCGCACCGTCCTCATCATCGACGACATCCTGGACGAGGGGGAGACCCTGGGCGCCATTGCCGACTGGTGCCGGGGCATGGAGGCGAAGGAGGTGCTGACGGCCGTGCTGATCGACAAGGAGCATGACCGCAAGGCCCGTCCCGACCTGGTCCCCGAGTTCGTGGGGCTCAGGACGCCGGATCGCTATCTCTTCGGCTTCGGCATGGACTACAAGGGGTATTGGCGGAACGCACCGGGGATTTTCGCTCTCAAGGGGTACTGAAACGCGGCACCGGCCCCTCACCCCCAACCCCTCTCCCCGGGGGAGAGGGTGGCCGCAAGGCCGGGTGAGGGGAATTGTTCGGGGTTTTTTTCATACATGAAAACTATCGCTTCGTTCTTCCGTTTCGACCACTACCGTACCAGCTTCCGGAAGGAGACCGTGGCCGGGATCACCACGTTCCTGACCATGGCCTACATCATCATCGTGAACCCGGCCATACTGGAGGCGGGGGGGATCCCGCGGGGGCCCCAGACCACGGCCACCATCCTGGCCGCGGTCTTCGGCTGCGTGGTCATGGCGCTGTGGGCCAACCGACCCTTCGCCATCGCCCCCTACATGAGCGAGAACGCCTTTGTCGCCTTCACGGTGGTGAAGACCCTCGGTTATACCTGGCAGACGGCCATGGGCGCGGTCTTCGTGGCCGGCATCGTCTTTTCCATCCTCACGGTCTTCAGGGTCCGGAGCTGGCTGGCGGAGGCGATCCCCCTCTCCCTCAAGTGCGCCTTTGCCGTGGGGATAGGCCTCTTCCTCACCTTCATCGGCCTCAATGAGACCGGCCTCGTCACCCTGGGGGTTGCCGGGGCGCCGGTGAAGATGGGGAACATTGCCGCGCCGTCGGTGCTCCTGGCGGTCTTCGGCTACCTTCTTACCGTCTTCCTTATGACGCGGCAGGTCCGCGGGGCCATTGTGATCGGCATCGTGGCCACCACAACCCTCTCCATCGCCTTTGGCGTGACCCCCATGCCGAAGGAGTTCGTGAGCCTCCCCCCCGACATCTCGCCGATCCTCTTCCAGCTGGATATCGGGAGCGTCTTCGAGATCCGTTTCTTTCCGGTGGTCCTCACCATTTTCATCATGGCGTTCCTGGACACGGTGGGGACCCTCATCGGCCTCTCCATGCGGGCCGACCTCCTGGACGAGCACGGGAACCTCCCCGAGATCGAGAAGCCGATGCTGGCCGACGCCTTGGCCACCACCGTGGCGCCGCTTTTGGGAACCACCACCACCGGCGCCTACATCGAGTCGGCCGCCGGCATCGAGGAGGGGGGGCGCACCGGTTTCACGGCCCTCGTCGTGGCGGGGCTCTTCCTCCTGGCCCTCTTCTTCGCTCCGCTGTTCACCATCGTCCCCTCCCACGCCTACGGCATTGCCCTCATCGTCATCGGCTCCTTCATGATCGAGCCCATCAAGCGGATCGCATTCGACGACTTCACCGAGCTGGTTCCCGCCTTCCTCACCATCGTCCTCATGATTTTCACCTACAACATCGGCGTCGGCATGAGCACGGGGCTCCTCACCTATCCGCTCCTCAAGGCCGCAGCCGGCCGGGGGCGCGAGGTGCCGGCCGGCATGTGGGTGCTGGCGCTCCTGGCGGTGTCGCTCTTTGTGTTCTTTCCTAAGATGTGAACAGACAACGCAAAAAGGCCCGCCAAGTGCGGGCCTTTAAGTTTTGGAGAGTCATGGTGCTGTCGCGTGTGGCAGTCTCGGAGGATTCCCTCAGGCTTTACCTTTCCCTTTGACCACGTCCGCAAAACGATAGAACAAATCCGGGCTGAAAGCGCCTCCCACCTCGTCTTCCATGATCCGGAGGGCTTCCGCGCCGGGGAGGGCGGTGTGCTTGGGACGGTCGGTGGTCATGGCGCAGTAGGTGTCGCAGAGGGCCGCCAGTTGGGCGCTGCGGGGGATGTCGTCCCCCTTGAGGCCGGCGGGGTAGCCGCTCCCGTCGTATTTTTCGTGATGGTGCCGCACGATGGTCAGCGAAACCTCGCTCAGGGTGCCGGCGCTTTGCAGATGCTCGTATCCCTTCTGGGCATGCTGCTTCGCCTTGTGGTACTCGATAGCGGCCAGGGCGTCCGGTTTGTCGAGGAGTTGGCCGGACAAGAAGACCATTCCCACGTCGTGGAGGAGGGAGCCGATCCCCACGTCAATCATTTCGTCCTGGTTCAAGCGGAAAAGCCGGTCGTGGACCAGCATCATCAGGGCGGCCACCTGGACGCTGTGGGTGAAGATGTAGTAGTTCTGGGACGTGATGGCCTGGAGCGCCTTCAGGGCGTCTTCGTGCCCCGCCACGTACTTCATGAGGTGGCGGATCAGGCTCCGGCAGCGGATGATATCCGCGGTCTTGCCCGGTTCATCAAAGACGTCAGTGACGTAGTTGGCGGCGGTCTGGTAGAGGATGGTCCCCTTGGCGTTGCTGTCGATGTCGTCCCGCGCCAGGAGGGTGTCCAGGTTCTGTTCAAGGTATTCGGTCACCGCGTCCATGTCGCCGCTTCTCACGTAGAGGAATGAGGTGTTGGTCCGTTCGAGCCGGTGCCGGTCCTCCTCCGTGAACTGCCGGTCATGGTTCTTGTACAGGATGTAATTGCCGCTGTTCCTGACGTAGAGGGCGATTTCCGGGAAGTAGGAGGGTGAGACGGATGCGAGGGAAAGGGGTCTGTAGAAACGGCTTTTCATGGAAGGGTCCCTGATATATTCATGGGGCTATTGAAACGCACAGTATGTTGATTTGTCAAGGGTTTCATTGATTAATGAGAGTGTCGCGCAACCGGCTGAATTTCTTGAGGGATGGCGCCTTCGGTTGCCTCTGCCGAATTTCTTCCGTCTCCGGTCCCGGCGATTGACAAGAGAAGACCGGGGCACTACAGTAGGTGTCATTATGCCGGTTCGGCCGCAGCTGGCAGCCGGTGCCGCCGACGGATGGAGATTCGATGGTGCAGACGAGAACGAAGATTACCCTGGGACTCATGGCTGTGATTGCCTGCCTCGCCTTCGGCGGTGCCACCCTCTGGCGGCTTGCCGCAACCGCCCCCGACCGTGAAGGGGTGGCTTCCCTGAAGCTTTTGGCCGAAGTGCTCCGCCAAGTGGAAGAGAACTACGTGGAGAGGGTGGACCGGAAGAAGCTTCTGGAAGGGGCCGTCAACGGGATGCTCGCCGCCCTCGATCCCCACAGTGCCTATCTACCTCCCGAGCCGTTCTCGGAGATGAAGGTGGAGATATCCGGCTCTTTCGGCGGCCTCGGTATCGAGATTGCCCTGAAGGAGGGAAAGCTCACGGTTATTTCACCCATTGAGGATACCCCCGCCTGGCGGGCCGGCATCAAGGCCGGAGACCATATCTGGAAGATCGACGGCACCCCCACCCGCGACCTCACCATCGTTCAGGCGGTGAAAAAAATGCGGGGGGAGCGGGGGACGAAGGTGACTCTCACGATCCTGCGCAATGGCGAAACGGAGCCCCGGGAGTTTCCCCTCGTGCGGGACATTATCCAGACCAAGAGCCTCAAGGCCAGGAGCCTGGAGCCCGGGTACGGCTATGTGCGGATCAGCCACTTCCAGGAGCGGACCGGAGAGGATTTCGCCAATGCCCTGCGGAACCTCAGGGCCGAGAACGGCGGTACTCTCAAGGGGCTCGTGCTCGACCTGCGCAACAACCCCGGCGGGCTTCTGGAGGTGGCGGTGGCGGTGGCCGGCCGCTTCGTGGGTGAGCGGCTCGACAATGGCCTCATCGTCTACACCGAGGGGCGCGAGGAGTTCGCCAAGCGGCGTTTCAGTGCCACCGTCGGCGAGAAGGAACCCCCGTATCCCCTGGTGGTGCTCATCAACAGCGGCAGCGCCAGTGCCTCGGAGATCGTGGCCGGCGCGCTGCAGGACTATGGCCGGGCTGTCATCATGGGAACCCCCAGCTTCGGCAAGGGGTCGGTCCAGACCGTAATCCCCATGAAGGACGGCGCCGGGCTCAAGCTCACCACGGCCCTCTACTACACTCCCAAGGGGCGCTCCATCCAGGCTAGGGGAATCATACCCGACGTCATCGTGGAGAATGCCGAACTGAAGAGCGTGACCAAGGACAGGCGGGAGGACTTCCACGAGAAGGATCTGGACAATCACCTGGGGGGAGGGAAGGACGCGGTTCCCGCAAAGGGGCCGATTGAAAAGAACGAGGAGAGTGGGAAAAAGGGGCAACCCGCACGGCACGCCGTTGGGCCGGAGGATGATGCGAAGAAGGACTTTCAGCTCGCCCGTGCCCTGGATCTCCTGAAGAGCTGGGAGGTGCTGCAGAAGGTGGCGGGGGGGATCAAGTAATTACAGCGTGAAGTAAAAGGTTGCTCCCTTTCCGACCTCTCCCTCGCCCCGGATACTTCCCCCATGCCGCTGGATGATGCGCTGAACCGTGGCAAGGCCGATGCCGGTTCCTTCGAACTCCTGCTTGCTGTGCAGGCGCTGAAAGGTGCCGAAAAGGCGGTGGGCCTCGGCCATGTCGAAGCCTGCTCCGTTGTCGCGGACGAAGTAGACCTCTTTCCCCTCAGTATTGGTGACGCCGAACTCGATCACGGCGTTCTCCTTTTTGCCGGTGTACTTCCAGGCATTCCCCAGGAGGTTCACCAGCACCAGTTGCAGCAGCCGCGAGTCCCCGTTGCCGACGATTCCATCGGCGATTCTGAACTCGACCCGCCGCTCCCTGTCTTTCGATTTCAGTTCCACGGCAATGATGCGGGCCATGGTGCTGAGATTCACCTCCTGCCGCTGCAGTTCCTGGTGGTTCAGCCGCGAAAATTCCATCAGGTCGCCGATCAGGTCGTTCATCCGCATGGTCGCCCGATATATTTCCTGGATGTAATCCTGGCAGGTAGGATCAAGGGTGTCGCCGTGGAGTTCCTGAAGCACCTGGCAGTAGCCGCTGATGTTTGTCAGGGGGGAGCGGAGGTCGTGGGAAACCGTGTAGTTGAATGCCTCCAGCTCACGGTTCGTGGTTTCGAGTTGCTGGTTGAGCCGGCTCAGTTCGTCCTGCGCCCTGATCAGTGCGTCATTCTTCTGAATGGCGGTTTCGTAGGTGCAGAGGAGGAGGTCGAGGATCTGCCTGCGGTCCGCGGTTATGCAGTAGCGTTCTCCGCCGAAGAGGATTTCAAGGCCTGATCGCGCTTCGATCTGGCATGGATTCCGGCTTTCCAGCAGGTAGCTGACACGGGAGAGAAGGTGCTTCTCGTTGCAGGGCTTGGTGATGAAATTGTCGGCGCCGCACTCGAGCCCCCTGATGACATCATGGGGATCGGAAAGGGAGGTCAGGAGGATGACGGGTATGTTCCTGGAATCTTCCCGTTCCTTGATCCTGCGGCACAGCTCATAGCCGTCGATTCCCGGCATGATGACGTCGCTGATGATAAGAGAAGGTGTCTGCCCGGAAAGGAGCGCCAGGGCCTCCCTGCCGTTGCAGGCCGAAATGACGTGGTAGCCGTTCGTTTCCATGATGTGGCGAAGTTGTGCTGACTGGGTGGGGCTGTCTTCGATGATGAGGATGTTGCCGTTGCTTTGTTCCGTGGTTGCTCCCATGTCACTTCTCCATAGCCAGGCTGGTAAGGGCGGTCACGATCCGGTCGGGAGGGAGCGTGTGGGTCGCTGCCCCCAGTTTCAGGGCCTCGCCCGGCATTCCGTGAATGACGGAGCTTTCCCGGTCCTGCACGATGGTGACGGCTCCGGCCTCGCGTAAGCGCTTCAGTTCCCTGGCGCCGTCGCTTCCCATGCCGGTGAGGAGCACACCGACCGTCTGGGCGCCAAAAGCCTGCGTCACGGAGCGGAAGAGGGCAGAGACCGATGGTCGGAGGCCGTTTTCCGGGGGGGTGTTCTGCAACTCGATTGCAGTTCCGTCTTCGGTCACGAGCATGTGAAAACAGTCCGGCGCCACGTAGGCGTGGCCGGGGATGAGTCGGTCGCCGTTGCCGGCAATGTGCACCGGCAGGGCCGAGGTGAGGTTGAGCCACTCGACAAATCCCTTGATGAAGCCCGTGGCCATGTGCTGGACGATGAGGACCGGCAGCGGGAAATCCCTTCGCAGACCGGCAAGAATGGTCTGGAGAACCATGGGCCCGCCGGTCGAAGCGCCGATGGCTACCGCCTTGAGCCGCGCCGGAACCATCGCCTGGCATGGCAAAGAAGGGAGGGAGGCCGGGTTGTCGCGTCGGGGCCACCGCTTTATCACCTTGACTTCAGCCATCAGCTTCACGGCCTGGACGAAGGACCTGGCTTCCCGCTCGTGGTTCGGATGGCCGGGGCCCTGGGGGCGCGGCAGGGCGGTGACGGCCCCCGCCTCTATGGCACGGAAGGTCGAGGCGACTTCCTCGGCGTCAAGGTTTCCGCTCACCACGACGATGGGGACCGGGTGGGTTTCCATGATCCGGCGGGTGGCGAGCAGGCCGTTCATCCGCGGCATGTAGATGTCCATGGTTACCACGTCGGGATTCAGCCGCGCCACCGCTTCGACAGCTTCATCCCCGTCCGCCGCGGTGCCGATCACCTCTATCCCCGGGTCGGCGGCGAGCAGCCCCTGAAGGAACAGCCGCACGCTCGCCGAGTCGTCCACAATGAGAACCTTCACCATCTCAGCCTCTTACTCCACAGCTCAAATCAGCCTCCGTATGGCATCCAGCAGATTGCTCTGGTCGAAACTGCTCTTCACGATATAGGCGTTTGCCCCGGCATCGACCCCCCGTTCCCGGTCCTCGCGGGAGTCGAGGGAAGTTACCAGCACCACCGGCAGCTCGGCCAGCTGCCGTGATTCACGGATCCTTCCGGTCAACTCGAAGCCGTTCATGCGCGGCATGTCCACGTCGGAGACCACCAGGTCGAAATCCTCGGTGCCGAGCAGCGTCAGGGCGTCGACACCGTCCACGGCGGTTTTTACCCGGTAGCCTGCCGCTTCCAGGATGTTCTTCAGGAGCGTCCGGGCGGTGATCGAATCCTCTACGACCAAGATCGAGCGCGGAGCCGCTTCCTCCGCAGGAGGTGCGTAGCCGGTGACGGTGCCTGCCCCGGCGACCCTGACCGCCGACTTTACCAGGTCGCTGCTGTTCAGGATCGGCGCCACCTTGCCGCTCCCCAGAACCGTGGCGCCGGCAATGTTGCGCACGCGGCGCAGTTGAGGCCCGAGCCCCTTGACCGTCACCTCCTGCTCCCCCACGACCTCGTCCACCCCGAAGGCGATTCCCCCGTGCTCGGTGGGGAGGACGAAGAAGGAGAGGTGCTCCCCGTCTCCATCGCCCCTTTCCGTGCGCGGAAGCTCCAGGACGTCGCTCAATCTGGCAAAGGAGAGAGTTCGGCCGTCCAGTTCGATGGTTTCCCGGTTTTCAACGGTGGCGATGGCCGTTCTCCCTTTCCGGGCCACGCGCTCCACGTCGGTGGTCGGCAGCACGAAGAGGTGGCCGCCCGCCCGGACCAGCACCCCCCTGAAGGTGGAGAGGGTCAGGGGGAGGGTGATGCGGAAGGTGGTCCCGAGTCCCGCCTCGCTTTCGACGGCGATGGTTCCGCCGAGCCGCTCCACTTTATCCCGCACGATGGCGAGGCCGAGCCCCCTCCCCGAGATGTCGTCGATGACAGGGCTCGTTGACAGTCCCGAGGCGAAGATGAGGGAGAGGGGATCCTGTCCCTCATCCTGTTCCGCCCCTTCCAGGGAGACAAGGCCCAGCTTCACGGCCGCTTCCTGAAGGCGGATGACGTTGATGCCGGCCCCGTCGTCGGCAATGACGATCTCGACCCTCTTGTTATCAGAGAGGGCGACGGTGATGGCGATCCTCCCGCGGGGGGGCTTCCCCTGCCGCTCCCGCTCCGCGGGGCGTTCGATGCCGTGGTCGATGCAGTTCCGTACCAGGTGCACGAAGGGGTCCTTCATCTCCTCCAGGACCCGCCGGTCGATCTCGATGGCCTCCCCCTCCACGACCAGCTCCACCTCCTTGCCCCGGTCCCGGGAGAGGTCGCGGACGAGCTTCGGGAGGAGCGACAGCAGTGACGAGAAGGGGAGCATCAGCGCCTCCCGCACATCTCCCAGGAGGCTCTCCACCATGTCCCCCAGGTGCATGAGGTCGTGCTCCGCCCCTCTGGTCAGGCGGCTCAGCCGATACCGTGTCATCTTGACCACCACCTGATTCCAGTCGAGGAATTCGAGGAGTTTCCTGGTGGGCGCATCGCTTCCCTCCGAAGCGGTCCCGCTGTTCGCCCCGCTTTTCAGCTCCCTGCGCAGGCGCCGCAATGAAGGCAGCAGCTTTTTCCACTCCTTTTCCCAGAGGGCCAGCGCCTGGAGTTCACCACGCAACTCCTTCGCCCTTTGGGCCGCGGCCAGCTTCGCCGTCAGCATCCCTTCGGTCTGGTGGAGAAGGGTGTCGAGTTTCTCGGTGGCTATTCTCACGGTCTGCGGTGCTGTCGCTTTCCCGGCCTGGGAGGGTTCCTCCTGTTCCGGGGGGGGAGCGGGTGCCGGAGGACGGGGGGGAAGGGTGCCCCGCTGGGCCTGGTGCAGGCGGAACACCACCTCCTTGAGACGCTCCTTTTCCGTGGTGGAGGGGCCGGTTTCAAGGGACGGGAGTAGTCCCCCTATCGTGTCGACCGCCGTGTGGAGGAGATCGAACAGTTCCGGCACCGGCTCCACCTCCCGGCGTTTCATGGCCGAGAAGAGGTTCTCCAAGGCATGGCTCACCGCCTCGATGGACGCCGCATTGACGGAGCGGGCAGCACCTTTCAGGCTGTGGGTTTCCCTGAAGAGCGCCTCGATCAGCTCCAGCTCCCTCGCGGGGGAACTGCTCTGCTCCAGTTCCACGAGTGTGGTGGAGATGGCGTCGAGGCGCTCCCTGGATTCGACCGCGAAGGTTGCCAGAAGTTTTTTCAGAAAGTCTTTATCCATGGGTGTTCCATGTAGGGGCGACCAGTGCCTGTGCGCTGAAGCGCGTCGGCGCACGGGTGAATACAAGATTGCCCCTTGCCCGTTACAGTTTGAGTTGCTCCACCAGCCGCTTCAGCTTCTGTCCCAACTCATGGAGATTCTGGGCGGAGGACTCGGCCTGTTTCGTGCTGGTGACGCTCAGGGCGCTTGCCTCGCTGATGTTTTCCATGGCCAGGGCCACCTGATCCATGCCGACCAACTGCTGCTGGCTGGTGGCGGTGATCTGGGCCGAGGCGTTGGCCGATTCGGCGATGCTTTCCGTCAGGAGCTGGATTGCCTCTCCCGCCTCAGCCGCCTGTTTTTCGCCCGCCTCAACAGCCTTGCTCCCCTGCTCCGTCGCCATCACCGCGGCGTTGGTCCCTTTCTGGATATCGTTCAGCAGCGCCCGCACCTGGGCGGTGGCCTGCTTCGACTGGTCGGCCAGGCTCTTGACTTCATGGGCCACCACGGCAAACCCCTTGCCGTGCTCCCCCGCCTTTGCCGCCTCGATGGAGGCGTTGACGGCCAGGAGGTTCGACTGCTCGGCCAGGTCGTTGACCGTGGCGATAATCTCCCCGATGGCGTGGCTCTGCTCGCTGAGGTTCACGATGCTCTCGGCGATGGTCGCCATCTGCTCGCGGATCCGGTTCATCCCTTCGACGGAGCTTTCCACCGCTTTCCTCCCTCCCTGGGATACCTGCAGCGACCGCTGGGCGGTGTCGGCCACATTCCGGGCCTTCTGGGCGGCCAGTTGCGTGGTCTGCTTCACCTCTTCCACGGTGGCGGTGGTTTCGTTCAGGGCGCTCGCCGTTTCGGCCGCGCTGGAGGCCACCTGGGTGGTTGAGGCCAGGATCTCTCCCGCCGAGGCCGCAAGGACGTTCACCCCCTCCTGGATATCCATGGCCTGCCGGCGGAGATTCTCCACCATCCGGCCAAAGGTCTGGAGGAGGAGGTTCATCTCGTCCTGCCCACTGACGGGGGGGACCGTCACGGTCAGGTCGCCGTCGGCCACCCGCGCCGCGACCCCCATTGCCGTGCCGAGGGGGCGGATGATGCTGCGGGTGAGGGTGACGGCAACCAGAACGACGATTCCGGCGGCGGCGGCAATGGCGAGGGCGGTGAGGATCAGAGACATCCTTGCCGTACTCTGTGCCCCTTTGAAAAACTCGCTTGCGTTACGGTCGGAAAAGCTGAGTATATCTCCAGTCTCCTTGTCCAGGGCCGTGAAAAGCTTCGCTTCGGCACCGGAGAGGAGTTCCTTCGCCTTCCCTTTCTGGTTGGCGGCCGTCAGGGCGATAACCCGGTCCCGGAGCGGCTTCCACTCTTCATAGGTCTTGATGACGTCGTCAACGTCGCCCTGCTTGCCGAGGAACCGCTCCCTGATGATCCCCATGTTCTTCAGGAACTCCTTTTCGGAATCGTTGATCGCCTGCATGTCCGCGGAGACCATAGTGTTGTCCGGCGACGTTACCATCCTGTTCAGGGAGCGGTTCATCTGCATCAGGTTGAGATAGGCATCGCGGATCGACTTCCTGACGGTGAAGGGGTGTTCGTACAGATCGTTGGTGAGGTCCGCCAGGAGGTTCATCCGGTTCAGGGAATAGCCCCCGACTCCCACCAGGAGCGCCAGAACGATCGCGAAACTCACAAGGAGCCGTGTCCGTATTCGCATATCCATCATGTTCCCGTTCTTCCTTTCTTCAGTGCGTAGTTATTGAAAACTTTGCCCGATGGGCGTTCACCCTTCGTCATTGACGATGATGCGCCTGTCGTTGAGGATCCGGCTTCCGTCCAGGATTATCGCCCGCTCACCGGTGATCCCCTTCAGGTACTCCTCCCTGATGCCGGTGAGGGTGGGGAGGGTGGGTTGGATTGCATCGCCGGGGACCGGGCGCACGCCGAGGATCTCGTCCGCCAGGATGCCGAAGGTCATGTCGCCGCCATGGACGATGACCACCTTGTTGAGGTCCGTCAACCCCTTTTCCGGGAGGTCGAAGAATTTTTTCAGGTCGATGACGGAAATGATCTCCCCTCGCACGTTGATGAGGCCGAGGACGAAGGGTGGCGTGCAGGGGATTGGGGTGAGATCCTTCAGGGGGCAGGTCTCCCGAACCCAGGACATCTCGATGCCGTACCGTTCGTAGGCCAGGAGGAATTCGAGAATTTCCAGGTGCCCTTCGGTTGTCTCCCCGGAGAGGGGTTCCCGGGCAAGGGCAGCCGCCCGCGTCTTCAGGATGCGCTTCTCTTCGTCGGGAGACAGCTCCTGGCTGAGGGCTTTGCGGGCCGCTTCAAGCCGTTGGTGGATGTCATCCCAGTCGATGGCTTTCCCCGATTTTGCGAAAGGGGTATGTGTCATGGAGAACTCCTCACTTCATGCCCATCACGGATTTTGTCCTGCTCCCCGGGTCGAGCCGATGATGTCGGCAAGCCTGCCGGCGGTCATTCCATCTCCCCCCGGCACCGGATCATCGTCACGGTATGCGCCGAGAAGTTCCAGGGCATTGGCGAAATGGCGGTCCGCTTCCCTTTTCTTCCCCTGCCCCAGGGTGAGATTGCCCAGGGCGAAGTGGGTGAGCACGAAGGTATGGTCGAGATACAGTGCCCGCTTCAACGATGCCACCGCGTCGCCGATGGCCCCCTGCTCCTGGAGGATGGTTGCGCGGAGGTAGTGAAGCTCCCCGTTGAGCTTGTCGGCGGCGATTGCCTCTCCGGACCACCGGAGCGCCTCCTCCAGGTTGCCCAGGTCGGCGAAGAGCTGCGCCAGGAGGGCGGCAGCCTTGCCGAACAGGGGATGAGGGGCGTCGGTCGCGACGCTGCCGGAGAGAAAGCTGCACAGCCTTTCCGCGGCCTCCCGGTACTCCCCCTGTCGGTGGAGCGCCAAGGCCTCCTCATAGGTCGACGGTTCAGGCTGCGGGGGGAGCGTCTTCTCTTCACCGGCCTCCGGGGGAAGGTGCTCCCTGGGAACAGGCAATATGAATGGTGATGGCTCTTCCCGGTGAAGAGTCTCTTCAGTCGGGAGCGGGCATGAAAACGCGGCGGGACGTTTCCCTGTCCCGCCCTTCCGGTAGAAAAGCGCTCCCGGGAACGTGACGGCGTCAAAGTCCGCGAAAAGAGCCGACGATACCTCGCAGGGGCTGACAAGGAGCCACCCCCCATCGAGGAGGGAACGGTGAAAATTCCCGGTCGCCCGGCCGGCCTGTTCCGTTCCGAAGTACATCAGCACGTTGCGGCAGAAGATGATGTCCATCGCATTGGTGTTATTCACGAGGGACGGGAACGTGTCCTCCACCAGGTTGAGGTTGGCGAAGGTCACCATCTTCCTGATGGCGAAGGGAACTTCGAGGCGCCCGTCCGGGCAGCGGGTGAAATACCGTTCCTTCACCCACTCCGGCACGCCGCGGAACGACCAGTCGCTGTAAATCCCCGCTGCCGCCTTGGCGAGGGCGCGGGGGTTGATATCCGTGGCCAGGATGGCGACGTTCCACTCATCGATGTCGGGGATCATCTTCTTGAGCAGGATCGCGATGGAATACGCTTCCTCGCCCGATGAGCACCCGGCGCTCCAGATCCGCAGCCGCTGTTCCTTTCCCCGCCGCGAGTCGATCAGCTCCGGGAGGATGCGGGATTCAAGGGCGTCAAATCCTCCTTTCTCGCGGAAGAAGTAGGTTTCGCCGATGGTCAGGTGGCTGGCGAGAATCTCGATCTCGGCCCGCGATACCCGCGACGACAGGAGCCACTGCACGCATGCTTCCACCCTCTTGAAGCCGAGGTCCCGGGCAGCATGGATCGTTCTGCGTTCGAGGTCGCGCCAGCGCTTTTCCGGAAAATGGAGGCCGAGTTGGCAGGAAACGAACTCACTGAACCGTGACAGGAGCTGACGGGAAATATGGTGCGTCATGGCTCTGTCGCCAAGGGGGGATCAGGCATGGCGTTCCTGTTCCATTGCCGCGTCCAGGACCTGTTCTTCCTCCAGGGAAAGGAAGCCGTCGAGATCGTGGATAAAGACCATCCCATCCTCAAGTTTCACTACTCCATGCACATGCTCCATGCCGGGAAGGACCGCCTCGGGAGGGATGATTTCGCCTGCCGGCCGCTCGATGACCTCATGGACGCCGTTGACCGCAAGGGCCACGGTCCGTTTCGCCGTCCGGGCGATGACCAGGTGGTCGCCCAGGCCCGTTTTCCGCTCCGGGAGGGCGAAACGGCGACGGATGTCCAGGACCGGTACAATCATTCCGTTCACGGAGATGACGCCGAGAACTATGCCGGGCGCTTTTGGCAGGGGGGTGATCTCGACCATGCGGACGGTCCGGTCCACGGCTGAAAGGTGCAGCGCATAGCGCTGATCGTCGAGGGTGAAGATAACGAGGTGACAGGATTCGCTCACGGGGCCATCGCCTTATTGATTGCACGGGTGTGTCTGCGCTGAAAACCTTCGCGGGAAGTGACGGCGGACTTGCGTACATTTTCAACCGGTTATTCGGGTTCAGCGGAAAGGTGCGACGGAAAATAGGAGTGGCTTAATTAGGCGAGGATAGTAACAGAAAAGCGATGAAGAGACAAGATGTTGACCGATGCTGTAAGGAATTAATGCTGACACGGCATGGCTCGTTCAGTTGGGATCAAGAAGGCCAATCTTTCGGTGTAGTGCTTACGGTTCCTTTGTGGGTGGGAAGAAAGCGTGTGGCTCTTTCCGGGAATAGGACCGGTTTTCATTGGAGGCCCGGAACGAGTCCCGCAATTCCCTGAGCTTGGCGATCTGATGGTCGATCTCCGAAAATCCCGGTATGATGAGGCGCAAGAGCATGCGGCATGCCTCCTTCAGAGGGTAGATACAATGCTGTTAATGTATAAGGCCAGTGTTAACGCTGGGTTACGGCGGAGTGAAAGGTGGGTGGGGAGAGGGACAAAAAAAGGGGCGCCTGACGCGCCCCGGTGATAGCCTATGCAATCTCGCCGCTCGGCGGCGCCGTGTGGCGGATGTCCTTCCCCTTGACCATGAAGATCACCATCTCGGCCACGTTGGTGGCGTGGTCGGCGATCCGCTCCATGTACTTGGAGATGTAGAGGAGCTTCATGGCCCGGGTGATGCTTGAGGGGTCTTCCATCATGAAGGTGAGGAGCTCCCGCTGGATCTGGTCGTTGAGGCCGTCCACGAAGGCGTCTTCCTTGCAGACCTTGATGGCCAGTTCGGCATCGCCCCGGACAAAGGCGTCGAGGGCTTCCTTCACCATGGTCCCTGCCGCCGCGGACATGCGGGGGAGGTCGATATAGGGCTTGAGCGGCGGCTCCTCGTTCAGCTCCACGACCCGCTTGGCCACGCTGGTGCACTGGTCGCCGATCCGCTCCAGGTCGGTAACGATCTTGAGGGCCAGGGTGATGAAGCGGAGGTCCCGGGCCGCAGGCTGCCGCCGGGCCAACACCTGGAGGCACTTCTCATCGATCTCCAGTTCCAGGTGGTTGATCTGGTGGTCCGTGGCGATGAGGCGCCGGGCCAGGTCCGAGTCCCGATCCACCAGGGACTTCATGGCATCGGAGATCATCTGCTCCACCTTGCCCCCCATCTCCAGGAGCTTGTTTCTGATCTCGTTCAGTTCTTCGTCAAAATGTCTGCTGAAATGCTCGCGTTCCATCCATGTCTCCAGGGTGAAAATTAGATTTTTTGTGGGGTATTTCAGGTCTACCCGAAACGTCCCGTAATGTAATCTTCGGTCTGCTTCTTCTCGGGGGTGGTGAAAAGCTTCTTGGTCTCGCCCCACTCGACCAGGTCACCCATGTAGAAGAAGGCGGTGTAGTCGGAGACCCGGGCCGCCTGCTGCATGTTGTGGGTGACGATGATGATGGTGTACTTCTCCGTCAGCTCTTCTATCAGTTCCTCGATCTTCAGGGTGGAAATCGGGTCGAGGGCCGATGCGGGCTCGTCCATGAGGATGACTTCCGGCTGCACGGCAATGGTCCGGGCAATGCAGAGCCGCTGCTGCTGGCCACCGGAGAGCTCCATGGAGTTGCTCTTGAGGCGGTCCTTGACCTCGTCCCAGAGGGCCACCCGGCGCAGGCTGGTTTCGACGATCTCGTCGGCATCGCTCTTCTTCACGCGCCCGTTCAGTTTGTACCCTGCCACCACATTATCGTAAATGGACATGGCAGGGAAGGGGTTCGGTTTCTGGAAGACCATGCCGACGCGGCGCCGGATGGAGACCGGATCGACCTTGCGGTCATAGATGTCGTTGCCGTCCAGGAGGACCTTTCCGGTTACGCGGGCGTTGGGAAAGAGATCGTGCATCCGGTTGAGGGAGCGGAGCATGGTGGACTTGCCGCACCCCGACGGCCCGATGATGGCGGTGACGGTGTTTTCGGGGACGTCGATGGAGACATCCTTGACCGCGTGGGTCTGCCCGAAGTGTACATTCAGTTTGTCGATTTTGACCTTGGTGTTCATGGGTTCCTCTGGATAAATGGTTACGACTGCTGTCTGCTTCTGCCCAGGTAGCGGGCCGTGAGGCTCAACCCGAACATGATCGTCACGAGGACCAGGGCTCCCGCCCAGGCAAGCTTGTGCCAGTCTTCGTAGGGGGCGATGGCGAAGTTGAAGATCTGCAGCGGCATGGCGGCGATCGGCTCGGTCAGCTTCTTGCTCCAGAACTGGTTCCCCAGGGCGGTGAAGAGGAGCGGAGCGGTTTCGCCGGCGATCCGGGCAATGGCCAGGAGGATGCCGGTCATGACCCCTTTCGTGGCGCTCCTCAGGGTCACCTTGAGGCTCGTGCGCCAGAGGGGCACTCCCAGAGCCAGGGAGGCCTCCCGCAGGGAACCGGGAACCATCTTCAACTGTTCCTCGGTGGTGCGGAGCACGATGGGGACCATGATGAGCGACAGGGCCACGGCTCCGGCCAGGGCGGAGAAGCCCTTCATCGGCACCACCAGGAGGGTGTAGGCCACCATGCCGGTGATGATGGACGGCACGCCGGAGAGGACATCCGCGGCAAAGCGGACGGTGTTGGAGATGCGGCTTCCGCCGAACTCCACCAGGTAGAGGGCCCCGAAGACCCCGACCGGTATGCCGATGGTGGAAGCAAGCGCGATCAGGAGCGCCGACCCCACCATGCCGTTGGCCATCCCGCCACCGGTTTCTCCGGTCGGTTTCGGGATGTGGATGAAGAAGTCCAGGTTGATGGAGCTGGCCCCCATCTTCATGATGTGGAAGAAGATCAGCCCCAGCGGCACGAGGACGGCCACGGTGGCGCAGACCATGGAAATGGTGATTATGGAGTTTTTCAGGTTCCGGCGAGTGACGATGTTCATTATTTCGCGCCTCCTGCCGCCTGCCGCGTCATCCCCCAGAGGAGGAGCCGCGCCATGACGTTGATGACCAGGGTGACCACCAGAAGGAGGAGTCCGATCTCCATGAGGGCGGAGGCGTGGAGCTTGGAGGTGGTCTCGGCGAACTCGTTGGCGATGACGCTCGGCATGGTGTAGGCCGGGGAGAGGAGCGAAAGGGATATCTGCGGCGTGTTGCCGATCACCATGGTGACCGCCATGGTCTCGCCGATGGCCCGGCCGAGGCCGAGGATCACCGCCCCGAGGATCCCGGAGCGTCCGTAGGGGAGAACCGCCATCCGGATCATCTCCCAGCGGGTGGCACCGAGAGCGATGGCCGCTTCGCGCTGGCTTTGGGGAACGGCAAGAAGGACCTCCTTGGTGATGGAGGTTATGATCGGGACGACCATGATCATCAGGATAAAGACCGCGGCCAGCATGCTGACGCCGTAGGGAGCCCCCTGGAAGAAGGGAAGGAACCCGAGGTGGTCGCTGAGAAACGGCTGCACCGTCTGCTGGAGCCACGGGGCCATCACCAAAATTCCCCACAGACCGTAGATGACGCTGGGGATGGCCGCCAGAAGCTCGACCAGGGCCGCCACCGCGCCGCCGAACCTCTTGGGTGCTATCTCCGTGACGAAGAGGGCTGTCCCGACGCTGAGGGGGGTGGCCAGAGCCAGGGCGAGGAGGGAGGAGACCACCGAACCCCAGATGTAGGGGAGGGCACCAAAAATTCCCTGGACCGCATCCCAGTCGGAGCTGCCGGCGAATTTCCAGCCGAAGGCCTTGATGGCCGGGAGGCTTTCCTTGACCATCTCCAGGGTCATGAGGGCCAGGATGAGCAGGATGCTGAAGGCGAATGCGGCGGTGACAGCCTTGAAGACAAGATCGGCATTCAGCCTTTTACTTGGGGCAATCGGGGGTGAAGGAGTCTCGTTAGTCACCGTCTTCTCCGTACATCCGGTTGGTTGCTTGAGAGTCAGTTCTCCGGGATCATTGGGCATGATGGAGCCTTTGTTTTCTGATGTAGCCAGTTGTTGCATGATTTTAATGATGCTGTAACAATCGCAGACACACAAAGATGCCCGGCGGACGCCGCTTCACTGAAGCGGGCCGCCGGGCTTCAGGCGCTGATTACTTGACGGTCTTGATGGTCTTCTCCACCATCTTCTTGACGTTCTCGGGGAGCGGCGCGTAGAGGAGCGGTGCTGCCATCTTCTGGCCGTTGCGGAGGCTCCAGTTCAGGAATTCCACCAGCTTTTTCCCTTTGACGGCGTCTTTCTGCTTTTCGTACACGAGGAGCCAGGTGAAGCCGACGATGGGGTAGGCGTCCTTGCCCGGCTGGTTCACCAGGGAGATCCGGTAATCAGCCGGCATGTGTTTGACGGCTGCGGCTGCCGCTGCGCTCGTCGTCTGGATGGAGGGGACTACCCAGCTGCCGCTCTTGTTCTTGAGGGTCGCGTAGGGGAGCTTGTTCTCGAAGGCATAGGCAAGCTCAACATAGCCGATGGAGTTTGCAGTGGTCTTGATCTGGCCGGCAACACCCTCGTTCCCCTTGCCGCCGAGGCCGATGGGCCACTTGACCGAGGCACCTTTGCCGACCTTCTTGGCCCACTCCTGGTTCACGCCGGAGAGGAAGTCGGTGAAGATGCTGGTGGTGCCGCTGCCGTCGGAGCGGTGCACGACGATGATCGGGCTATTGGGAAGCTTGACGCCGGGGTTGTCGTCTGCGATGCGCGGATCGTTCCACTTGCTGATCTTGCCGAGGAAGATGTCGGCCACGTCTTCAGCCTTGAGCTTCAGCCCCTTCGGAGCGCCCGGAAGGTTGTAGGTTACGACGACCGCACCCATGACGGTCGGAATGTGGAGGAGCTTGCCGGGGGCCGCCTTCAGTTCCGCATCGCTCAGGAACTTGTCGCTGGCGCCGAAGTCGACGGTCTGGGCAGTGATCTGCTTGATGCCGCCGCCGCTGCCGATGGACTGGTAGTTGAATTTCACCGAGGGATCGATCTTGGCGTACTCGCTGAACCACTTGGAGTAGAGCGGGTAGGGGAAGGTGGCGCCTGCGCCGTTGATGAGGGTTTCCGCACCGGCCTGGCCGGCCGCGGCGGTTACTGCCAGAGTCGCGAGGATCGCGAGACTTTTCCGTAATGCTTTGAGCATCTGGTTCCTCCTGGGAATTTGTTTTCAACACATGCGTGATAATAGGCTGGCTTCTGTTACATTCAGGTTACGACCATGCAAAGATCCTCTGAAAAACCTGAAAACCGTCGCTGAAACGGACTCCTCCCACTGTTACAACTCCTCCCGGAGCCGACGGGGGGAGAAGCGCACGGTGATGATCCGCACCGCTGCCAGCGACAGGACCAGGGCGATCACCATGGTGATCTTTTCCCAGTTCATGTCCCGGTACCAGAAGGCCATCACCTCGGTCAGCACCGTGACCAGTACCGTGTCGATGATGTAGGTCACCTTCACCCGTCCCTCAGTAAAGTAGGCAAGGGCCGTGCGGAGGACCTCCACGATGGCCAGCACCGTCAGCACATCCACCAGGATGGTCCTGAAGGCCCCGTGCATATCGTGCCCCATGACCAGCCGCAGGTCGTGGAAGGTGCCGATGATGGCCGCCAGGATGGCCAGCAGAATAGCGAAGATAAGAAGGCTCAACAGCGCCCGGGCCGAGATCTCGAAAAATCGCGTGAGCTTCAGGTCGATGACGTTTTCTTTCCACATGCTCTCTCCTTTTTCTCTCGTTTGTTTTGGGGCAAGGGTAGCAGGGAAATGTCACAGCGGCGTGAAACCGGGGTGAGGAGTTGGAAACTGTTGACTTTGCCGGCGCCGGGGGTATCTTCGTCGGAAATTTGCACTGCAAGGGGCTCGGTATGGAAAAGGTCATCAACCATCTCAAATCGCGGTTCGTCACGGGGCTCTTCGTGGTGGTTCCGGTCGGGGTCACCATCTTCGTCCTGAAGTTCCTCTTCAGCTTCGCCGACGGGCTCCTGGGCTCCTACCTGGACCGGCTTCTGATCGCAGTCACCAATCACGACTACTATTTTCCCGGCCTCGGCATGATCACCGGCGCCGTGGTGGTTTACCTGACCGGGCTTCTGGCCGCCAACGTCATGGGGAAGCGGCTTCTTCGCTGGTGGGATGCCCTCCTGGCGCGCATTCCCCTGGTGAAATCCATCTACACCTCCAGCAAGCAGCTGACCCAGGTGTTCCAGGAAGGGAAGAGCTCCTACCGCCGGGCCGTGTTCGTGGAATGGCCCCGGAAGGGGGTGCGGGCCGTGGGCTTTGTCACCGCCGAGGTGGAGCGGGAAGGGGAGCGGCTCGTGGTGGTCTACGTTCCCACCATGCCGAACCCCACGTCGGGCTTTGCCCTCTTTTTTCGGGAGGATGAGGTGTACGAGAGCGGCATGACCGTGGAGGATGCGGTGAAGTTCGTGGTATCGGGGGGCGTGGTGGTGCCGTGAGGGGGTATCTGTCCCGCTTCCCCGAAGACTACAAGTCTTGACAGGGGCGGGACGACAACCGTAACCTGCTGACAGTACACAGGCATCGCACCGCTGCGGGGGGAGGACCATGCTGCACCTTCTCGTGAATCTTCTGGAGCGCCTCGGGCTGTTCGCCATCGCGTTCATCCTGGTCATGCGCTTCGCCATCGTCAAGCGGTTCCTGATCGGCAAGGCGAGCCGCTACGAAAAGCTCACCCTGTCGGTTCTCTTCGGCTTCATCGGCATTGCTGGGACCTACATGGGGGTGCCGATCCAGAACGCCATCGCCAATTCGCGGGTGGTGGGGGTGGCCCTCGGGGGGATCCTCGGCGGCCCCCTGGTCGGTTTCGGGGCCGGGCTCATCGCCGGTGGGCACCGTTTTCTCATCGATGTGGGGGGCTTCACGGCGACGGCCTGCGGGGTGGCGACCATCGCGGAGGGGGTTGCCGGCGGCCTCATCTACCACCGCCTCAAGAGGGGGCAGTTCGATCCCGCCGTGGCCTTTATCACGGGGGTCGCGGTGGAAACCCTCCAGATGGTGATCCTCCTTGTCATGGCGAAGCCCTTCACCGCGGCGGTGAGCCTGGTGAGTGTCATCGGCTTCCCCATGATCCTGGTGAACTCCATCGGCTTGGCCCTGTTCGTGGAACTGGTGTCATCGGTGTTCCGGGAGAAGGAGCGCTTCGCCGCGGTCCAGGCCCAGACGGCCCTCAATATCGCCCTGCGCACGCTCCCCTTCCTCCGGGGGGGGCTCACCGAGGGGTCTGCCGCGGCAACGGCCCGGATCATCCGGGAGATGACTGATCTCGATGCGGTGGCCATCACCGACGAGGCCGCCATCCTGGCCCACACCGGGGCCGAGGAGGATCACCACCGCCCCGGCTTGCCGCTTCTGACCGCTTCCACCAGGTCTGCCCTCGCCTCGGGGGAGATCACCACCCCCCTGACCCGTGACGACATCGGCTGTACCCACGAAGGGTGCCGGCTCGGCTCGGCGATCATCGTTCCCCTCAAGAAGCGGGAGCGCACCGTGGGGGCCCTGAAGCTCTACCGGCTCAAGGAAGGGGGAATTACCCCCCTCGACATGGAGCTGGCCAACGGTCTTGCCCACCTCTTTTCCAACCAGCTGGAGATCTCGGAGCTGGAGGCCCAGCGAAAACTCGTCCGGGAGGCGGAAATCCGGGCGTTGCAGGCGCAGATCAACCCCCACTTTCTCTTCAACACCATCAACACCATCATCAGCTACACCCGGACCAGTCCCGAGACCGCTTCCGACCTCCTGGTGAAGCTCGCCGATTTCTTCCGCAGGAACATCAACCCCGGGGGGGACAGCGTTCCCCTGGCGACCGAGCTTGAACACTGCCGCGCCTACATTGCCATCGAAAAGGCGCGCTTCGAGGATCGGCTCAGGGTGGTGTTCGATGTCGACGAGGAGGCCCTGGGCTGCAAACTTCCCACCCTGACCCTCCAGCCCCTCGTGGAGAATGCCCTGAAGCACGGCATCCTCCCCCGCGAGGAGGGGGGAGAGATCCGGGTCGGTGCCCACCGGGAAGGGGGCGTGGTCAGGATCGTGGTGGGGGATAATGGGGTGGGGATGCCCCCGGAGCAGGTTGCCCGCCTCTTTTCCGGGGAATCGAGTCAGCTCCCGACGGAGGGGGCGGGGATTGCCCTGAACAATGTCAATGCCCGGCTCTCGGCGCTGTACGGGCCGGAGCATGCCCTGCGGGTGGAAAGCACCCCGGGAGCGGGGACCACCGTGTCATTCACGGTGCCCCAAGGGGGGAGGGGGGAGTATGCTCATGAGAGTCTTCATCGTTGACGACGAGGCACCGGCTCGGCGGGAGCTCAGGTACCTTCTGGAGCGCGTGGAGGGGGTGGAGGTTGCCGGCGAGGCCGCCAACGGCACCGAGGCCCTCAAGGGGATCAGGCAGACCCGCCCCCAGCTGGTGTTCCTTGACATCCAGATGCCGGGCCTGTCGGGGTTGGAGCTGGCCCAGTTCCTGGCCGAACTTCCCACAAGACCGTTGCTGGTCTTCGCCACGGCGTTCCAGGAGTATGCCCTCCAGGCCTTCGAGGTGGAGGCCTTCGACTACCTGCTCAAGCCCTTCGACAAGGAGCGCCTGGAGAAGACGGTGATGAAGGCCGCCCGGGCGCTCGCTCCCCCAGCGGGGCGGGAACCCGGCGAACCCGGCAGGAAGATAGCGCTCTATCGGGGCGAGACTATCATCCCCACCGCACCGGAGCGGATCCTGTTCGCCCGGAGCGAGGGGGGGGAGGTCGTCGTCCATGCCGGCGACGGGCGGTACCGTACCCGCTTCACCCTCAACGAACTAGAGCAGAAGCTCTCCCCCTCGGGCTTCGTCCGGGTCCACCGGAGTTTCCTGGTCAACACGAACCATGTCCGGGAGGTCGTGCCGTGGTTCCACGGCAGCTACAAACTGATCATGGACGACCGGGAGAAGTCCGAAATCCCCGTCAGCCGGTACAACGTGAAAGATCTAAAAAGGTATTTCGATATCTGAGCCCCCATTCGTCTCCCCGCGGCAACCATTCATCCCCCGATTACGACCATTCACCGTTTTTCCGGTTTTTCCCCGCGCGTTTCCTCTATGCTGAACCATAACGGAGCATAACCCTGTTGCAGCGCTACGACCCGCACCCTAGCGGGGCGGAGAGGCGACGGGGTGGACGAGACGACGGTTTCTCAACGGAGAGAAAGGGGGAGACAATGAATGCGTTGACACTCATTTTTGTGGCACTGTGCGTCTTTGCGCTTGCCTACCGCTACTATGGCCTGTTTCTGGCGAACAGGGTGCTGGGGCTGCGGGAGGACCGCGCAACGCCTGCCACCACCATGGCGGACGGGCACGACTACGTGAAGACCAACAAGTACGTCCTGTTCGGCCACCACTTCGCGGCCATCGCCGCGGCGGGCCCCCTCCTGGGGCCGGTGCTCGCTGCCCAGTTCGGGTTCCTGCCGGGGGCCCTCTGGATTATCGTCGGGGCCGTTCTGGCCGGCGCGGTCCACGATGCCATCGTCCTCTTCGCCTCGGTGCGGCACCGGGGCAAGAGCCTTTCGCGCATCGCCGAGACCGAGATCGGCAAAGCCGCGGGGAAGGTGGCTTCCGTGGCCATTCTCTTCATTCTCATCCTGACCCTGGCCGGCCTCTCCATTGCCGTCGTGAACGCCATGTTCAACAGCCCCTGGGGAACCTACACCGTCTTCTGCACCATTCCCATCGCCATGGTCATGGGGGTTTACATGCAGAAGATCCGGCCGGGGGACGTGAAGGGGGGGAGCATCATCGGCGTTGCACTCCTCGCCCTGGCGATCCTGACCGGGCCCTACGTGGCCGCCAATCCCGAGCTGGCGGCGTTCTTCACCTTTTCCAAGAAGCAGATCGCGCTCATCATCCCCATCTACGGATTCTTCGCCTCGGTGCTGCCGGTCTGGTTCCTCCTGGTCCCCCGCGACTATCTCTCAACCTACCTGAAGATCGGCACCATCGCCCTGCTGGCCCTCGGGATCGTCGCCGTGCATCCCCAGCTCCAGATGCCCGCCATCACCAGCTATGTGAGCGGCGGCGGTCCGGTGATCCCCGGCGCGGTCTTCCCCTTCATCTTCGTGACCATTGCCTGCGGCGCCCTCTCCGGTTTCCACGCCATCATCGGCTCCGGCACCACCCCGAAGATGATCGCCAACGAGCGGGATATCCTCTTCGTCGGCTACGGCGCCATGCTGACCGAAGGGTTTGTGGCGATCATGGCCCTCATCGCCGCCTGTGTGCTGGTCCCGGCCGACTACTTCGCCATCAACGCCGCCCCCAAGGCGTTCCAGGCCCTCAATATGGCCCCCGTGAACCTGCCGGCACTCTCCCAGGCGGTGGGCGAGCAGGTCCAGGGGCGGCCCGGCGGCGCGGTCTCCCTGGCGGTGGGGATGGCCTACATCTTCTCGTCGATTCCGGTCATGAAGAGCATGATGGCCTACTGGTACCACTTCGCCATCATGTTCGAGGCGGTCTTTATTCTCACTGCCGTCGATGCCGGTACCCGGGTCGGCCGCTATCTCCTCCAGGAGATGCTCGGCAAGCTCTATCCGCGCTTTGCCGATAACACGTGGACGCCAGGGGTCATCGTTACGAGTATCCTCTTTACCTCCGCCTGGGGCTACCTGGTCTACACCGGCGACATCACCACCATCTGGCCCCTGTTCGGCATGAGCAACCAGCTCCTCGCCACCTGCGCCCTCATCGTCGGCACCACCATGCTCATCAGGCTCGGCAAGGCCCGCTACGCCTGGGTCACCGCGGTCCCGGGGATCTTCATGATTCCGGTCACCATGACCGCAGGGTACCTGAACATCACCAAGAACTTCCTGCCCAAGGGGCTTACCCTGCTCGTGGTCCTGTCCGTCGTGCTGATGGTGCTGATGGCCATCGTCTTCATCGAGGCGTTCCGTAAATGGTATGCGTTGTTGCAGATCCGGGAGAAGGTGCTTGATGCCAACGGCGACCTGGTTCTGGTGCCGGTGGAGTCGCCGGCCGAGAGGTACGAGCCGCTCCCCTTGCAGGAGTAACGGTTTCCGTCCCGTTGCGGTTGCGGATGGTTATGGCATGATTGCGGGGAGGGGAGGAGAAGGTTCCCTCCCCGTGGTCATCGGCGGTGTTGAAATTTGAATATTCTTGCAAGGAGAGGAATGAATGGGAGAGAGGACCCGCATTGTCATTCTGGACGGCTACACCATCAACCCGGGAGACAATCCCTGGACGCCGGTGGAAGAATACGGCGACTGCACCATCCATGACCGTACCCCTCCCGAGCTGAAACTGGAGCGAGCCCGCGATGCGGAGATCATCCTCACCAGCAAGGTGAAGCTGGACGAGGCGACCATCGCGGCGCTGCCGAGGCTTCGTTACATATCGCTCCTTGCCACGGGGTACAACAACGTGGACGTGGCGGCCGCGGGCCGGCGCGGCATTCCGGTTTCCAACGTTCCGGCCTACTCGACCGAATCGGTGGCCCAGACCGCCTTTGCCCTGTTGCTGGAACTCACCACGCGGGTGGGGCTCCATGACGCCGCCGTTCGAGGCGGCGAATGGAGCCACTGCCCCGACCACTCCTTCTGGAAAACATCGATCGTGGAGCTGGACGGCCTTACCCTGGGCATTGTGGGCTACGGCGCCATCGGCCGCGCCGTGGCCCGGATCGCCCAGGCCTTCGGGATGCGGACGATCGCCCATGCGCCCCGTATTCCCGCCGATCCGGGGCCGGTTCCGGTGCGTTTCGTATCCCTCGAAGAGCTCTTCGCCACCGCCGACGTGGTGACCCTCAACTGTCCGCAGACCCCGGAAAATACCGAATTTGTCAACGAAGGGCTCCTCTCCCTCATGAAGCGGAGCGCCTACCTCATCAATGTGGCCCGGGGAGGGTTGGTGAACGAAGCCGACCTGGCCCGGGCGCTTCGGGATGGCACCCTGGCCGGCGCGGGGCTCGACGTGGTGGCCCATGAGCCGATGCTTCCCGACAACCCCCTCCTGGCGGCACCCAATTGCATCTTCACGCCGCACCTGGCCTGGGCGTCGCTGGCGGCCCGCCGGAGACTCACCGGGGTCGTTGCGGCCAATGTGGCTGCGTTTCTGGCCGGTTCGCCGATCAATGTGGTGAATGGCCCGTGGCTGGCCGGGGGACGGTGACGGCAGCGGACCAGCCCCGCCTCGGCATCAGGCCTTCTTGATGGTAAACCAGAATTCCGATCCCTTGCCGGGCTCGCTCTCCACCCCCACGGCGCCGCCATGGAGCTGGACGATGTGCTTCACGATGGAGAGCCCGAGGCCGGTCCCCCCTTCATCGCGGCTGCGGGCCGTGTCCACCCGGTAGAACCGCTCGAAGATCCGGGGGAGGTCCTTGGGAGGGATGCCGACGCCGGTATCCTTTACGCCGATGCGGACCATATTCTCCTTGACTGCGGCGGAAAACGAGATTGCCCCCCCCTCCGGGGTATATTTGATGGCGTTGTCGAGGAGGTTGACCAGCACCTGTTCGAGCCGGCCCGGATCGGCCAGCACCGACTGCGCCCCGCTCAACCCCGAGCAGTCGATGGTAATCCCCTTCCGGGCAGCCTTCGGCTGTAAAAGCTCCATGGCACGCTTTGCCACCTGCTCCGGTCTGACCGTCGTCTTCTCAAGGTTCATGCTCCCCGCCTCCAGCTGGGAGAGGGTGAGGAGGTCGCCGATCAGGGCGGCGAGCCGCTCCGAGTGGCTGAGGATGATCCCGACAAACTTTCGCGCCCGCTCGGGATCGGTTTCCATGGCGCCGTCGATGAGCGCCTCGGCATACCCCTTGATGACGGTAACCGGCGTTCTCAGCTCATGGGAGACGTTGGCCACGAAATCCCGCCGGATGTTTTCCAGCCGCGTCAGATCGGTGATGTCATGGAAGACCGCCACGACCCCCTGCAACTCCCCGTTGTCCACAAGGGGCACCCAGTGGGTCAGGACATGCTTCTCCTCCCCCATGGTGAGAGTCATCTTCTCGACCCGTTCGTCCCCGGAGGCGACGATGGCCTTGAAGGCATCGTTGAGGACCGGATGCCGCGCGATCTCGATGATGTGTCTTCCTTCCACGCTTTCATTCAGGGAGAAGAGGCCGAGAAAGGCTGGATTGACCAGGGTGATCAGACCGTTGGCATCCGTTACCATAAGCCCTTCCCCCATCCCCCGCAGGATGGTGTCGAGCCGGTTTTTCTCTGCCGAGGTTCGCTCCAGCTGCTGCTCTATCCGGGCCGCCATGTCGTTCATCACCCGGGCCAGCTCCCCCACCTCGTCGCGGGTCGGGACCGGGATCCTCCTGTTGAAGTTTCCCTTGCCGATCTGTTTCGCCAGCGCCGTGATGGTGCGCAGTGACCGGGACGTCACCCGGGAGAGGATGTAGCTCAGAACGAGGGCAACGAGGAGTGAGACCGCCAGGGATGCCCCCAGGAGTGTTCTGATGCTCCCCTCTGCCTTTTCCAGGGCGGTGAGGGGAAGGGAGAGCCGGACAAATCCCTCTTCGCCGCCGGCGGTCTGCAGCGGAACCGCCACGTAGAGCATGGGGGTCTTGATCGTCGCCGAGTAGCGGATTGATTCCCCACTGCCGCTCTTCAGCGCCTGCTGGACCTCCGGTCGATTCAGGTGGTTCTCAAGTTCCTTCAACTGGCCGGGAGCAATCTCCGAATCCCCGACCACCTCGCCGCCGGCGAGGATGATGGTCACCCGCGCCCTCGTCTCCCGCGAGATTGCGGCAGCCACTGCCGGGGCATCGTCCTTCATTCTGCCGATGTCGCGGTGGGCGATCATCCGGGTCAGCCGGGCCTCAGTGGCGAGGTTTTGCCGGATCTCCGCCGTCAGGTGCTGGTTCAGGGTGTGGTTCAGGTAGGCGAAGAAGACCCCGCCGATGAAGAGCACGAGAAGGAGGTAGGAAGCCATGAGCTTCCACTGGATGGTGAATCTCACGGCTCCTCCATCTTGTAGCCGAAACCGCGAACTGTCTTGATCAGGTCGCCGGCCGGGCCCAGCTTCGTGCGCAGACGAGTGATGTGCGTGTCAACCGTGCGGGTGTCCCCCACGTAGTTGTATCCCCAGACGTTTTTCAGGAGAAGGTCGCGGCTCTGGACCCGCCCCAGGCGTTCGGCGAGATTGAGGAGCAGCTTGAATTCAGTGGTGGTAAGGACTATCTCTTCCCCTGCCACGGCCACCGTGTGGCGGTCCGGGTCGATGGCGATCGGCCCGATCCTCATGGTTTTTCCCGAGGGTTCGTCCGGCAGCGAACGGCGCAGCACCGCTTTGATCCTCAGGAGCAGTTCCCGGGTGGAGAAGGGCTTCACCACGTAATCGTCGGCGCCCACCTCGAACCCCACCACCCGGTCGATCTCTTCTCCCCGGGCCGTCAGCATGATGACTGGGATTTTCGCGGTTTTCTCCGACTTTTTCAGTATCTTGCAGACCTCGGTTCCCATCATGCCCGGGAGCATCAGGTCGAGTAAGATAAGGTCCGGGACCTGCCTCTGTGCCTCGTCGAGGCCGCTGATGCCATCGGGGGCCGCGATGGTCCGGTATCCTTCCTTCTCCAGGTTGAAGGAAACGAGTTCCGCCAGGTCTTTTTCGTCTTCGATGATCAGGACGGTTTGCATTCGTTTAGTATCTCCTTGCCGGAGATGGTATGTTCTGAATATTGCATTCGTGTTACAGGTGTGAAAAAAAGCCGTAAAAACGGCCTGTAAGCGGACTTTCCACACAAAATGTGGATACCCTTGTGGAAAAAAACAGAAACGAAATGCAAAGGGTCATTAATACGGCCATAAATAGCGTAATGCATAAAAAATGTGCAGTTAAAGTCGGCGGCTGCAGATGATAAAAGTCAATTAAATCAGGCTGTTGCTGTAAGTGCCTGAAAGGTAGACCTTACTTGCTGTCAAGCATTATTTTCGGAAATGTGTACCACGGAAATGGTGAAGAAGCGTACTAAATAATACTCCGTTCTAATTCCTTGACTTGCCGTCTGTAGCGTGATAATTCATCAAAACTCCATTAAATCAAATGGTTGTGGTTTGTCAAAGGTGGGGTCGACAGAATGAAACAATGGAGGGGGTTCCATGGCGCAACATCTTGATTTTACGATCGGTGGACTGCTCGACCACATGGCTGTAACGTTTCCCGACAATGATGCCCTTGTCTACCCGGAACGGGGGCTCCGGTACTCCTACCGGCAGTTCAATGATATCTGCCGCCAGGTGGCCAAGGGGTTGCTGAAGCTCGGCGTCAGGAAGGGAGACCACGTGGCCATCTGGGCCTACAACGTTCCCGAGTGGGTCATTCTCCAGTTCGCCACCGCCAAGATCGGCGTCGTTCTGGTGACGGTCAACACTGCCTACAAGTCGGCGGAACTGGAATACCTCCTTGACCAGTCCGATTCCACCACTCTCTTCATGGTCCGGTCCTGGAAGGACACGGACTATGTGGCGACCCTTTCCGAGGTGGTGCCAGAGCTGGCATCGGCCGAAGCGGGTCTCCTCACTACTCCCAAGCTCCCCTTCCTGAAAAGAGTTGTCTTTATCGGTGAGGATACGCCGGCAGGGATGCTCAATTTCGAGAAGATCGCGGAGATGGGGAAAGAGGTGCCCGATGAGCAGCTGGCGGCAGTTGAGTCCTCCCTTGATGTCCACGATGTCATCAATATGCAGTACACTTCCGGCACCACCGGCTTTCCCAAGGGGGTCATGCTGACCCACTACAACCTGGTCAACAACGGCTATCACATTGGCGAGTGCATGAAGTTCACGGATAAGGACCGGCTCTGCATCCCCGTTCCCTTCTTCCACTGCTTTGGCTCTGTGCTGGCTGTCATGGCCAGCGTTACTCACGCCACCGCCATGGTGCCGGTGGAGATTTTCGACCCGCTCAAGGTTCTTCAGACCGTTGAAAAGGAGCGCTGCACCGCCGTTCATGGCGTGCCGACCATGTTTATTGCTGAGCTGGAGCATCCGGATTTCGCGAAGTTCGATCTCTCCACCCTCCGCACCGGCATCATGGCCGGCTCGGTCTGTCCCATCGAGGTCATGAAACGGTGCGTCAAGGATATGAACCTGACCGAGCTTACCAGTGTCTATGGGCAGACCGAATCCTCCCCGGGAATCACCCAGACCCGCACCGAGGATTCGGTTGAGCTGCGCGTCTCCACTGTCGGGCGGGCGCTCCCCGGCGCCGAAGTAAAGACCGTCGATATCGAGACCGGCGCCACGCTGCCGCCCGGGAAGCAGGGCGAGCTCTGCGCCCGGGGCTACATGGTCATGAAGGGTTACTACAAGATGCCGGAAGAGACCGCCAAGGTCATCGATGCCGATGGCTGGCTCCATACCGGCGACCTGGCAGTGATGGACGAGAACGGCTACTGCAAGATCACCGGTCGCATCAAGCAGATGATCATCCGCGGCGGTGAGAATATATACCCCAAGGAGATCGAGGAGTTTCTCTACACCCACCCGAAGATCTCCGACGTGCAGATCTACGGCGTGCCGGATCGCAAGTACGGCGAGCAGGTCATGGCTGCCATCATCCTGAAAAACGGGGTGGAGATGACCGAGGACGAGGTCAAGGAGTTCTGCCGGGGGAAAATTGCCAACTATAAAATTCCCAAGTACGTGAAGTTTGTGGCTGGCTATCCCATGACTGCCAGCGGCAAGATCCAGAAGTTCAAGCTGCGGGAAATGGCCATCAAGGAACTGGGCCTCGAAGGTGCCGGCGATGCCGCGTAGGGGGGCTCGGTTATGAGGGAAAAGATACTGGGCATACTCCTGGTCCTTTTTGTCGCCTGTTTTGTGGCGATCATCGTCGAGGAGGCCTTCCTCGGCGGCCGGAAGCGCCGTCAGCTCCAGCGCAAGGCGCGGGCCGCCGCTTCAGAGCCGGAACAGCAGTAGATATAATCAGTGATTTTCTGACGATTCAGTCCGGGAGAACCCAACCATGCGCCTTACCCCGAGGGATGAACTCGAATATCGCATCAAGAAGCTCCAGGCTTACATGGCGGAAGCGGGGCTCGATGCCGTCATAGTTGTCCAGAATGCCGACCTCTTCTATTTCACCGGCACCATTCAGAACGGCGCTCTCTACGTGCCGGTGGCGGGCGACCCCATCTACATGGTCCGCAAGGAGGTCTCCCGGGCTCGGATGGAATCCGGGCTGAAAGAGATTGTTCCCTTTGCCTCCATGAGAGAAATCCCCGAGATTCTGACAAAGTACGGTTATGCTACGCCCATCCGCATCGGCATGGAATTCGATGTCGTGCCGGTCAACTTCTTTGCCCGTTACCGCGCGGTCTTCCCTGCTGGCGATTTTGTCGATGCATCAACCCTTATCCGGCGTGTCCGGATGATTAAAAGCAAATACGAGATTCACCTGCTCCAGGATGCGGCCAATCAGGTCGACAAGGTCTACCGCCGTGCCCGGGAGGTTGTCCGCGAGGGGATGACCGATCTGGAACTGGCAGCAGAGCTTGAGTTCGCCGCCCGCAAGGAAGCGCACCAGGGGTATGTCCGCATGAGGGGCTTCAATGCCGAACTCTTTTTTGCCCAGGTCTTCTCGGGAACCGATACCGCAGTTCCCGCCTATATGGACACCCCTCTTGGGGGGCTCGGGCTCAATCCCTCCTTCGGGCAGGGGGCTGGGCTGAAGCGGATAGAGAGGGGGGAGCCGATCATTGTCGACTTCGCCGGTTGCGTTGACGGCTACCTTGTGGACCAGACCCGCGTCATTGCTCTCGGCGCTCTCTCCGATCGCATGAAAAAGGCCTATGATGACATGCTTCGGGTTCAGGAACGGATGACCGAAGTGGCCGTGCCCGGCACACCCTGGAGTCACGTTTACGATGTCTGTGTCGCCCTGGCCGCTGAACTCGGCTATGCCGACAATTTCATGGGGGCGAAGGGGGCGCGGGTTTCCTTTATTGGTCATGGCATTGGTATAGAAGTCGACGAATACCCCTTTATCGCCAAGGGGTTTACGGACATGGTTCTCGAGCCGGGAATGGTTTTCGCGTTCGAACCGAAGGTCATCTTCCCCGGAGAGGGGGCCATCGGCATTGAGAACACTTTTTATATCTCCCATTATGAAGGGTTGAAGCAACTCACGTTCTCTGACCAGGAACTGCTTATTCTCTGATTTTTCCCACCGCTGGCCGCTCTCTTTACCTGCTCCGTGGCTGTGTGTCCGCAGTCCACGGAGTCCTTGTCGCCTTCAGGCGACGGTTGCTGTTTACGCATTCCGTCCGAGTCCCTTTTTCCCATAAAAATTATGTTGAGTTTAATCAAATTGAGTGGTATAAATTTTTATAGAAAATTGTATACAGTATACTAAAAAAATATTTCTGCCCTGCTAGTCATCCGGTAACCCGTCGAAGCGATGCGTGATTTATGGGTGTTAATGGTGTAGGGTCAACGGTTTGGCGGTTCCAGTATACTACCAGTGGAAAGGAGGGGGAAGAAAAGGTAGTCGAGGTTTATGGTTTGTTTTTGTTTATTAAAACACTATAACGTGAAAGGAGAGTACGTAACATGGCACTCAAGGAAACCCTGAAGCAAAAAATTGAGGAGTTCCGTCCCCGTACCACCAGACTTGTGAAAGAGTTTGGGAAAGTGGTTATCGACCAGGTAACAATTGATCAGGCCATTGGCGGTGCCCGTGACATCCGCAGCCTGGTAACCGATATCTCCTACCTCGACCCGCAGGAAGGTATCCGGTTCCGCGGCAAGACCATTCCCGAGACCTTTGAGGCGCTCCCCAAGGCCTCCGGCTCTGATTATCCGACCGTTGAGTCCTTCTGGTACTTCCTCCTTACCGGCGAGGTTCCGACTCAAGCCCAGGTTGACGAGGTGGTTGCTGAGTGGAAGACCCGTCAGGTAGTCCCCCAGTATGTATTTGACGCAATCAGCGCCCTGCCGAAGGAAAGCCACCCGATGGTGATGCTGTCGGTCGGCATCCTCGCCCTGCAGAAGGATTCCAAATTTGCCGGTTTCTACAACTCTGGCAAGTTTAACAAGATGACTGCCTGGGAATACGTTTATGAAGATGCCAGCGATCTCGTTGCCCGTATCCCCATCATCGCCGCGTTCATTTACAACCTCAAGTACAGGGGTGGCAAGCAGAGTGCCATAGACCCGACTGCAGACTGCGGCGCCAACTTCGCCCGCATGATCGGTCAGTGCAAGGAGTACGAGGACGTTGCCCGGATGTACTTCATCCTTCACTCCGACCACGAATCCGGCAACGTTTCAGCGCACACCACTCACTTGGTACACTCTGCCCTGTCCGACCCCTACTATGCATACTCTGCCGGTCTTAACGGCCTTGCCGGTCCGCTGCACGGCCTTGCCAACCAGGAAGTCCTCGACTGGACCATCAAGTTCCAGCAGAAGTACTGCAAGGATGTGGAGCCGACCAAGGAACTGGTCACCAAGGCCCTCTGGGATACCCTCAATGCCGGCCAGGTCGTACCGGGCTACGGCCACGCCGTTCTCCGCAAGACCGACCCGCGCTACATGTCGCAGCGTGAGTTCTGCCTCAAGACCCCGGGTCTCAAAGATGATCCGCTCTTCAAGCTTGTTGCCATGATCTTTGAGACCGCCCCGGGCGTCCTCATGGAGCACGGCAAGGCCAAGAACCCCTGGCCGAACGTTGATGCCCAGTCCGGTGTCATCCAGTGGTACTATGGCCTCCGTGAGTGGGACTTCTACACCGTCCTCTTCGGTGTAGGCCGCGCTCTCGGTTGCATGGCGAACATCACTTGGGACCGTGGTCTCGGCTACGCCATCGAGCGTCCGAAGTCCGTTACCACCCCGATGCTTGAGAAGTGGGCTGAAGAAGGTGGCCGGAAGTTCTAATACTTCCTGTGTGCGGGAGTCTCCCAAGGACTCCCGCATGTAGCCAGAAGTGCAGAAAAAGGGGAGATGTCTAGACATCTCCCCCTTTTCGTATGTGCGGTTTTCTTGGCGGTGTAATTGCTCAGGAAATTATCTGGGCACTGAATACATAGAGGTCGGCACCTTCTTTCCAGTCATCGGGTTTCAGGCCCGCTTTGAGACATGTTTGCGACAGAAAGGTATCCTTGTCCCAGTTGTATTCGACTGCCACCTGGGGAAGGAGTACGCCGCGGCAGGAGTTCTTCTCTATGTAGATGCCATGGGTTCCCACCTTGATACCTTCTGGTGATGAAATTTTTTCAAGGGGGCCGAGGACGGAGATTTCAATCGAAAATCCTTCAAGATCTGCCGGTTTCATAGGGTAGAACCGAGGATCGCGGGTGGCGGCGGATATGGCCATATCTTGAACGAGTCTGTAGAGCGGCTTGTCTGATACAAAGCTGCCAATACATCCGCGGAGGGTGCCGTTCATCTTGATGGTGACGAAACAACCCTGCTGACCTTGGAGGGAGGGGGCGGTCTCGAGACGATGCGGTAAGTTCCCTTCACGGATGTAATCAATGATTGCTTCTCTGGCAAGAGAGAGAAGCTTCTTCTTCTCTGTGAGGGTTAGATTCTGTGACACATTCTCCCCCCTTCTTGAAGGTTTGTCCATTTCGTACGCTACTAACTTTTCCCTTTGGTGACAAGAGCTAATTCCTGTTGTCTGAGAGGGAGCATGGTCAAGCGGGATTGGGCCCTTTGGGGAGAGGAATGGAACAGGGATGCTGGTCAGGAAGAGAGGACGAATACAAAAATGGAGTGTATTTATTTATAATTTATAGCAGCCACTGTTGTTTTTGCGTTATAATATACTGAAATTGTTGCACGAATACGAAATAATGTGGCGATTAAAAAAATCTTGACATAATTTTCAAAGCCAGTATATTCTCCCTTCGTTGTGTTTATAAACCATGCGCTGTGCGCGAATATGGCAATCAAAAAAAGGAAAAGAGGTGAAACGTCAATGAAAAAACTGCTCTCTCTGACTCTGTGCCTTGCTATGGCTGTAGCTTTTGCTGCTGGCTGCAAGAAAAAAGAAGAAGCTCCGGCTCCGGCTCCTGCTGAGCAAGCTGCTCCGGCTCCGGCCGCTCCGGCTCAAGCTCCGATGTCTTCTGCTAAGGCCCCGGCCCCTGAAGCTGCTCCGGCTGCTCCGGCTGAGCACAAGTAATCAGCTTACTTCTGCAAGTATAGAAAAAGGCCTACAGAACACGTTCTGTAGGCCTTTTTCTATTTGAGCTTCCGAACCGGATTGACACAGGACCAGTTACGTGGTATCTAGTGAGGTCATTTTATCTCGTATATATACTGGAGGCCACGATGGAAAGAACATTCGCTATTATCAAGCCTGATGCGGTTGAGAGGAATATTGTCGGCAAGGTTCTCGAGAAGATCGAGGCCGCTGGCTTCAGGATTGTGGGCATGAAGAAGATTCAGCTCTCCAAGAAGGAAGCCGAGGGCTTCTATTATGTTCACAGTGAGCGTCCCTTCTTTGGCGATCTCTGCTCCTTCATGTCGCGCAGCCCAGTGGTTGTGCTTGCTCTTGAGCGTGAGAACGCCATTGCCAAGTGGCGTGAAGTTATGGGCGCCACCAATCCGGCCAACGCCGATGCCGGCACGATTCGCAAGGAATTCGGTCTCAGCATCGAGGAGAACACGGTTCACGGTTCCGATTCACCCGAGTCGGCTGCCTTCGAGATCCCTTACTTTTTCAGCCAGCTTGAACTCCTCTAGGTCATCCCAAGATTGCGAGGAAAAAGCCCTTCCCTTGAAGGGCTTTTTTATATTCAATAAACCATGATGAACGGCAAAATTGATATTAAGAACCTGACCCTTGACGATCTCATTGCATTTCTTGCCGGTAAGGGGAAGGAGCGCTATCGGGCGCGGCAGATATTTAAGTGGCTCTATCAGAAGGACGCCCGGAGTTTTGCCGAGATGACCGATCTGGCCAAGGATCTTCGGCGGGATCTGGAGGAAACAGCGGTCATCAGCGATCTTGAGCCCGAGGCGATGGAAGTATCCCGGGATGGTACGCGGAAGTATCTGTTTCGCCTCGAGGACGGTAACACCGTCGAGTCAGTCCTCATCCCCGAAGAAGACCGCACTACCCTCTGTATTTCGAGCCAGGTCGGTTGTGCCATGGCCTGCGAATTCTGTCTCACCGGCACGTTCCGGCTCACCCGGAACCTGACCGCAGGCGAGATCGTTAACCAGATATGTGCGGTGCGAAGGGACGTACCGGTTCGCAATATCGTCTTCATGGGGATGGGAGAGCCGCTGGCCAACCTTGATAATGTCGTGAAGGCACTCAAGATCATTCTTCACGATGACGGGCTCCAGTTCTCGACCCGACGGGTCACGGTTTCCACATCGGGGCTTGTTCCGGAGATGGAGCGTTTGGGGCGCGAGGTAACGGTCAATCTGGCTGTCTCCCTGAACGCTACCACCGACGAGGTGCGGGACCGGATCATGCCCGTGAACCGGCGTTATCCTCTCCGGTTGCTCCTGGACGCCTGTCGAAGCTATCCCCTGCCGGGGCGCCGGAAGATTACCATCGAGTACGTGATGATCAAGGGGCTCAACGATTCTCTGGAGGATGCCAAGCGGCTGGTGAAGCTCTTGAGCGACATCTCCTCCAAGATAAATCTCATTCCCTTCAACGAGCACGACGGTTGCTCCTTCAAGTCTCCCGATCAGGGAGCAATCGATGTGTTTCACAGCTATCTCTTGAGCAAGCATTTTACGGTCATCACCCGATCAAGCCGCGGCTCCGATATTTCCGCGGCGTGCGGCCAGCTCAAGGGTAAGCTGGACAAGAACGTTTCGGGCATCTAATTTCTGCAGCCTGGGAGGACTATGGCATGAGTGAGCAGGTTATCGGCGTCATTGGAGGAAGCGGTCTCTACGAGATGGAAGGGCTGAGCGATGTCCGGAGCGTGGTTGTGGAAACCCCCTTCGGGGCCCCGTCGGACGAGTTCATGACCGGTGTTCTTGACGGGGTGCAGATGGTGTTCCTTCCCCGCCACGGTAAGGGACACCGCCTCCTGCCGTCGGAGGTGAACTACCGGGCTAACATCTACGGGATGAAGAAGCTTGGTGTAACGCGGATCATCTCCGTCTCTGCCGTCGGGAGCATGAAGGAGGAGATCGCGCCGGGGCACATCGTTATCCCCGACCAGTTCATCGACCGCACCAACGCAACCCGGGCCAACACGTTCTTCGGCAACGGCGTGGTGGCCCACGTGCAGTTCGCCGACCCGGTCTGCGCCGATCTCTCCGGCTGGCTGTACGAGGCGGCCTTGGCCGCCGGAGCAACCGTTCACCGGGGAGGGACCTATATCTGCATGGAGGGGCCGGCATTCTCAACCCGGGCCGAGTCGAACCTCTACCGCTCCTTCGGCGTCTCGGTCATCGGCATGACGAACATCCCCGAGGCGAAACTGGCCCGGGAGGCCGAGATCTGCTACGGGGTCATCGCCCTCTCCACCGATTACGACTGCTGGCACGAGTCCCACGACGATGTCTCGGTGGATGCTATCCTGGCAATCATTCGGCAGAACGTCGCCATGTCAAAGTCCATCATCGGCCACGCCGTGAAGCGGATCTCCGCCGAGCGGGCGTGCCCCTGCGCCTCGGCCCTCACCTACGCCATCATCACCGACCGCAGCGCCATTCCCGCCGAGGCCAGGGAGCGGCTCGACCTGATCATCGGCAAGTACCTCTAACAAGAGACTCTAGAGAGCAAGGAGATTCCCGTGGGCATACTCGTCGTCGGTTCCGTGGCATTTGATTCAGTGGAGACCCCCTTTGGCAGAGTGGAGAACGTTCTTGGCGGCTCGGCCACCTATTTCTCGACGTCGGCGAGCTTTTTCACCGATGTGAGCCTTGTGGCGGTGGTGGGAGAGGACTTCCCCCAGGAGCACGTGGAGTTCCTCAATTCCCGCAATATCGATCTGCGCGGTCTTGCCCGGGAAGGGGGAAAGACCTTCCACTGGAAGGGGAAGTACGGCTACGACCTGAATGAGGCCCAGACCCTGGAAACCCACCTGAACGTGTTCGAGAGCTTCAGACCGCAGATTCCGGCCGCGTACCGTGATGCCGAATTCCTCTTCCTAGCCAACATCGATCCGGAACTCCAGATGGAGGTTCTCAGCCAGGTGGAGAAGCCGCGGGTCATCGCCTGCGACACCATGAACTTCTGGATCTCCTCCAAGCCCGAGGCCCTCAAGGCGGTCATCGCCAAGGTGGATATCTTCATCATTAACGAAGGTGAGGCCCGGCAGTTTACCCAGGAAGCCAACCTCACCAAGGCGGCCCGGAAGATTCTCGCCATGGGGGTAAAAACCCTGGTCATCAAGCGGGGCGAGTACGGCGTCCTCATGTTCACCGATCATTCGGTCTTTGCCGCTCCGGCCTTTCCCCTTGAGGACGTGTTTGATCCGACCGGGGCCGGCGACACCTTTGCCGGCGGTTTTATGGGGTATCTGGCCAATACGGGTGACACCTCCGAGACGGGAATCCGTCAGGCCATCATCTTCGGGAGTGTCATGGCGTCGTTCAATGTGGAGGATTTCAGCCTCAATCGCCTGAAGCGGCTCGAGTATCGGGAGATCGAGGACCGCTACCGCAGTTTCAAGGCCCTGACCCACTTCGAAGGGCTTGCTGGAGGGTAGGGAGCGCGGCGCCCTGCGTTGACAACACAAGGCAAATCTGTTACGGTTCACGGGGCGTGAACAGGCTTTCTGAGCCGGTTTTCGCTCCTCACAGACAGCTCTGCTTTCAATTTCCCGGCTTGAGGTGATAACGTGAAACGTCTACTTGTGCTGATCGTCATGGCGCTCTTTTCCCTCACAGCCTGTGCCGTAACCGACGCCTCCCGGAAGCAAGCATCCTATCACTTTCAAATGGGTCTTTCCTATCTAGGGGAAAACGATGCGACCCGTGCCCTTATCGAACTCGCTGAAGCGGAGAAGCTAACCCCCGATGATCCCGCCCTCCTGAACAGCCTCGGCCTCGCCTATTTCTACAAAAAACGGTACGATCTCGCCGAACTCAAGTATCGTAGGGCTATCGAGCTGAAGCCCGATTATTCCGAGGCCAGGAACAACCTGGGGGTGAACTACCTGGAGATGCAGCGGTGGGATGATGCCGTGGCCCAGTTCACGTTGGTTCTGGCCGATCTGTTCTTCATCAACCATGAGGACGCCCGGATTAACCTCGGTCTCGCCTATCTGGGCAAGGGCGATTATCCGAAGTCACTCGACATTCTGCGTCAGGCGGTTGCAACCTCTCCCCAGAACATTGTCGCCCGGGTTGGCCTCGGCCGGGTATACTTTGCCATGGACCGCAACGATCTGGCGATTCAGGAATTCACCAAGGCCGTTGAGCTTAACAAGAATTATCAGAACGGATACTACTATCTTGCCCTTGCCCATCTGAAGGGTAAAGACTATGTGTCTGCAGCCGATGCGTTCCGCGAGGCGATCCGGATAGCACCCGATTCGGAGAAGGGGCGTCTTTCCCGGGAATATCTGGAATCAATGCGCTGAGAGGTTCACTTGTCTGACGCGCTCACCCCCGGGAAAGGGGGAACATCCATTGGTATCCTGCTGCGAGAGACCCGCGAGTCCCGTGGGGAGTCGCGGGAGGACGCCGCCCGCGTCACCCGCATCGGCAAGAATTATCTTGCCGCCCTCGAAGAGGAATCCTTTGACAAGCTTCCGAGTCCCGCCTATGTAAAGGGGTTTCTGCGGGTGTACGGAAAGCACCTGGGACTCTCTCCGGATGACTTGGTCGCCAGGTACGAGGAGCAACTGGTTCCTGCACCTGCCACGGAGCAGGAGGAGGACGAGGGAGGGGCGCCGCCTGTTGCCCGCGTAGCGATCCCCCCAATCCGCAACCGCTGGATGATTCCCCTGGTTCTCCTTGCCCTGGTGCTCGTCACCGCTACGATTATTCCTCAGAGAGAGCCCGCACCGGTGCGGCCTGTGCCCGAGCCGGTTCCCGCCAGGGTGCTTCTTGCCCCGCCACCTGTTCAGTCACCCTTATCCTCGGTTGCAGCGGCTCCGCTGTCAAAGCTGCAGGAGGCACCGGCGGAATCCGCTGAGGCAGCTTCCCCGGAAGCGGCCGCTCCTTCAACCAAGCCGGGTGGGATGGTTCTCAAGCTCAAGGTGAACCAGGATTGCTGGCTGGATATAACCATCGACGGCGCCGTCTCCCAGCAGTACGACCTGAAGGCCGGCGATCTGATCGAATGGAAAGGAGAGCGGGTTTTTTCGCTCGATCTCGGCAATGCCGGCGGGGTGGAGGCCGAATTCAACGGCAAGGTGCTTCCATCGTTCGGAGAGGCAGGCAAAACCGCCCATGTGACACTTCCGGCAGAATATACTGCGGAGCAGTAGTCTCGGCAAAACTACGGCACACTGGAGATTATTTCAAGGAGAGGGTTTTTCATGCATATGGTACGCTGCAGAAAGTGCGGAAGAGTAATGAAGAGTGAACGGATCGATCCCTACAGGGTGAAGCTGTCCTGTGTCTGCGGCTTTTCCGATTTCCGGGCCGTTCCCGACAAGGCCAAAACGGTGAATCCCTTCTACCAGAAGGCGAGTTTGACCCCCTTTGTCGAGAGTGAAAAGGGGAAGATGGTTCTGACCATGCAGCGGGCCAACCGGGAACATCTGGAGATTATCTCCCTGGAAGAGATCAGCATGCTGGTCTCCTCCGACTTCAACCTGCCGGAAGTTCTCCAACACGTGACGAAAAAGGTGGCCGGGCAGCTTAAGGTGAGCGTCTGCAGCATCTACCTCCGGGAGGGGGACGACCTCGTACTGGCCGCTACCCATGGCTTCGACCCCGCCTTCATTGGCAAGATCCGGCTCAGGATCGGCGAGGGGATCACCGGCACCGTCGCGAAGGAGGGGAGCCATATATCCCTTACCCATGCCTCTCGCGATTCACGTTACAAGCATTTCTCCGAGCTCCAGGAAGAAAAATACAACTCCATGCTCTCCTTTCCCATCAGCGACAAGAAGGAGGTGTATGGAGTCATCAATCTCAATACCACCTCCATCAAGTCGTTCCAGGAGGATGAGATCTACTTTGTCTCCATTATTGCCAACCTGATCCTCACAGCCATTAAGCTTCGGCAGCAGGTGGCCACGGGCAAAAAAGCGCTGCAACCGTCTGCTTGACAGGGGGGGACACCATGCTAGACTCAGATTCATCGTACCACGCGCCAGAAGCGGAGTTTATCATTGGCAGAGCAGGCAAAAAAACGGATACTGGTTGTTGACGACGAAGAGAATGCCCGGATAGGTCTGTCGAAACTTCTCGAACGGGAGGGATTCGAAGTCGAAAGCGTTTCGAATGGCTATGAAGCCCTTAACTATCTGAACCAGCGGCAGGTGAACGTTATTGTCACCGATATCAATATGCCGGAGATGAACGGCATCACCTTCCTCAAGGAACTCAACAAGAATTTCCCCGCGAGCAACGTCATCATGATTACTGCCTATGGCGGTGTTGAGTCGTATATCGAGGCCATGAACCTGGGGGCCTTTGAGTATATCAACAAGCCCATCAAGATCGACGAGCTGAAGTCGATCCTGAAGAAGATTTTCAAGGAGAAGGAACACCGCCACTGATCTTGTCCACTCAAGCCAGATTCCTCCAGGGGGTAGAGCAATGAAAACCTTTTCCACCATTGTCTTTCCGACCGACTTTTCCGAAAACTCGGAGTACGCCTTTGACCATGCCCTGACCCTCGCCCGGCAATTCAACGCGCGGCTTGTCGTCGTGCATGTCATCAACGAACCAGTGGATCTGCGTGGTTTCTACGTCCCCCATGTCTCCTTTGAGAAGCTCGAAGAAGAGATCGTTGCGGCGGCCGAGAAGATGATGGAAAAGTTCTGCAGGACCAAGCTCAAGGACTACGCCAACTTCACCAGCAGCATCGTGTCGGGCATCCCCTACGACGAGATTCTCAAGAAGGCTGATGAGGAGAATGCCTCCCTTGTCGTGATGGGAACCCACGGCCGCCGGGGGATTGACCACTTCCTTTTCGGGAGCACGGCAGAACGGGTGGTAAGAAACGCCAAGTGTCCGGTGATGACGGTCCGCCCCCCCGAAGAGTAGTAATGTGGGCTCTGTTTCATGCAGGGCGGACAAAGGGCAGCTTTGGCTGCCCTTTGTTTTTATTCTGACAGGAAGAGATTTGCCACTCCATGACTACGGTAACTAACGCCTCTAAGGGTACCATTCTCATCATCGACGATGAGAAGGTAATCCTTGACCTCACCTCCATAGTCCTCAGTAACCGTGGTTACACGGTCTACACCGCTCCGGACGCCATGGTCGGCCTGGAAGAGTTGGAGGAGCATCATCCAAGCCTGGTGCTCCTCGACTACATGATGCCGGTCATGGACGGTTTTACGGCCCTCAAGCAGATCCGGCAGAGATTCCCCGATACCTATGTCATCATGTTCACCGGCAAGGGAAACGAGGAGATCGCCGTTGAACTCATGAAGGCCGGCGCCTCCGATTACATCCTCAAGCCCTTCAATAACCAGGATCTGGTGGAACGGATCGAGAGCGTCCTGCGGATCAGGGCGGTGGAGCTCAGGAACCGCGAGCTGATGGCGGAGCGGGATAAGCTTCTGGCCGAGATTGCAGAGTGGAACCGGGAGTTGGAGGAACGGGTGCGGGAGAAGACCGAGGCTCTCCAGAAAGCCCAGGCGGAAATCGTCCAGTCGGAGAAGCTCGCTTCGCTGGGGTATCTTTCGGCCGGCATGGCCCATGAGATCAGAAATCCCCTCAACTCCATCAATCTCTTTGCCCAGCTCCTGAAAAGCGGCTGCGAAGAACCGGAGAAGCTTGACTATATCGATAAGATCCTCAAGGAGGTGGACCGGATCGACGACATCATGCGCAAGCTCCTCGATGCGTCCAAGCGCCCCCGCTTCCAGTTGAGCGAGGTGCGGCTCGACCGGGTCATCGATGCCACCCTGGAGGTGTTCAGACCCCAGACCACCCTCTACGGCATCGAGGTGGTGAGGGCCTTCCGTCGTGTCCCTCCCCCCTTTCAGGCAGACCCCTCCGAGATCGAGCAGATCTTCACCAACCTTTTCCTGAACGCCATCCACGAGATGCAGGAAGGCGGGACCCTTGCCGTCCTGCTCGACCATGACGACCGGGAGGTCATCATCCGGATCTCCGACACCGGCAGGGGAATGCCGCCGGATAATGTGAAGAAAATCTTTGATCCCTTCTTCACCACCAAGACCAGCGGTAGCGGCCTCGGCCTTGCGGTGGTGCTCCGCATCGTCAAGACCTATCAGGGGAAGATCACCGTGGAGAAGAGCGACGAAACCGGCACCACCTTTGCCATCAGGCTCCCCCTTCTCCCTTCCTGACCCTGCCCCCTTTCTCCTTTTCTTTTCCACCCCGATTTTGTATGATGGCGCCCTGTTTTTCAGGGCTTTTGACGAATTAATACGATGCCGATTCTGATACGAAACATTGTCCTCGCCCCCGGAGAGGGGGACGACGTTCTGGGTACGCGGGTTGCCGAGCGCTTCGGGGTGCCGGAGCGGGATATCCAGTCGTTGCATCTGGTCCGCAAGAGCATCGACGCCCGACGCAAACCCCGCGTAATCATCGTCTGCACCGTCCAGTGCCGGCTGCTCGATGAGGCGGGGTTCCTCGTGCGGCATGGCCATGATCCTGACGTGAAGGCCGTGAAAGAGGAGCCGCAGCCGGTCTTCCCGCGGCTTGCCGGGGGAGGGCGGATCGTCATCGTCGGCATGGGGCCGGCGGGGCTTTTTGCGGCCCTTCGGCTCGCCGAGTACGGCCTTGCCCCCACCATCCTGGAACGGGGACGGCCGGTGGAGGAGCGGACCCGGGACGTGCAGGCCTTCTGGAGCCTGGGCCAGCTGGACACGGAGAGCAACGTCCAGTTCGGCGAGGGGGGGGCCGGCACCTTCTCCGACGGGAAGCTTACCACCCGGGTGAACGACTCCCGGATCGGCTACGTCCTCCAAAAGTTCGTAGACTTCGGCGCGTCGCCGGAGATCCTGCATCTGGCCAAGCCCCACGTGGGGACCGATCAGCTGCGACGGGTGGTGGCGGGCATCAGGCAGGGGCTCCTGGCCGCCGGGTGTGACATCCGTTTCCGGAGCAGGGTGACCGACATCGTCTCCCGGGAAGGGCGGGTCGGCACGGTGATCGTGAACGGCACCGACGAGATTGCCGCCGATGCTCTCGTTCTCGCGCCTGGCCACAGTGCCCGCGATACTTACGAAATGCTTGCCCGCCGGGGAGTTCACCTCCAGGCGAAGCCCTTTGCCATGGGGGTGCGGGTGGAGCATCCCCAGGAGCTCATCAACGGGATCCAGTACGGCAAGGGGCATCACCCGGCCCTGCCCCCGGCGGACTATGCCCTGGCCCATAACGACCGGCGCACCGGCCGCTCGGCCTACTCATTCTGCATGTGCCCCGGCGGCGTGGTGGTGGCGGGAAGCTCCGAAGAGGGGGGCGTCGTCACCAACGGCATGAGCGCCCACCTGCGCAACACCCCCTTTGCCAACAGCGCTCTGGTGGTCACCGTGGGGCCCGACGACTTCGGCTCCTCCTCTCCCCTGGCAGGGGTGGAGTTCCAGCGGCACTGGGAGCGGAGGGCCTTTGAGGCCGGCGGCGGAGGATACCGGGCCCCGGCCCAGAATCTCCTCTCATTCCTTGGCATGAAGGGGGGGAAGGGGGTATCCTCCTCGTACCGCCCCCGGGTAACGGAAACCGACCTCTCCCGCGTCCTTCCCGCTGCCGTGACCGGGACCCTGCGGGAGGCACTGCCAACCTTCGACCGGAGGATGCGGGGCTTCGTCACCGCCGAGGCGACCCTTACCGGCGTTGAGACCCGGACCTCGGCGCCGGTGCGGATCGTGCGGGGAGAGGACTGCCAGTCGGTGAGCCTGCAAGGGCTCTATCCCACGGGTGAAGGAGCCGGCTACGCCGGGGGAATCATGAGCGCCGCCCTGGACGGTATCCGGGTGGCCGACATCATTGCAGGGAAGATGACCGCCGAGACAAGGAGCGCGATTTGAACAAAGTGTATGTGAGCAGCATCAAGGATCGGGACCAGCTGGAGTCGGTCTTTCTCGTAAAAGACAAGATCATGGCCATGGCCAAGAACGGCAAGCCGTACATGACGCTGAAGCTCATGGACAAGACCGGCGAGATCGAGGGGCGGGTCTGGGACAACGTGGACGAGCTCTCCGCCATCTTTGACCGGGACGACTTCGTTGCCATCCGTTGCAAGGCCAGCGTCTACCTGGGGAAGATGCAGCTCATCATCTCCGAACTGGTGCGGGTGCCGGACGATCGGGTGCAGCTGGCCGACTTTCTTCCCGAATCGGACCGCCCCGTGGGCGAGATGGAGCAGGAGCTTGCCGTGTTGCTGGCGAGCTTCACCGATCCGCACCTGAAGTCCCTCATGGATGCCTTTTTCGGTGATGCCGAGCTCATGGCCCTCTACCGGATCGCGCCGGCGGCCAAGGGGATGCACCACGTCTACCTGGGGGGGCTCCTGGAGCATTCCCTGGCGGTGGCACGCCTCGTGGACACCATCATCCCTCTCTACGGGGGGCTCAACCGCGACCTCCTCGTGGCCGGGGCGCTCCTCCACGACGTGGGGAAGGTGCGGGAGATGACCTACCAGCGCTCCTTCGACTACACCGACGAGGGGAAGCTCCTGGGGCACATCACCATCGGCGTAGAGATGGTGCAGGAGCGGATCGCCGCCATCCCCGGTTTCCCCACGGAGCTGGCCATGCTCCTCAAACACATGCTCCTCTCCCACCACGGCCAGTACGAGTACGGCTCACCCAAGCGCCCCAAGACCGTGGAGGCCACGATCCTCAACTACCTTGACGACCTGGACTCCAAGATCAACGGCATCCGGACCCACATCCGGAAGGAAGCCGAGAGCCAGAGCCGCTGGAGCTCCTACCACCGCCTCTACGACCGCTACTTCTACAAGGAGAATTACAGCTGCGGAGAAGAGTACGACGAGGCAGCCGAGGCTGAAGCCGAAGGAGCCGCCCCCGAGCCTCCGGCCCAACAACCGGCAACGGCGCCTGAGTCGCCGGCGGCACCGGCACCGCACCCCCGGGGGGAGGAGCAGAAGAAAAAAGGGTTCCACAACAACCCCTTCGAGCAGCTCCAGGGGAAGAATCTCGATCTATTCAACCAATAAACCTTGAAAAAGCATTTTGATAACACGGAGAGACGGAGAACACAGAGAAATCAAAAAGTTGAGTTGTTATTAATAACAACCGAACAGGCGATATCAGTCCGATAGTTCCTGTTCGACAATTACCTGATTTTACTCCGTGCTCTCCGTTTCTCCGTGTTATTCGGACTGTATTCTGTCTCGGGAGATACCGCTATGATCTTCGAAATCGTTGTTGTCGGCCCCATGGGGGTCAACTGCTTCATCCTCGGCTGTGAGGAAACCAAAGAGGGAGTGGTGGTGGACCCCGGCGCCGATGCGGGGCGCATCCTCGACCGGGTCCGGGCTCTTGGCCTCACCATCCGCACGGTCATCAACACCCACGGCCACTTCGACCATATAGGGGGGAACAAGGCGGTCCTGGAGGCAACCGGCGGCCGGCTCATGATCCATCGGGATGACGTCCACTTCCTGTCCCGGGCCGCGGACGTGGCGGCCAACTACGGCCTTTCCACCGCGAACTCCCCCCCGCCGGACGAGCTTCTTGAGGACGGGATGACGGTTACCTTCGGCAAATGCGCCATGAAGGTCTTCCACACGCCGGGTCACACGCCGGGGGGATGCTGTCTCTACCTGGAAGGGGAGGGTAAGGTCATCACCGGGGACACCCTCTTTGCCGAGTCGGTGGGACGGACCGATTTCCCCGGCTCCTCCCACGAGGCCCTTATAACCTCCATCCGCACGAAGCTCCTCCCCCTCCCCGACGAGACCCAGGTCTTCCCGGGACACGGCGAGGCGAGCTCCATCGGGCGGGAGAAGCTGTACAATCCGTACCTGAACGGGTAGGAGACCATCCATGCTCAACGGCAAGCAGATCGTCCTCGGCGTCACCGGCGGCATAGCCGTCTACAAGGCGGTGGAGCTCGTGCGGCTCCTGACCAAGGCGGGGGCCGACGTCCACGTCATCATGACCCGCTCGGCCACGGAATTCGTGGGGCCCCTCACCTTTCAGACCCTCACCGCGAATCCGGTCCACACGGAGATTTTCAACCTGATCGCCGAGCGGGAGATCGGCCACATTGCCCTGGCCGACCGGGCCGATCTCTTCATCATTGCCCCGGCCACGGCCAACGTCATCGGCAAGATCGCGGGCGGCATCGCCGATGACATGCTCACCACCACCGTCATGGCCACCAGGGCGTCGGTCCTCATTGCCCCGGCCATGAATGTGAACATGTGCACCAATCCCATCTACCGTGAAAACGAGGAGAAGCTCCGCCGCCACGGCTATCGCTTCGTGGCTCCGGTCAAGGGGATGCTCGCCTGCGGTTGGGAGGGGGAGGGGAAGCTCCAGGACCCGGCCATTATCATGGAGGAGGCGGTCTGCGCCCTCACGCGGCAGGACCTGGTTGGTGAGCGGGTTCTCGTGACCGCTGGCCCGACCCTGGAGGAGATCGACCCGGTCCGCTTCATCAGCAACCACTCGTCGGGAAAGATGGGATACTCCATTGCCCGGGCCGCCCGGCGCCGCGGGGCCGAGGTGGTTCTCGTGGCCGGACCCACCTGCCTCGACGACCCCTGGGGGATCGAGACGGTCCATGTCTGCTCCGCCGCCGAGATGCGCGACGCGGTCATGGAGCGGGTCGCGGCGAGCACCGTCATCGTCAAGGCGGCGGCCGTGGCCGACTACTGCCCAAAGAGTCGGGCTGCGGGGAAGATCAAGAAGTCAGCCGATGCCATGGTGCTGGAGCTGGAGAAAAACCCCGACATCCTGGCGGAAGTGGGGCGGGTGAAGGGGGATCGGGTTCTGGTGGGATTTGCCGCCGAAACCAGCGATTTGGTGGAGAATGCCCGGAAGAAGCTGACCGGCAAGAACCTGGACCTGGTGGTGGCCAACGACATCGGCCAGCCAGGGGCCGGTTTCAACGTGGATACCAACATCGCCAAGCTCCTCCACCGGGATGGGCGTGTCGAGGAACTCCCCCTCATGGGGAAGGATGAGATGGCGACGATTATCCTCGACCGGGCGGCCGGGCTGCGGAAGCAGGGAATGAGAGGAGAAGAGTAGGGGGTTCGGGAGTCAGGAGTCAGAATGCAGAAGTCGGAATGAAATTCGCGCAACAGCATTCTGAACTTGTGTTCGAGTGGACTTTCTCCTGAATTCTGACTCCTGAATTCTGTATTCTGATTATCCTTTTGACAGTATCTGGAGGAGCTTTTCCGGCTCCCAGATGGCCTCCCGGAGCCGGGCTCGCATGGCGTCCACCTGGGCGACGGCATCTTCCTTGGTGATCTTGCCGGCGTTGTAGAGGAGCCGGAGGTTTTTCCTGACCGCCTCGGCGGTGGCAAGTGCCCGCTCTCCCGTGGGGTCGGCCTGGAAGTAGCGGGATTCCTCCAGCCGGTTCAGGAAGTCGAACACCGCCTCCTCTGCCAGGTCCAGGTACTCGCTCCGGTCGTCCTCCTCCAGGGTGTACCGGGAGGTGTCGGAGAGGGTCTTGAGCACCTGCTGCCACTTCTCCAGGCGGCTCACCAGGAGGATCGAATTGAAGATCCGCTTGTTGGTGCCGAAGGAGAAGAGGGTGTCCGAGAGGACGTTCCGCAAAAGCGCGTCGTTGGCCTTGTAGTTTTCCGTGGCGACCTTCTTCCCCGTCTCCCATATCTCCTGGTCCACATAGGTCTCCAGACGCATCTCCCAGTAGGCGTGTTTGAGAGTGAGAGTGGAGAAACTCTCCATGGTCTTGGCGGGGACGTAGTAGTTGTGGGCCACGGTATCGGCGGCCAGGTGCGCGAGGTAGCCGTAGGCGCAGGCCTTCTGGGGCGGGTTCCAGGCGTACTCCAGGACCTTCATCCCGATCCGCCAGCGGTGGCAGTGCTGGAGGTAGTGGGTGAACTTCTTGCCCAGGGTGATGTCCGCCGCGATGCAGCCGTAGAGGAAATCGTGGGGGAAGGCGCCGACGACGGCCGCTACGGCGGGGCTCACGGCCTGGAGGTTGTTGATGACGGCAGTGCCGAGCTGGAGGTGGATGCCGGCACCCCAGGCAAAGGCATTGGCGGGTACGAAGAGGATGATGAGCAGAAATATCGGCAGGATAGGCATGGGAATCATGGTATGAAACCGTCGGAAAAATGTAAAGGAATTTGCCACCATGGGCGTTGACGGGGAGACGATCGCTTCCCTCAGGCGCTACCTGGAGGAGCTGAAGGAGACCGGCGTGGACGAGATTCCCCGGGCCGCGGCGTCGCGGGAAGAGCAACCGGTTCCGCCGCCGGAGGCTGTCGCTCCCGCTTCAGTTCCTGCTTCGTCAGCGCCCGTTGCCGAGCCGCAAGCGGCGACCGCCGGCGAGACCCTGGACGATATCCGCCGCGATCTCGGGGAGTGCGTCCGCTGCCAGTTGGGAAAACAGCGCACGAACCTCGTCTTCGGGGTCGGCAATCCCCGGGCCCGTCTCGTCTTCATCGGCGAGGCCCCGGGCAGGGACGAGGACCTCAAGGGGGAGCCCTTCGTGGGGGAGGCGGGGCAGCTCCTCACGAAGATCATCCAGGCAATGGGGTTTGCGCGGGACGAGGTCTACATCTGCAACGTGCTCAAGTGCCGCCCGCCGGGGAACCGTAACCCCCACCACGACGAGATCGTCCAGTGCGCCCCCTTCATGCTCCGGCAGGTGCGGGCCATCGGTCCCGAGGCCGTGGTGGCGCTGGGTACCTTTGCGGCCCAGACCCTCCTGGCCACCAAGGAGCCGATCTCCGCCCTCCGGGGGCGGTTCCACGACTACCACGGCATTCCCCTCATGCCCACGTTCCATCCGGCGTTCCTCGTGCGCTACCCCGAACGCAAGCGGGAGGTGTGGGATGACATGAAGCAGGTCATGGCGCTCTTGGGGAAGAAAATGCCGACCAAGAAGGGATAGGAACAGGAACGATGGCAAAAGGGTATCAGGCCAACAGGGAGCGGCAGGAGCAGATAGGCGCGCTGGGGAAGGCCCTGGCCAAGCGGGCAGGGTTTGCCTGCGAGTGGTGCGAGGGGAAGGAAGACCTTCGCCCCTGGGACTACCGCCCGGATGAAGAGCCGTCAGAGGAGACCCTGGCCCTTCTCTGCGGCCGCTGCCGCGAGATGGCCGACGGGCGCCGGGGAGACCTCCATGAGCTGCGTGAGATTCGCAATGCTCTCTGGAGTCCGGTCCCGGCCGTGGCCGAGGGGGTTGCCCGGGTGCTGGCAAAGAGCAAGGAAGCCTGGGTCCGGGAGGCCATCGAGGAGAGCTTCATCGACGAGGCCGTGAAGGTCCAACTGCTCAAGTAAGGCCCTAACGGAGAGAGGAAAGACCATGTACGAGCATCTCTACGACGAACCCATGGGAGAGGATGTGGCGCTCCCCTTCGAGCTTCCCGAGTGGATCGCCTGTGCCCCCTTCGAGGAATACCTGGGGATGACTATCGAGGAGGCCGAGGGGGGGAAGGCGCGCCTCACCATGCCGTTCCAGGTGAAACACGCCCAGGGAAAGGGGCTCATGCACGGCGGCGCCGTCACCGCCCTGGCCGATACGGCGGTGGCCATGGCCATCAAGAGCATGCTCCCCGAAGGGAGCCACTTCGTGACCACCGAACTCAATCTGAAATTCCATGCCCCCATCCACGGGGGAACGGTCACGGCCAGGGCCGAGGCCATCCGGGAAGACGAGCGGACCATCAGGGGGGTGGCGGAGGTCTTTGACGAAAAAGGGGTGAAGACCGCCACCTTTACCTCGGTTTTTCGGATCAGGCGGCGGTGAAGGGGTCATAATATGGGGAGTGTTTCTGATTGGTTTCCAGTCAGTTCGCCGACCGGCGTCAATTCCCGCCCGAAAGCGCAGCCAGTTCCGTCCGCCAGTGCTCCTGAAACACCAAGGCGCAGGCGACGGATGTTTTTGCATCATACTCCAGCTCCAGTTCTCCCACAGTCTTGACGTTTTCCCACCGAAACATTTCCGTACAGAGATCGAGGAGCTTCTCCTTGTAGTCGGTATCGTCGTTTTTCAGGTGGTATCCCTTGGTCTCGACGACCATCAGCCGCTGGCGGTCTTACGCACCCCTGTGTGGTTTCAATCTTATGGCACCGATAGCAGCTGGCGAAGCCTTACGACGCCGACCCCTTCGGCGGCAAGGGCCTGTTCCGCGTCGCTCTCAAGGTCGTCCATACAGAAAAGGACAAAATGCTCCCGCCGGTCGCCGGTGCGCCATGGGACAGCCTTGGCCTTTTCCTTTAGCCGCCGGGCATCGGCCACGCTGAACCTGCTGCCGCTCAACTTGCATTCGCCGAAGAAGATCGCTCCATCCTCCTCGTTGAGCGCCACGATGTCAATCTCCACATCCCCCCGCTTGGTCCAGAATCCGCCGATCCGGGTGAAGCCGAACGGAACCACCGTGCCGTCATTGCGCTTCAGGAGCATGGCGCGGATCAACTCCTCGAACGACCACCCCATGAAGGTCGAGAGATCTGCCTGGATCTTGCCCAGAAGCCCCTCTTCGTCGCCGATCTCGATCAGGCTCTGGTTGCGGTAGATGTACCGGAACCAGAAACGGAGCAACGGATCCTTCAGGTAGTAGCGGCCGGTTTTCTGCTCCTGCCGGGTCGCCGTCACCGGCAGCCGTCGCTCGATGACCTGGTAGTAGGAGGTCAGTTCGTCGAGGTATTTGCTGATGCTGTTGACGTTGATCCCCGACTTGTCGGCGATGCGGGCCATCTGGTTCTCGCCGCCGGCGATAACCTGAAGGATGGAGAAGTAGAGATGATAGTTCTTGCCGAACTCCTCCACCAGGAGGTCTTTCCCCTCGTTCTGTAAGAGGGCGTCGGTCTCGCAGAAGAATTTTCGGATGATCTCCGCCGGAGTTTTGCCGAAGAGCCGGTAGCGGTCGAGCAGGAAATAGTATTTGGGGATGCCGCCGAAGAGGGTGAAGAAGAAGGGGAGGTGCCTGACCGCATCAACCTGGTGGTCGGCAAGGATTGTGGCAACCACGTCGGGGATCAGGGGCTCCACGTAGAGCCGGGCGGTCACTCGACCGAAGAGCGGTTCCTTGGCGCCCTCGAAGATCTCGCGCATGAGGGTCTGCACCGACCCGATGCAGACGATGGTCCCCTTGATGGTGCCCTTGTTCCGGTCCCACAGATCCTGGAGCGTCGAAAAGACCGCCGGGTCCACCTGCTGGAAGTTCTGGAACTCGTCGAAGACGATAAACAGCGGGCGCTCTTTCGTGATTTCGAAAAGAGCGCGGAAGAAATCGTCAAAGCTCCCGAAGGATGCCGAGGCCAGCAGCGGCACCCGTGCGGCCAGGAGATCCCGGAATTCATCGAGCAGAACGCGAGGTTTTTTCTTCGACACGAAGAAATAGAGAAAGTCGTCCCGTCCTTCGGCGAACTTTCGGATCAGTTCGGTCTTGCCGACCCGGCGCCTGCCGGTGATGACCGCCAGGTGGGCCGACTCTTCCGAGAGGGTGGCTATTTCCATTAGGCGGGCAAGTTCTTTTTCCCTGTTATAAAAACGCATGGCAAATGTTTATCATACAAAATCGTATCATACAAGTATGTGCGCTTTTTGGGGGTGGAAGTGATCTGTATCCACTTGGTTGCCACGGCGGGATGATTTGACAAAGGTACCGTTTTTGCAAAGTCTTTGAAAATCCGATCAATCCATGGTTATCCGCAACGGGGGTGGATATGGTGAAGAAAGTTTTCAAGCTGGTATTGGCCGTTATCATATTGATGTTTCTGGTCGGTGTGGCAGACGGCTACCGGACCAAGAAAAAACTGGTCGGCTACTGCCGCGAAACGGCTGCCGGCACTTTGCTGGCTGTTGCGAAAGAGAAGGCGCTGCAAAGCGGTTTCCGGTTTTTTGACAGCACTTCCCCCACTAAGGCCCTGGTCACGGCCAGCGGCGTCATGGGGCGCTATGTGTGCGAAATCGAGCATGACGGGAAACAGGTCGTGAAAGCAACATTACTCTTCAAGGATTAGCGGCGTAAGCACTGACAGAGCGATAAAATCCGTATAATTCGGTCAAGAAAAGAATGCGCGAACCGATAGGGAATACAGGACCATATAACCTTGGCCGGCGAAAATTATGACAGAATCCGGGGGTGTGGAGATGAACAGGAAAATTGCTCGAATCGGGAAAAAGGCGGGTCTTGGAGAAGGCGAGATCAGGAGCTTCGTCAGGATCGGCATGTCGGGGCTTATGGCATTGATCATTTCCGCCTTTACTGGTTCGGCCCAGGCTGATGCCACGGTTCCTCTTCAAGATCACGTAAAACCCCAGGCCAAGGAGCCGCTGCCGGAGAAGTGCCGCCTCAAGCCGGACGGCGGTCCCTGCAAGGCCCTGTTCTGGAAATACTATTTTGACCCGAAGACCAATGAGTGCAAGGAGTTCGTCTACGGGGGCTGCGAAGGCGTGGTTCCCTTCGAAACCAGGGAGGAGTGCGCACAGGAGTGCCTCGCCCAGCAGGCGGAGCCGGTGATTCCCGATGACGACTGTGGCGGTCCCTTCCCCGGTTATCCCTGCGGCACCAAGTACTACACCGTGAGCGTCCGGGATTTCCGGCACCTCTCCCGCTGAGCGGGGTAGGTCGTGAACGGCGCCTATACCCTCGAATGCGCGGTTTGGGAGTTTACCCTGGCCTGCAACCTGAACTGCATCCACTGCGGGTCGAGCGCGGGGAGCAGGAGAACCGACGAGCTGACGACCGACGAGGCCGTGGCCCTGTGTCATGACCTGAAAGAGGCCGGCTGCCTCGGCGTTGCCCTCATGGGGGGCGAGCCGCTCCTGAGGAAGGATTTCTGGCAGATCGCCGGCCTCATCAGGAAGCTCGGCATGGAGCTCTCCGTCATCACCAACGGGACGATTCATGACCCCGAGATCTTCGCGCGGCTCAGGGAACTGGACCCCCGCGCCGTTGCCGTGAGCCTCGATGCCGCAACCCCCGCCATCCACGACCATATCCGGGGGCGGAGCGGCGCCTTCCGGGAAACCTGGGATTTCATCCGGGCGGCAGGGGAGGCGGGACTGCCGGTGAGCGTCATCACCACGGTCCACAGGATGAACCTGACGGAACTTACGGCTCTGCGGGAGCAGTTGCTGAGGAAAAACGTTGCGTGGCAGATCCAGGTGGCCGGGGCCGAGGGAAGGAGATTCCCCCGGGAGTTGCTCCTGGACGAGGAAGAGTTCTATTCCGTGGGGCTCTTCATCGCCTCCACCCGAAAAGCGTACCCGATTCACGCGATGCCGGTCATCGGCGCCCATGACATGGGCTACCACTCCCTGATGCTGGACAACATCTCGTTGACCGGTGAGTGGACGGGGTGCCAGGCCGGGGTGTCGGTCATCGGCATCCAGAGCAACGGCAACATCAAGGGGTGCCTCTCCATGGACGACAGCACCATTGCCGGCAATGTGCGGGAGACGTCGGTCCGCGATCTCTGGCGGAGCGCCGGGGCTTTCCCCTATTCGCGGGGCTTTACCGCCGACGACGCCGGGGAGAACTGCCGCGTATGCCCGCACTTGGCCACGTGCAAGGGGGGATGCAACGAGATGTCCCTCATGAAGACCGGGGAATTCCACAACGATCCCTACTGCTTCCACCGGATCGAGCAGCACATTTTCGAGAGAGAGCTGCGAAACCCCTGGTACCGGCTCCTGTTGAAGGCGCGCAGGAGGCTCGCGACCCTCGGCGCCCGGGGGAATGAAAAAAGGCTGAGGGACTCGTTTCTCGGCCACCGGTAGACCATGAAACTGAACATCGGCTGCGGCCATACCTACCTGAAAGGGCACCTGAACATCGACGTCAGCGGCGATTCTGTCGCCGACGCCATTATGGAGGCCCATGACCTGTGCCTGGACACAGCCTCCGTTGACGAGATCGTGGCGTCGCAGCTTATGGAACACCTCGGGTTTTTCAAGGGGAAGTACTTTCTGGCCGAGTGTTTCCGGGTGCTGCGGCCGAGTGGGACGCTCCGCCTTGAAACGCCACATCTGGAGCGCTCCTTCGAGATTTTCCTGGCCGGAGACCGGACAGCCCGGGAGGACGCCCTGACATGGCTCTACGGCGCCGAAACTGCCGGCATGCAGCACCGGTTCTGCTTCCCCCTGGAACTGCTGCGGGAGCTGGTTGCCGAGGCCGGGTTCGCCCTCATGCACCATGAATCCTTCCTCTATCAGGATAACCGGCCCTCCCTGCGGCTGATCCTGCGAAAGCCGGCCGACCGGAAACAGCACGAGTTCATGGCCGAACTGAGGAAGCGGCTCGTGATGCAGGAAATTCCCGCCTTCGAAGATGAACTCGTCATGGCCGGGCAGGAGGAGCTGCTGAAGCGCCTTGCCGATGCCCTGCAGCGGGACGCCGCCGAGACCATGGGGCTTGCCGTGTACAGCGCGGAAATCGTCCGTGAGTTTTTCACCCTCAAGGGGAAGAGTGATGCCAATGCCGGAAAATGCCGCGCCGTTGCCGCCCGTCTGGCAGAGAGCCGGTTCCAGGGGGCTCTCCTGGCCATGCTGAAGGCCCGGCCCGAGGGGGCCGGCCGGCAGGGGGACGCCTATCGGGAAATCCTCCGGGACGGCATTGCCATCATCTCGGCCGTGCTTGCCGGTAAAACCGTTGAGTTGCCGAGGGACGAGGGGAGGCCGGTGACGGTGTTCTCCGAACCGCTCCTGAAGTCCCTGGCGGACAAGGTGTTCGCCAGGGGGCTCAAGCAGTTCCATCTGGGGGAGTACCGGGAGGCCCTTGACAGCTTCGGGGAATCCTCCCGCATCTTCCGGGACAACCCCTTTGTCTACTGGAACAGTGCGCGGATCCACGGCCTGCACCGTAACGCCGATGCGGCGCGGCTCAATTACGAAATGGCTCTGGCGGCCCTCGACGCCTCCCCCAGCGAGGTGAAGCACGCGCACCGGCCGGCGCTGATGGCTGAAATGAACGGCATCCCTCCATGGGAACCTGTCTCTGTCATAGAAAAGGAAGGATCAGCATGACTATACGGATGAATGGCCCCCTTCTGCTCGCAACGCTGCTCTTGGCGGCCCCGGCCTTTGCCCTGACCATGCTGCCGCCGCCGGACATGGACCACACCCCCCTCCACGCGGCTGCCAAGGAATGCGATCTGGCAACGGCGCGCACATGGGCCGCCAATCCCGCGTATCGCGACCGGAAAGACCGCAACGACAGCACTCCCCTGTCGCTGGCCGCCGAAAACGGTTGTCTGGAGGTGGTCCGGCTGCTGGTGGAAAGCGGCGCGAAGGTTGACGCGAAAGGGGCGTTTGAGCAAACCCCCCTGCTCCATGCCGCCGAGCAGGGACACGCGAAGGTCGTCGCCTATCTCCTGGGAAAGGGGGCCGATGTCAACGCCTGGACGAAAAAGGGGGATACCCCCCTGATTCTTGCCATGAGGGGAGCGTTTTTCCACAGGGGGCCGGAAGGGGACCCGCGGGAAACCCTCGAAGCCCTTCTGAAGCACGGCGCCGAGGTGAATGCCGCGGGCGAATATGGCCGTACCGCGCTCATCTGGGCCGTGCGGCACGCGGATGCCAGGCTGGTCTGGCCGCTCCTCCGGAAGGGGGCCGATCCCTCCGCAAAGGATAAGGATGGCGACACCGCGATTACCCTGGCCCAGGAGTTGAAGCTCGACTACCTGTCGCAGCTTCTCAAGGATCCGAAGCGGCCCGACCTGGCCATTCTCGGGCCGAATACCCCCCTCTCCGACGCCGTCAAGAGAGGTAACGCGGCTGACGTAGTCGCGGTCCTCGACAAGGGTGCCGACGTCAACGGGCGCTTCGGCAACGGGAGCACGGCCCTCATGCAGGCCGCAAGCATGGGGCGGGCTGACATGGTTGAGCTTCTCCTGAAGAGGGGAGCGCAGATTGACGCCAAAAACGGCACCGATTTCACTCCCCTCATGTTTGCGGCCAGCACTGGCCACGACGAGGTCGTCAAGACCCTCCTGGCCAAGGGGGCCGACGTGAACGCCTCCAGTCTGGGACGGCCGGCCCTGGTTTTCGCGGCCATGAACAAGCATCTGGAGTCTGTTCGGCTCCTGCTGGAGAGGGGGGCCGACCCTGACATCATCATCGGCGGCACCCCGCTGCTGACCATGGCCATCAAGGACGGGCCGGCGGAGATCGCCGGGCTCCTCATTGCCAGAGGGGCACCGGTCAATGTCGTCGACGAAGGGGGGAAGACTCCCCTGATGCATGCCTGCGAGAAGGGGGATATGGCAACGGTCAAGGCCCTCCTTGCCAGGGGGGGCGATGTCAACATCCTGGGGAAGGATTCCGAGGGGGCGCTGACTATCGCCATTGCCGGAGGGCATGACGGGATCGTTCGCCTGCTCTTGGAGCGGGGCGCTACCGTGCGTACCGACGATTTGCAGGCGGCCATCAAGGCCCGTAACGTTTCCCTCGCCTCCCGGCTCATCGACAAGGGGGCCGATGTGAAGGATGCGCTCCTCACGGCCCTTCCCAAGGCCGATCTGGAGATGGTTAAGCTTCTGGTGAAGAAGGGGGCCGACCCGAACGCCCGGGATTACTACCAGAAGACCCCCCTTATCCTGGAGGCGGGGAACTGGTCCGACGCCAACCCCGAGGTGGTGCGCCATCTCCTGGAGCACGGTGCCGACATCAACGCCCAGGACGACAAGGGGATGAGCGCCCTGCTGATGGCGGCGGGGCAGGGAAACGCGGCCGTGGCCCAGGTCCTGCTGGCCAAGGGGGCCGACATCACCCTCACGAACAGGGACGGAAAAACCGCCTGGCTCCTGGCTGCGGAGCGGGGCGATCGGAAGATGCTGGAGCTTCTGGAAAAAGCGGGCGCGGGGCGGGACTATGCCGGCATGTCCTGGACAGGGTACGACGCCGCCATGAAGGAGCCGTTCATCACGGTGGTGGACGACCGCACCCAGTGGGAGGATCTCTGGAAGCGGGCCTTTGACAAGCCGGCGCCCATCGTCGATTTCGATAACTTCGCCGTGGCCTGCGTCTTTTTGGGGGCCGAGGCGGAGTGGCTCTACTCCATCCACTTCGATGAGCCCTCTGTGAAGGATGGGGTGATGCAGATCACCTATCGGCTGTTTATGAACAGGATTGCCATGGAAGCGGAGCGCGGTTTCGGCCGCCCCTCCTTCGGTGGCCAGTACCGCATGGAGGTCTACGCAAAGCAGAAGGGTGTCACCATGCGGATCGTGAAGGGGAAGGGGGAAGGCGATTATGAACCGCTGCCGCTTACGCCTCCTCCTTGGCGGGAGTGAGTTCCAGAGCGTAAGACCGAAAAGGAGGTGCTGGACATGACCATTGCAGCCACGATGCTCCGTGCAATCACAGTATTGATGGCTCTGCTGCTTCTGGTGGCGGCGGGTCCGGCGGCTGCCGCCGATGAAGGGGGCGACCTTCTGGAGCAGTTCCTCGGCAGGAAGTACGAGCCGGTCCTGAAGCCCCTGGAAATACCGGAGGGGACCCCCCCCTCGGAAGCGCTCTTCCTCTACCTCAACCAGGGATACGGCGATGCCGGTGTCATCGGGGATTTCCTTGCCAAGGGGGCCGATGCCAACTACGCGGACAAGGAGTACCGCATCACCCTCCTCCACAACGTGGCCCATTACGGCCATGCCGAGGCGACGCGGATTCTGCTCGCTGCCGGGGCCCGGGTGAATGCCGTCAATGGCGAGGGGAACACCCCCCTCTTTGCCGCCGTTCACGAGGGGCATGACGATGTTGCTCGGATTCTTCTCGACGCCGGAGCCGATGTGACCATCGCCAACAGCTACTGGTATACCCCCCTGCGGGAGGCCTGTCGGAGAGGCAACACCGGGATGGTCCGCCTGCTGCTGGAAAAGGGGGCCGATGTGAACATCACGGACAACAAGGGATTCACACCGCTCCATGCCGCCGTTTCCGCAGAGGCGCTGGAGGCCGCGACTCTCATCCTCGACAGCGGCGCGGACATCAATATCGCCGGCCGGTACGGCGACACGCCACTCCATTACGCCGTCGGCCTTGGCTATGAAGAATTCGTCAGACTGTTCCTTGCCCGGGGGGCCGACCCGACCATCAGGAACGACAGAGGGCTAACCCCCCGGCAACTGGCGGAGGAGCGCGGCTTCGCATCGATCGTGGAACTGTTCAGGAACTGGGGGAAAAACACGATATGAAGGCATCGACAGTTGTGACGAAAAGGTGCAATCCCCGGGCCCTGCTGCCGTGCTTGGTTTTGCTGGCGGCGCTGGCAGTGTGGGATGGGCCGGCACAGGCCGGCACTTCCCTTCCCTCTTCGGCATTGCCGCTAACGCATTCGGTTCCCCACGAGCTGATCCCGGGAATTCCCGACCCCGACGGGTTTGTGACCGTGGAGGTGGGAGACTACTTCTCCTGCGATATCCCGCCGGAGTGGTCACGGGTCGACAACTACGGATCCGGCCTCGGCTTGAGCAATGAGGAGAAAAAGACCTACGGTTTTCACCTGAAAGCCCCGGAGCCGGGCGAACCCTCCGTCGCTATCTCCATCTTCTACTACGCGGAAGGGAACCTGATGTACAAATCCGTGGACCACTACCTCAGGGTTTTCGCGCAGCCGGCTTTGGGGGTGTCCCTTGATGGGAGCAGTTACGGGGATGTCACGGCCGTGAAGGTTGCCGGCAGGGATGGAATGGTGTTCGAGCGTGTCAAGAAGGAGTACGCGCCGAGGGAAAGCGGGACGGGCGGACCCGTAAAGCCTGGTGTGTATATCCGGCCGGGCTTGAACGCCACAAGGATACCCATCAGGGAGCGGTTCGTGGTGCTCCCCGCGAAGCAGGGGTTTTTCGCCCTGCGCTACACCGCCCCAGAGGAAAAATTCCGGGAGTTCCTCCCTGTTTTCGAGAAGGTTACGCAGAGGTTCTTCCCGGGCGGCAGGTACACCTATGAATCGAGAGACACGGAGAGGGGGCCCTCCCATGACTATGGGCACGAGGTTTATTAAAGTTAAGACCCTCAGGGGGCGGGGGCTTCTGTTCCTGGCGGCCTGCCAGTTCTGCGCCGCTGCCGCGTTCACTGCGGAGGCGTCAGCCGGCGCCTTCGATCAGCTCCGGTCCATGACCGGCGGAGGGTCAGTGTATATCCCGCCGGTTAGCGGCCCGGAGTGTGTCAGCGGGTGCGGAGGCTCCGGCGGCGATGACGGCGGAAACAGCGGTTACGAACGCGGCCCGAGCCTGTTTGAGCGGATCAACCAGTGGCAGGAGGAGCGGGAGCAGGCACGGCAGCAGGAGGAGCGGCAGCGGAAGCAGGAAGCCTTCAACCTCAATGAGCAGGGGAACCGGGCCTATGAGAAGAGTGATTGGGCAAAGGCGGTGGAGCTTTATAAGAATGCCGTGGGCAAGTCCCCCAACGACAAGGTGATCCAGGAAAACCTGCGCCGCGCCGAGCAGGAGCTGAAACGACAGGAAGAGTTGCGGAAGGAGCGCTCAGAGTACCGCCAGCGGATGGGAAAGCTGGTTGCGCTCATGCCCGCTGCGAAACCCCTGAGCAAGACGGTCCAGGCCCCGCGGCCGGTGGTCCCACTCCCCGGCTTTTCCCCGCAGCAATGGCAGGAATATCTGGCGGCACAGGAAACGGTAGCCGTGCTCTACGCCAGGCTCAATAAGGATGGGGTGCTCTCCGACGCCGATGCGGAGGCCTTCTATGCGGCACTGCGCCGGCGCAACGAGCTGTGGGCCATGGCCGCCGGGCAGCCCCGTTCCGACGAAGAGCGGGACAGCCTCCGCCTGCCGCTTCCCCGGGTGGTGAGCAAGACCCTCCTGAACTCCGTCATGGGGATGTTCCAGCAGGACAGTTCGGCTGCCAATGCGGCGCGGACCATCAAATCTCCGGACCGCCGGCTCGCCTCTGCCGCGGATTCGAAGTCCCAGCCCGATGATCCCATCACTACGGCGTTTGCGGCTGATTTTTTCACCGACAAGATCACGAAGATTATCGAGTCGGAGACCGGCGACGCCATCGAAGAGGCCCGGGGCGAGAAATTCAAGGGGTACTACGAAAAGATGCTCGCTGTGGGGCGCATCGCGGTCAAAGCCGGGGAGGGGGGCGCTCCCGCGGCCGGCGCCGAGACGGCGGATCTGATTATTTCCAAGATACCCGAGCCGGTGGGGCCCCATGCGGAGTTTGCCGTGGAGGGGGGGCGGATGTATTCGAAGGTCGCCTACCAAGCCCTCAACCGGTTCATGGTGGATGCGACGGCCGCGACCGGCACCAGTTTCGATGCCGAGGGGTTCTGGAAGCGTTTCAACGATGAGCTGTCCGCATCACGGAAGGGGGTGAAGGCGTGGATCCAGTTCGGCGAATGATCAGGCGGAAAGCCGCGTTGCTGGCAACAGCGGTACAGATTTTAGCTCTGCTCCTGGGCATGCCGGGGCTGGCTGCCTCCAGGCCGCCCAAGCAGCAGGTGTCCAAACCGTCGCAGCAGGCACCCAAGCCGCCGACGCCTCAGGCACCCAAGCCGTCGGTGGAGCGGCAGCCCGCGCCCAGCCTCTTCACGGAGGCCACCTTCCTGTTCCTCAGGGGGGCTAAGGTTGCCCCCCGATGGGTGCTCCCCCCCACGGAAAAGACCAGAACCGACGCCATCTTCAGCGTCAGTGCCGCAGGTGCCCCCGTTGTGGCGTTCAGCGGTGATTCTGATACATACCACCTGCTCTACCCCGACAGAAACTTCATGGTGGCCGTGAAAGCCGCGATCTCAGGGATGACCCACCTCTCCAACGGCGTGTTCCTCCTGTCGGCCGGCAATGATCTGCTGCTCCTCGCCGAGCCCAGGGAGAAAACCCTGGACAAGAAGGGGGTACCCTATGCGGCGCTGCAGCCCGTGACGAAAGTACCCCTGCGCAAAATCGATGTCCTGACCAGCGTCGGCACAACCGTCTACTGTGCCGGCATCGACGCGCGAAGTGGTCGCCATGCTCTCTACCTGCTCCGCTCCCTCAAGGGGGGCGGCATCCTCGACATGGAGCTGGCCTATGAGTCGGGCGAGCCCATCACCGCCGTTACGGGCGATGCTGAAGCCCTCTACGTGGCCAAGGGGCGAACGGTCGCCCGCTATTCCGTGAAGGACGGCGCTGAGAGCACCTACTACACCCACCCCTCGGCATCCGTGACGGGGCTGGCCATGACGCCGGCCGGCCTTGTGGTCAGCACCGGCAGGGAGATCGTCCTCGCCGGCCAGGGCGGAGCCCTGGAGATCATGCGCTCGGCGGGGTATGGGCACCGGATGGCCATGGCTGGCGATACCCTCTACGTGCTGTTCAATACCTCCCTGGGGGTGCTGGCCCTCGACAACCTGGCGGACCTCAGGCGCTTCAACCTGGCGGTGAGGCCCGTGGCCCCTGGCGAGGCGGCGCCTCCCTGTGCCATTGCCGGCGTCAGCTTCTATGAGAGCGATACTCTCGACAATACCCGGGGATTCGCCGAAAGCTTCGACCGCAAGGATGTGCGGCGCATCGTGGCCCGGATCGAATTCGATCAGGCCTCTCTTTCCCGAAGCCGTGGGGGGCATTCGGTTACGGTCTCCTGGCATGAGCCGACCGGCGGCATGCTGAAAAGCGCCAACTACCAGGTGACACAGGGTTCCGATGACCCGCTCTTTGCCGCCATCGGCGGAAAAACAGAGAATGGTTACTCTCCTCCCCACTGGAAGATCGGCGGGGTGCACTACAGGTTTACCGATGAACTCGGGAACCGCTATCCCGGCCGCTATCGAATGCGGGTAGAGGTGGATGGCATCCCCGCCGGGGAGTGGTCCTTCACGCTTGCCGGACAGCCGGACCCCTGGCAAGCCATTAGCTACGATGACATGGCTACCCTTACTGCCCTGCTGGATCAGGGGCTCAATCCCAACACCACCTCCGAGAGCGGCGAACCGCTCCTTTCCACAGCCGTGCAGTTCGGTTCCGCCCGGGCGGTGCAATTGCTTCTGGAGCGGGGTGCCAATCCCAACGCAGTCGACAGGGAGGGGAAATCGCCGCTGACCATGGTCGAATACGTTGGCGACTGGCGGACCAAGGCCGAACTGCTGGTGCGTCGCGGCGCCAACGTCAACGTCCGGCGGTTCCCTGGCGGCCCGCCGCTGGTGTCCAGCTATTCAGCCGACTTTGCCGCGTTTCTGCTGAAGAACGGGGCCGACTTCCGGTATGAAATGAGTTATGGCAAGCAGAGCCTCCTCAGTGAAATGAGCGACAGCATCTGCACAGATGAAATCCTGTCGCTTCTCCTCCAGCGAGGGGCAGACCTGAACGAGACTGATTCGATTGGACAGTACACCCCTCTTGGCAGCGCCATCTTCTCCGGTCGGGAAAAATGCATGCAGCTCCTCCTGGAGAAGGGGGCTTCGACCGCCGTGGCCCAGAGGCAGCCGAACCGCCCGACACGCTCCGCGATCTATGTGGCCTTGAACACCCTCAACGAACGTTCGGACCCCAAGGCCAAGATTGCGCAGCGGCGCATGGTGCGCCTGCTGCTGCAGAAGGGGGCCGCCCTCAGGCCGGGGAAGAAGCTGACGACGTCGGCATACTTCGATATCCCGAAGGATGACTACATAAAGCAGATGGATGAAACCGCCTCAATCGGCGCGGGAGAGGGTCGGCTCATGTTCCTTGGCGAGGGGCCGTCGTTCTTCGGGACGGTGGACATGATCAGGACCCTTGAGCAGGACGATGCGGCCCTGGAGGCGGCCACCGATTCAAAGGACCCGGCGATACGGGAGCTGGCCCTCGGCACCCATCTGGGGAGGGTCCGGGAGCTGGTGGCCAGGGCAAGGAATCAATACGACATGGGATATGAAGTCCATAAGCACTGTGTGCAGGCATTCAAGCTGTCCGAGGCCGGCTACCGCCCCGCCCAGGTGGATATCGTGCCCGAAATGTCGCCACCCCAGGCAGGGGGGCAGGGGAAGCCGCAGATGGGGCTGAAGCTGCTGAAAAGGGCCGAGGGGGGCGCCTACGTCCAGGCGGTTGCGCCGGGAAGCCCCGCCGAGCGTGCCGGGGTGAAGGCCGGCGATATCATCCTGGCGTTTGACACCCAGAGAATGAAGGATGTGGACGAGGTTTTAACTGCCGTTGCCCGGCTGACTCCGGGGATGCCGGTGCGGGTGACCTTCCTGCGCGACGAGCCGATGCGGCTGCCGGACCTGCAGCTTACCTGTGGTCTGGTGGAGTATGAATACAAGGATCATTGGGGATACGCGGAGATGAACCTGTCCCGCTGGCTGGCCGCGCACCCCGATGAGGCCGTTTCCGATGAGGTGCGGACGAGGCTCAAGGACATTGCGGCGGGCGGAGGGAAGTAGTTTCAGCCGGGATGAACCTGATACGCACAGCTGAATGGCTGGAGGAGAACCATGGGAGAGATAACGCGTCAGGCCAGGGCGGAACTGAGGCAGCTGCCGCTAATGCTCGGCAAGTTGGCTGGGGGGATCGCGGCGGTCATCGGGTTCACGGCGGCGGTAGTGATCGTTACCCGAAGGCCGGGGGCGCTGGATGGCCTCCTTCCGGCGCTCCTGGCGGGATGCGCGGGAGTGGCCGTATTTGTGCTGTCGGCCTGGGCGCTGCGCGGACGCCTGGCGGGTGATGCGGCTGGAGAGCCGCTTCCCGCCAGGCGCGCTCGGACGAGCCTCCTGGCATGGGGGTTGCTCCTGTTCTTTGCGGGGGTTTTTCTGGCATGGGCCTGGTTTATGACCCGATGACCCGGCAGGGAGAACGGCCATGAAACGCGAAAAATGTCCCAAATGCGGCTCCGGCAAGATCATGCACGATGTCCGGGTCATCGACCGCGACGGTGAGTATGCGAACGGCACCCTTTCTGTGCAGATCGAGAGGAAACCGGGGGCGCTCATCTTCAAGAAGGCTGAAACCATGGAGTTGCATGCCCATATCTGCGGTGACTGCGGCTATGCGGAACTCTATGCGGCGGACCCGAGCCGGCTCTGGGAGGCATACGCCACAAGCCGGCAGCCCGGCTCCATCTCGTAAGGAGGTCAATCATGTTACGGTTGGGATCATTGCTGCGACTTACCCCTGTCGTCCTGCTGTTGCTGTCTGCCGCGGCAGGGCCGCAAACCGCCCTTGCCGGTTTCGAGGTGGACTGCAAGGCCTCGGCCAGGGCTTATGCGGACCAGGGGATCCCTTGTTACTGCCGGGGAGGGCGCATTGAGTGCGATCAGCCCTCCGGCGGCGGCTCCTACGGGTCGTCGCCGAAGAGCGGGCTTTCCTTCAAGAACCAGATGAAACTGCAGATCATGCAGTCCATAACCGACATGGCCGCCAACGCGTTCATCAACTGGCTCAATGGCCCTTCTCCGTCGCAGCAGTCCGGCCCGACCCCCCAGCAGATCGCCGAACAGAAAGCGGCCCAGGAACGGGCCGCGGCCGAATGGCGCGCCAAGGTGGAGCAGCAGATCAGGGAGATGGAGAGCCAGTACGAACAGCAGAAGAAACAGGAGTTCACCGACAAAAAGAAGAAGCTCCTGGCCGGGATACGGGGGCTGGACGCAAGCTCTCCCGGCCGTGATTCTCATGCCTTCCGGCAGTTGCGGTGCAGCGCCTACTGGGGAGGCCAGGTGGCCAGGGCCCTGGCGGCCGGCGACGAAAAACGGGCGGAGGAATACCGGAAGTTTTCTGAGAAACCCACCGGGGAGTCCATGGCCAGGTGCGACAAGGAGTTCCCGGAGCCTCCCATGCCGGATGGTGCGGTTGAAGTCCGCATGGGCCTCTATCAGACCATGATCGAGGAGGTGCATCTGCGCCTCCCCATGATCGAGCAGGCAAAGGAAAAACAGCGGAACGCCACCGAGCAGGTGGCCGAAAAACAGAAAAAGGTCGAAGAACTGAAGAGCCAGGCAACGACTCTCCCCCCAGCGGAAAAGGAGGTTGCCGACGATCTCCTGGCGCAGGCCCTGAAGGAGCTGGATACGGCCACCACCCTCAAGAACGAGGCCGATGCCGGAGTCAAGAAACTGGAACTTGAGATCGACGCCCTGAACGAAGTGGGCAAGCTGGCCACGGCGCCGAAAGCCGGCCAGACCACGAAAGGATCACAGCCATGAAAAAAGCCATACGCCAACTCGTCATCACGTCACTGTTCGCCCTGCTGACCGTTTCGCCTCTCCTGGCCCAGGAGGAAATTCCCGAGGCGGCTCGGGAGCGCTTCAAGGCCGGCTTCGCCATCATCGAAAAGGCGGACAGCCCTGCCGGTTTCCGTGCCGCCATGGACGAGTTCGAGGCGGCCGCCGCCCTTGCTCCCCGCTGGCCCGACATCCACTACAACCTGGCAAAGGTGGCGGCGGAAACGGACAAACCGGCCAAGGCCATCAATGAGTACCGTGCCTACCTGGCGCTGGCCCCCGAGGCGGCGGACCGGGCCGCGGTGGAAGGGGATATTGCGCGGATGAAGGAGATGATCGCCCGGAAACGGAAGCTCGGCCTGCCCGGTGTCGTCTTTGCCGCCATGCCGGACGGCATCTGGGTCATGGAGCTTGCTCCCGGGTCAAGGGTGGGGAAAACCCTCTTGAGGAAAGGGTACAAGATCCTTGCCGTCGAGGGTGAATCGGTTGTGGGAGCAAAGCTGGACGGGTTTTTCCGGGCCATTGAGACCCAGTCCGCCAAGGTAGCCGCGGCCAAGAGCGAGGAAAAGAAACAGCCGGGGCAGATACCGGCCGGATTCAGGTCGGAGATGGGCTTCATCCGCTCCCAGAAGTTCATGCGGACGACCCAGCCAAACGCCGCCGGCAACGCGGTGGAGGAAACGGGGCCGGCCATCGCGTTTACCGTCATCTCTCCCGGTTCCACTGACACCGGCAAGCTGTTCTTTAAGCAGAGCATGTTCCGCTCCAGCGTGATCGAGATCGAAGAGGACGAGTTCGAGGATGAAGTCATCAAGGAGCGACTGCCAGTGGTGGTGACCTTCTGGGGGAGCGACTGCGGCCCCTGCCAGGATTTCGTCCCGGCCGTGGAGGCGCAAAGCGCCAGGTATGCCGGCAAGGTCAAGTTCGTCAATGTCAACGTGAATGAGAACCGGAAGCTCGCCGGCCAGCTGGCTATCAAAGGGGTTCCGGCCATGATGGTCTACAAGGGGGGAAGTCCCGTTTCCACCACGACCGGCAGGATCGACAATGCGAAGCTCGCGGAGCTTTTGCAGGGCGTAGCCGCCAATTAAGGGGAAAACCCGATGGGACGATTCTTTGTCAGTTCAGCCATGGTAGTTGTTTTGTTTGTCTCTGTTTCCGTCTCCCACGCCCGGATGACCGACGCGGACCGCAACGCACTGCTCGGCGAGATCTTCAAGCTTGAAACCGCGAAGGAAAAGATCGTCGCAGAAATCAGGAAATTCGATGACGCGATCAAGAAGAGCGCCGCCTCGATCAGCAAATCGGAGACCATTATCGGACTCGCCCGACAGAAGGGGAACGCCCAGGCCGAAGCGGTTGCCGGCAAGGCATTGGCTGAGGCAAAGGCGTCGCAGTCCCGCAGCCTGAAGAACAAGAGTGATGCCGAACTGGTGCTGCGGCGCCTGGAACGGACCCTGTCCCTGGCGAAAAGCGGCGACAAGAATATCGAGGCGATACGGGAGCAGGTGGAGTTCGAGACACAATACGCCACATGGGAGAAGAAACAGCAGCAGCTTATCCAGCAGAGGCTCCAGGAGCCCAACAAAACCGCCGGCGCAATCCAGCGCTCCCTCATGGCGAACGTGCCGCCGTTGCCGGGAAAAACCTTCAGCCAGCTCCAGTCGGGCGACGTGCTCCTTATCGAGCCGGAGGATGGTCGCCTGAAGGGGGTGAACCCCATCACCCTGGGGGACAACGCCGCCACCGGGGGGAACAAATCATTCGCCTCCCATACGGTCATCTATCTGAAGGAGGTCAACGGCACCAAGCTCTTCCTGGACAACCAGCCGGGCGAGGGGCCGCGCATTATCACGGAAATTGATTTCCAAAACAGGTACGGGCACCGCGGCATGGACGTGGCAACGCTGGGGAAGCTGGCTGAACCGCTGCGGAACGATGAAGGGGAAGGCCTTTTCCGGGCGGCGATGGAGATGCACAAGAAAAACGCCGATAAAACAGCAAACAGCTGGTGGGGGGATACGAACTACGGCGTGGTGGGCAAGGATGAGGTGGTCTGTTCGGAGGCCGACTGGGCGTTGCTTAAAAATGCCGGGAAGTTCCTTCCGAAATCCTCTGACCGGGCCAAGGTCGAGCACGGCATCGATTTAAGTCCGGCCGATTATTACAACTCCCCGTACTTTGTCGTTACCCCGCTGCAGATGCACAAAAATGACGGTAACAGCGATTGAAACCGGAGATGTCCCGCCCACTGGGCCGCGAAAGGATCAAACCATGAAAAAAACCCTGCCACAGCTCGTCATTATGTCGGTTCTCTGCCTGCTGGCCGCTTTGCCGGCCTTGGCCCAGGAGGAGATTCCCGCCGCGGCCAAGGAGCGCTTTAAAGCGGGGCTGGCCCTGATCGAGAAGGCGGACAAATCGGCTGATTTCCTGGCCGCCCTGGCCGAGTTCGAGGCGGCCGCCGCCCTGGCCCCCACGTGGCCCGACAGCCACTACAACCTGGCGCAGCTGGCCGCCGAGTCGGACAAACCGGCCAAGGCCATCAAGGAGTATCGCGCCTATCTGGCCCTGAAACCGGACGCGGCCGACCGGGGCGCGGTCGAGGCGGAAATGGCGCGGATGAAGGAGCTGATCGCCCTGAAGCGGAAGGTGGGGCTGCCGGGGGTCACCTTTGCCGCCATGGCCGACGGCATCTGGGTGCTCCAGGTCCTGCCGGGGGCCGGCATCGAAAAAACCGGACTGAGGAAGGGACACCAAATAGTTGGCGTTGGCGGCAAGCCGCTTGCGGGCAACAAACTGGAAGATCTTTTCAAGGCCATCGAAGCCAACAACATTACCGACACAATGTCCAGAGGGTCCTCTGAGCGCATGTACAGCCGGATGACCCGCGACACCAAGACGCAGGGGCCGGTAGTCGTGCTCAATGTGAAGCAGTCCCGACAGCAGGAGAAGCCTTTTCTGATCCTCTGCAAGAAAGAGATGTTCCGCTCTAAAATCATCGAGATCGAAGAGGACGAGTTCGAGGATGAAGTGCTCAAGGCGCCCCTGCCGGTGGCGGTCACCTTCTGGGGCGATTCGTGCGAGCCGTGCAAGGAATTCGTCCCCGTTCTGGAGGCGGAAAGCGCCAAGTACGCCGGCAAGGTGAAATTCGTGAACATCAACGTGGACGGGAACAGGAAGCTGGCTGACCAACTGGCGGTCAAGGAAGTCCCGGCCCTGATGGTGTACAAGGGGGGGAGTGCTGTAGCGACCGCGACCGGCAAGCTTCCAAGGGAGAAGGTTGCTGAGATGCTGCAGGACGCTGCCGGCAGGTAGTTGAGAGAGAAAGAGAAGCGATGAACCCCGAATGGCTGGTGCCGTATCTGCTGGTCGCCCTGCTGGTTTTCCTGATGCCAAAAATATTCGGGATGCTGGGGAAGGGGAAGTCCACTGCCAGTGGGAAGCCGGCCTTTGTTCCCCATTATATCTACGTCCTTACTGGCATCATCGTGGCGGGCATTTTGCTTTACACTGCCGCGAAGGTTATCATTACGGTCGTCTGCGGTTAGCAGGGTTTTTTCGTAGGAAACCTGATGTGAACAGACGAGACTTTTTACAATTCGGCCTTAGGGGCATCGTTGTCGCCGGTCTTGGCAAGGGTTTCTACAACACGACAAGTGAACAGGTGGAGATCGTTCGGACATCGGTGAAGATCAGGAACCTGCCGGCTGCGCTGCAAGGGCTCAAGATCGGCCTGCTGACGGATCTCCACGCTTCCTTCGTTGTCTCCAGCGAGACAATCCGTTCCGCCGGCCGGCTGCTCATGGCGGAGAAGCCGGATCTGATCGTCATGACCGGGGACTATATCTCAGGATCCACCAGGTTTTTGTCAGGGAGCGTCGGACAGTTTAAGAAAGAGTACTTGTCGAAGTGCATCGATGCCCTTTCAGGCCTGAAGGCGCCTCTGGGAATCTATGGCGTTCTGGGGAATCACGATTTCTGGAGTGGGCCGGAGTCGGTCAAGGCGATTTGCGAGGCGTTCACACGGCAGATGGGAATGGTCTGGCTCAGAAACAGCAGCGTCGAAATCCGTAGGGGGAGAGGTTCGTTGCACCTGCTCGGTGTTGACGACTACTGGGAGCCGAGCTGCTCGCTCGCGGCAGCCTGCAAGGGCGTGGATACGGACGGAATCAAGATCCTCCTCAGTCACAATCCCGACATCAATGATGAAATTTTTCTTTTGCGCGAACGGATCGATCTTGTATTGTCGGGTCATACCCACGGCGGACAGGTTGTTGTGCCGTTCCTCGGCCAGCCGGTCATGCCTTCGAAGTTCGGCCAGAAATACCGCGCCGGGCTGGTCCGCGACGGAGACCGGCAAACGTACATATCACGCGGTGTTGGCTGCCTGCTCGCGCCAATCAGGCTGAACTGCCCGCCTGAGGCAACGGTGTTGACGCTGACCTGAGTAACCATTCGGGAGGGTGTGGCTGTATATGCGGCGGGTACGGAACCGTACGCACGGTGGTGTGGGAGGACGGCGGGAGTGATCCCGCCTCCTACCCCATTGTGCGTCCGAGACGATTCGAACCTCCGACCCCATGGCTCAAGAAAAAGGATGTGCTTTTTTAGAATATTAAACCTACAGACCGGCACCCCATTCTTCGCAAGAAGTTACAGCGTCTGCGTGGCAGAGGTGATGGTAACTTCCAATGCCGCCCTTGCCCAGGGAAACTTCCCCTTGACCACATCGAACAGCGGGCCTGACGTTACAAATACCGCAGTGCCTTCAACGAGAAAGCCTGTCCCTGGGCCGTGGGCACCTTCCACCTCGCGGCTTCCCACGGTGATGAGACATCTGCTGTCCTTGGCCAGATTTGCTTCTGTCGTATTCATGTAGCCGGCGGGAATCAACAGTTTCCCATCCTGGGTAATCTGGATGTAACTGTTCCAGGTGTTAACCAGATGGGGACCACCGTCACCCTGTGTGGCTATGGCCACAACCCCCTCGTGTTTCAGTACTTGCAGCATTTTCTCTGGAATCATTATCGTGCCTCCGTTTTCTTGTGTTTTCACCACTGCCTCAATTCGATGGAGAATCCATCGGCGTCCTGTATCTCGGCCCTCTTGGATGTCCCCAAGGTCACCGGTCCCCAGGTGATCGCCACCCCTTTGCCGGCAAGATAGGCCACAGCCCGGTCCATATCTTCCACCTCCAGGGCCATCATCCGATAGCCGGTCTGCCATGGATTTACCACTGCCGGTGTGGCATCCCTGACCTGCATCAGCTCAATGACCGTGTCGCCAAGCTCAAGATAGGCGATTCCTTCGAGGGGAGGGGCTTCCACCTTCAGCCGTTGCCTGACCTTGAATCCCAATACCTCCGTGTAGAAGCCGATAGCTCTTTCGAAATCGCGGGGGATGATTTCCACATGGTCAATCCGTTTGAACATGGTTAACTCCTGATATCTCTAGTTTACCCGCGCAAATGGTTATGTTCCGCCATCCTATTCACTTAACAACCGGCACCAGGAATGAAGCGACATAAATCTCGTCCGAAGATCTTACCGTGTGCATGACCCCGGCCGGGACAATGAACACCTTCCCCACGGAAAGCTCTATTTCACCCCTTTCAAGAACCCCGACACCTTCTCCTTTTATACAGTAGAAGATCTCGTCGTGGTCCGGGTGCTTGTGGAGCGCCCCTTTCTTGTCGGCTGTGAGATGGTACACGTTTGAAACCAGTCCTTGCTTGATTTGTTCTAACTCCATAGCGTCTCCCTTGTGGCTGTCAGCTCATGGCAGCACAGAATGTTTTGAACGAAAATCGTTTAACTTTAAATTACTTGATATTTTCCTTTTTTTCAATTTTATTTTGCAACCTAACTTGTTAAAGGGAACTTGCCTGCTTCACTCAGTGCGCTTCTTTGCGCAGCTGCCGCTCGCGCAGGTCATCCTTCCAGGTTTTCCTTCATTGTCGCATATCCCTATCCCTGCTTCAGCCGCTGGGTGAGCTTTTCTCCCAGCGTCCTGGCTGCGGTAAGGCTATCCGGCTGTTTGGAAAGATTAGGGGTCAAGTCGGCAGTAATCTTCGTTCCCGGACCAAAGACCCTGTGGATGGCTCCTTCCCGGCACTCCTCGCCGTGGCCGCAGTTGAAACAACTGGCGGGACCTATTGCGGTTACGTTCCCGACCGGTTCAATGCGGCTGAAGCTGAAGAACTTTTCTATGTCACGTACCGCTGAATCCGGCATGGCGCTGCCTACCCCGACCGCAACCCCCAACTTGCCGTGCAGTGCTCCCCCTTCCTGGTGACGAAACTGATACAAGCGCTCCAAAAAGCAGTGTGCAAGCCCGTTGAGCATGCCGAAATAATTGGGCGCCCCAATTACCAAGGCATCCGCCTCGACAATAAGGGGACGTAACTCGCCCATGTCGTCCCGGACCTTGCAGACGTTGTCCGCCACACAGCCGAGACAGCCCAGGCAGGGACCTATGCGACGACCGCTCAGGGACACGAATTCGGTTGGAGCTTCGATATTATTCAGAACTTCTTGAACGAGACGGTCGGTGGTTTGCCCTGGACGAGGGCTGCAAGATATGCCAAGTACCTTCATGGGAGGCTCCTTCCATGTTGTAGTGCCGATTATTCAGGCTAATGCCGGTAAACGGCCGAAGGCGCTTCGAGCACCTTCAGCCGCACGAATCCACCCATCTTCCTCCGGCTGTTTAAAAATCGATCTCCACCTGCAGGGAGTCAAGGAACTTGTTAAAGGCAGTAAAGAGTTCCATCACCCCCAGCGCCTCCACTATCTCGGCGTCCGATACCCCTGCCTGACGCAGGGCGTCAAACTCGGCATCCTCTATTCTGGTGGGATTTGTATTCGCTTTCCTGGCAAAACCGATGAGCGCCTTTTCCTTCGCGCTGAAGTCGGCCTGTTCGATACTCTGCATAATAATACCGATTTCCTCATCGGAGATTCCAATCGCCTTAAGCGCCCCGGTGTGAGCTGCCACGCAGTAGGTGCAGCCATTGTCCCTGGAAACCAGCACCGCTATGGTCTGCTTTACCTTCTGGCTCAGGGTCCCTTCCATCATTACTGCCTTGACCTTGTTCCAGTTGGCCTTCAGCAGGGGCGGGTGATGGGCGTAGCTCTTGAAAAGATTTGGCACCATGCCGAATGCACCCTCGATCTCCTTGAATATAGCCGCCGTCTCCCCTGAAACCGCACTTACTTCCACCGTTGTCAAACGCGCCATCTGCCTCTCCTTTTCAGCTGTTTGTATTTGCCCCTGAGGGCCAACAAACCGACCATTTGGTTTGTTTTTATTGAAAAAAATTTTGCTACTTCACTCGCATCATTGTCCGTAAGGCGCCGAGGGCATCGCACAGGGGCTTCTCATCCTTTTCCAGACGGGACAGCATTATACCCCCCTCGATGGCGGCCAGCATCTGGCAGGCCAGGATGTCTGCTGGGATGTCGTTGCGTACCTCACCACTGTTCTGGGCGGCGGCGATAACCGTCTTCAATTTGCCCAGCCATGTTTTAAAGACCTGCCTGATTATAGCCACTAAACGATTGTCCGTGTCCCCCATTTCCAGGGCGGTATTTCCAAAAATGCACCCCCCGACGAATCCCCTCCCCTTGTGTACATCTGCGACCGTGGCGAAAAAATTATCAAGACACTCCCCCGGTGTGGTGCCGGCCAGGGAGGTCTCCAAAACATCGAGGAAATCATCCCGCATCTTCTCCAGCACGGCCAGCCCCAAGGCATCCTTTCCAGGAAAATGGAAGTAAAGACAGCCTTTCTTGATATTGGTTGCCTCAAGCAAGTCATTGATGCTCGTGGCCCCGAAGCCCTTGCGGTGGATGAGATCCGTCGCCGTATCAAGTATTCTGCTTCTTGTTTCTTCGCCTTTGGATTTCATTATGCATTTCCTCAAAAACCAACCGTTTGGTCTAATTTAACGGATAAAGAAATGTTGTCAAGGTGGAATATATGCACTGGAAGCATAAAAGGGTCACAGCAAAAGCCGCCATGTTCAGGACATCAAAATGTAGTCCAGGGCCTGATACGCCGTCATCGCTCAGAGGTGTTACCTCGATATTGGTGGCGTCAAATGGCTGTTTACGGCAAACGGCGAAAGTTTCCTTTGCACCCTCCTTTCGGAATCAGGTATGGTGATCCGGTGCTCTATCGCTTTTGTAAAAGAGAGCGTTTCACGGCAAAGACTCTGTCAGATCAAAGGCATACGACATCCCCGTCCAGCAGCCATCGGGAACACATCCGTCTCAGCTCCCAGGACGGTGCCGCCTTCCTTGAGGTGATGCCGCTCCAATGCCGCGCCTGCGGTTTCGTCTTTGCATAGAGGGACCGCTTTACCCCACCCGGTAGATACCCTGTCTGCTGTAACGAAGGGATCTTCGCACCACTTTTCTCTGTCCGAACGGCAAGGCCATAGAACCGCAGCAAGGCCCGAAATCCCTCCGCACGGAGCGAAGGCCTCAGTCCCTAAACCGTCGTCAGGCCCTACCTTTTGAGGGGGGACGACACTAGCGCAAGGAGACATTCATGCGAATAGCAATTGTGGGCGCCGGAGCCCTGGGGCTTTACTACGGCGCTTTGCTGCAGCGGAGCGGAGAGGACGTCCATTTCCTCCTTCGCCGCGATTATGAGGCGATCGCCGGGAACGGCCTGAAGGTCTTTTCCATCAACGGCGATTTTACACTGCCTCACGTGAAGGGATACCGCGCTCCCGAGGAAATCGGGCCGATGGACCTGGTGCTGGTTGGGCTGAAGACTTTTGCCAACAGCCGGTATGAGGAGCTGATCCGTCCGCTGGTGGAGGAGGGGACGCAGATTCTGACCCTCCAGAACGGACTGGGGAACGAGGAGGCGCTGGCCACCCTTTTCGGGGCCGAGCGGATCATCGGCGGCGTGGCCTTTCTCTGCTCCAACAGGGGGGAGCCCGGCGAGGTGCATCACCTGGGGGCGGGGCGGATCATCCTGGGAGAATTCCTGCCCCGCGACACGGGGCGGATCGAGGAGCTGGCCGCCATGTTCCGCCAGGCCGGGGTGGATTGCCGGACAACCGATGACCTGAAGCGTGCCCGGTGGGAGAAGCTGGTCTGGAACATCCCGTTCAACGGCCTGTGCGCCCTCCTGCAGCAACCGGTGAACCTGATTCTGGCGCGCGATGTGAGCCGCAAACTGGTGCGGGGAATTATGCTTGAAGTCATCGCCGGCGCCAATGCCCAGGGGCTTGCCACCTTCATTGCCGATGGCTACGTCGACGACATGCTGGAATTCACCGACGCCATGGGAGAGTACAAGCCATCCATGGAGATCGACCGCGAAGAGGGGCGCCCCCTGGAGATTGCCGCCATCTTCAGGACACCCCTTGCCTACGGTGCGCGGGAGGGGATCGCCATGCCGCGGGTTGAGATGCTGGCGACGCTGCTGGAACAGGCCACAGGATGAACGGGGATATGTTGACAGGGGCCCGTCAGACTAATCTGACGGGCTTTTCTGCGCGTGGGCACATATTGTGTAGTAATGCGATGTATATTGTGTGACTTGTTCATTAAGTAATATGTGCTAAGGTTAACAATTGTTGTTCCATGGACAGAACGTGAGTGAGCGGGGGAGAGATTTATGGGGTGGTATGCAGATCTGAAGATCAGGAACAAGCTGCTTCTCGGCTACGGAACGGTCATCGCCTTCAGTTCCCTGATCGGTTATTTCGGTGTCACCGGTTTGACAGAAATGAAGTCACATCTGGATGCCATGCATGACCACCTGATTCCGGGCATAGAGACGGCGGCAATGATCGACCGCCATCACCAGCAGCATCGCCGAACGTTTTTGAACTACCTGGAGGAGAATCGCCTGCACCGCAAAGAGCTGGAGTTGAAACTCCACCATGAAGCGATAGACATACAGGAGTCCTTGAAACGTTACGCCAAGCTTTCGATTTATCCTGCGGAGAGACGACTTCTGGATGATGTCATCACTGCCTCGAAGGAATACATGGATGAGACGGCAAGACTCAAGTCAGCGGCCGATTCAGGCGCTGACTACGAAACGCTGACTGTCGACAATGCGCACCTGAGGACTCTTTTCGGCGATGTTGAAAACCGAGCGAAGCTGCTCACACAGTACAGCCTGAAAGAAGGGGACGAGCATCTCGACCAGAGCACCGCCGGCTACTTCAATATCCGCTCGTGGCTGATATCGCTCCTTCTCGGCGCTATCGCCATTGCACTGGCCATGGCGTTCTTCATCACGCGGAGCGTGGCCGACCCCATCCGAGTGGTCCTCGATGCCGTGCGCCGGATGGAAGAGTCGGGGACGGAAAAGGCCCGGCTGGCGGAGGCCATTGCAGCCGGCGACCTGACCCAGGACGTGGCCGTGTCGGAGCGGCTCCGGATTGATCCTGAAACCGTTGCCAGGGACGAGGGCGGAATGATGCTCCGGGCGGTGGCCGGCATGAGCGGCATCCAGGCATCCCTCGACGCTGCATTTTCACGGATGACGGACTCGCTGCGCCGGAACCGGCAGGAGGAGCAGGCACGGGACTGGCTGAAAAGTGGCGCCAATGAACTCGGCGCCATTCTTCGGGGGGACCGGCGGCTGGAGGAAATGGTTGAAAAGAGCCTCTCTTTCCTCTGCGAATACCTGGGGGCCGGCGTCGGTGTCCTCTATCTGTACAACGACAGGACCCGTGATCTGGAGATTGCCGCCACCTACGCCCTTGCCCGCCGGGAGGATATGAAGAAGCGGTTTGCCCTCGGGGAGGGCTTGGTGGGGGAGGCGGCCAAGGAGAGGAGGATTATCCGCCTCGCCGATGTCCCTCCCGGCTATCTCCCCATAAGTTCGGCCATTGGCGAGGCGAAGCCCCTCAACATCGCCGCGGTGCCGCTGCTCCATGACAATCTTCTCGTGGGGGTTGTGGAAATAGGCTCCTTCAGGGAATTCACGGCGCGGGAACTGGAGTTCCTCAGCCGGGCCCAGGAGGGGCTATCCATCGGGATCAACGTCAACCGTTCGCGGAAGCTCGTGGACGAGCTGCTTGAACAGACCCAGGCCCAGACCGAGGAGCTGCGGGTCCAGCAGGAAGAGCTCCAGCAGACCAACGAGGAGCTTGAGGAGCGGGCCCAGATGCTGGAGCAGCAGCGGGAGCAGATCCGCGCCAAGAACCGCGAGGTGGAGGAGACGAGCCGGGCGCTGAAGCTGAAGGCCGACGAACTGGAGCGGATCAGCACCTACAAGTCCGAATTCCTGGCCAACATGTCCCACGAACTGAGGACCCCCCTCAATAGCCTGCTGATCCTCTCCTCTCTGCTGAAGGAAAACCGGGAGCACAACCTGACCGACAAACAGGTGGAGTACGCAGCCACCATCAACAGCTCCGGCAACGACCTCCTTACCCTCATCAACGATATCCTCGATCTCTCGAAGATCGAGTCGGGAAGGCTGGAGTTCAATTACGAGCAGATTCCGCTCCGCGCCCTCTTCGACCAGCTCCGCACGATGTTCTCCCCCCTCGCGGAGCAGAAGGGGCTGGACTTTGATGCGATCATCGAGGAGGGGGTCCCGGAAGAGATAACCACCGACGGCCAGCGGACCCAGCAGATCCTGAAGAACCTCGTTTCCAACGCCTGCAAGTTCACCCGGGAGGGGAGGGTGGCCGTCAGGGCGCATCTGCCCAATTCAGAGGAAAATCCCCTGCCGGCCCCGGCCATTGCCATTCAGGTTTCCGACACGGGAATCGGGATTTCTCCCGACAAGCATGACCTTGTGTTCCAGGCGTTCCAGCAGGCGGACGGCACGACGAGCCGGAAGTTCGGCGGCACCGGGCTGGGGCTTTCCATTTCGCGGCAACTGGCGCGGGGGCTCCATGGCGACGTCCTTCTCGAAAGCGAAGAGGGGAAAGGGAGCTCCTTCACCCTCTATCTCCCGCTGGACCACGCTGCCCATGGGGAGGAGAGTCAAACGGCCGTGCCGCCGCCGGCGCCCCGGCTGCCTCCCGTCACGGTGCCGCGGGGGAAGGAAGTCTCCGGAAGGGAGGCGGATGTTCAGCTCCCGACGCCGGTTCTGGCGGACGACCGCGAGAAGCTTCGTCCCGGCGAGAGGAGCATCCTGATCATCGAGGACGATCTCTCCTTCGCCGCCATCCTGATGGATATGGTCCGTGATCGTGGCTTCCCGGCAATGGTTGCCGGGGACGGTGAAAGCGGCATTGCCCTTGCCGACCATTACCTGCCGAGCGCCATTGTGCTGGACGTGATGCTCCCCCATATCGACGGCTGGGGGGTCATGAAGTGCCTCAAGGACAGCCTGAGGACCCGGCATATCCCGGTGCACTTCCTCACCTGCCTGGAAGACCGCCAGAAGGCACTGACCATGGGCGCCATAGGATTTGTGACCAAGCCCGTGAACAGTGCTCAGCTTGACGAGGTGTTCAGTACCATCGAGCACTCCCTGGCCAAAAGCGTCAGGAAGCTCCTGATCGTCGAAGACGACAGGAACGAGGCAAAGAGCATGGAGGCGCTGCTCGGAGTGCGCGATGTGGCCATCACGGTCACCGCGACCGGAAGCGAGGCCATGGGGCTTTTGGCCGTCGAACCCTTCGACTGCATCGTGCTTGACCTGGGCCTTTCCGACATGTCCGGCTTCGAGGTGCTGGAGAAGATCCAGTCCCTTGACGAAAGCCGGCGGATTCCGGTGATAATCCATTCGGGCCGGGACCTTTCCCGGGAGGACGAGCAGCGGCTCCGCAACTATGCCGAGAGCATCATCATCAAGGGGGCCAAGAGCCCCGAGCGGCTTCTGAACGAGGTCTCGCTCTTTCTGCACCTGGTGGAGAGCGGCATGGGACCCGAGAAGAAGAGGATGATCCGCGCGGCTCTCGACGACGAGGCGCTGCTCGAGGGGAAAAAGGTTCTGATCGTGGATGACGACATGCGCAACATCTTCTCCCTCTCCAGCGTTCTCGCGGAGAAAAAGATGATCGTGCTTGAGGCGGAAAACGGCAGGGAGGCCCTGGAGCGTCTCAATGGAGAGCCCGGCATCGATGTGGTGCTCATGGATATCATGATGCCCGAGATGGACGGTTTTGCGGCTACCCGCGCCATCAGGAAAGACCCGCGATTCGCCCGGCTCCCCATCATCGCCCTCACGGCCAAGGCCATGAAGGGTGACCGGGACGAGTGCCTCAAGGCAGGGGCCAGCGATTACATCCAGAAGCCGGTGGATGCGGACAAGCTCCTTTCGCTGCTGCGGGTATGGCTGTACGGTAGCTGACCATGGAACCGGATGAACTCTTCGACATCGAGATGCGTCTGCTCCTCCACGGTGTCCGTCAGGTGTACGGCCATGACTTCACCGACTACTCCGAGGCATCCATAAAGCGGAGGATTACCCAGTGGTTCGCCACCTCAGGCTATGGGACCCTCTCCGAAGCCCAGGCCGCCATTTTGCGCAATCGCGAGGCCTTTGACTCGCTGCTCCGCGGTATCACGGTCAACGTGTCGGAGATGTTCAGGGACCCGGCATTTTTCCGGGCGCTGCGGGAAGAGATCGTACCCCACCTGAAGACCTATCCCTTCGTCAAGATATGGCATGCGGGGTGCTCATCCGGCGAAGAGGCGTACTCCCTTGCCATACTCCTCGAAGAGGAGGGGATGAAGGGACGTTTCAGGATGTATGCGACCGATATCAATAACGAGGTGCTTCAGAATGCCCGGGAGGGTATATTCCCCCTGAAGGAGATGCAGAAATACACCAGGAACTATCAGGCCGCCGGCGGGAAGGGGGCGTTTTCCGACTACTACTTGGCACGCTATGAGCATGCCATAATGATACAATCCTTGCGGGACCAGATCGTGTTCGCCTCCCACAACCTGGCGGTCGACGCTGATTTCGGGGAGATGCATCTGATTCTCTGCAGGAATGTGCTCATCTATTTCAAGCCGACCCTCAAGGAGCGGGTACTACGGCTTTTTGACACTTGTCTCATTCCCGGCGGCTTTCTTTGTCTTGGCCTCAAGGAGTCCCTCGACGGAAGGCGGATCGCTTCGCGCTATGCCGAAACGGTGGAGAGGATGAGGATTTACCGGAAAAGCTATGGACAGGAACAGTCAGCATAGATTCCGCGCTGTGGTTGTCGGCGTATCGTCCGGAGGGGTCGATGCGCTGAAACAGGTGATCGGCTCCCTGCCGGCGGGTTTCCCCCTGCCGGTCCTGGTCGTTGCCCACATATCCCCTGAAGCGGACAACGGCCTCGCGCTCCTGCTGGACGAGCTGAGCGCCATCAGGGTCAAGGAGGCCGATGAGCTGGAGAAGGCTGCGGCAGGGACCGTGTACCTGGCCCCTCCCAACTACCATCTGCTGGTTGAGAAGGACGCCACCCTTTCCCTGTCGGTGGACCCTCCGGTCAGGTTCGCTCGGCCGTCGGTGGATGTGCTGTTCGGGTCCGCGGCGGACGCCTTCGGGCCTGCGCTCATCGGCGTCGTGATGACCGGGGCGGGATGCGACGGGAGCTGGGGGCTCGGGCGGATAAAGGATGCCGGCGGAGTGACGGTGGTGCAGGATCCTGCCGACGCCGTTGCCGATTCGATGCCCAGGAGCGCCGTCGAGGCGGTCGGACCGGACCACATCGTGCCCCTTGAGCGGATTGCGCCACTTCTGGTCCGGCTGGCAACGTCGTGACGGAGCCTCAGGAATGAATTCGGGCATGGAGGCCGGCTGACGCGGGCCGTCAGCGTAATCCAAGGGGCGAGCCTGTCTCGCGGGTAATGGAGGGGAGATGGACGGACAGTTCATTTCAATGAAACCGCAGATTCTGCTTGTGGATGACCGGCCGGGAAACCTTTCGGCCCTTGAAGGGCTTCTGGACGAGCTGGACCTGGTGTTCGTCAGAGCACTGTCGGGCAACGAAGCGCTCAGGCTGACGCTGAAGCAGGATTTCGCGCTGGTCCTCATGGATGTGCAGATGCCCGAGATGGACGGGTTCGAGACTGCCGAGCTGATGCGCTCCAACCCCAAGACCAGACATCTGCCGATCATCTTCGTGACGGCGGGGATGAAGGATCTGAAGTTCCAGTTCAAGGGGTATGACGCCGGCGCGGTCGATTACCTGGCCAAGCCCATCGAGCCGGCCATCCTCCGGAGCAAGGTACGGGTCTTCCGGGATCTCTACCTGCAGCGCATGGAGCTGGAATTGCATCGCAGGAACCTGCAGGAGCTCGTGGACCAGAGAACCATCCAGCTCCGTCTTGCCGCCCAGGAGCTTGAGCAGCGGGTCATCGAGCGGACCGAGGAGCTCCAGCAGGTGAACCGCCAGTTGGAATCATTCGCCTATTCGGTCTCCCACGACCTCCGGGCGCCCCTCCGGCATATCGACGCTTTCAGCCATATCCTCATGGACGACTATTCCCAGGCCCTTGACGAGGAGGCCCGCAATTTGCTCCACCGCATCGTGGCGGGGTGCGACAACATGGGAAAGCTCATCGATGCCATCCTCGCCCTCTCGCGGACCGTGCGCCAGCCCCTCAACAAAATGCCCGTGTCGATGGAACGGCTGGCGCGGGAAACGTTTGCACAGTATCGGGAGCAGTATGAAGGGAAAGAGATTTCGTTTACGGTTGCCGAGCTTCCCGAATCCCAGGCCGACCCAGTTCTGCTGCGGCAGGTCTATGCGAACCTGATCGGCAATGCCCTGAAATACAGCAGCAGGCGTGAGGTGCCCAGGATCGAGGTGGGGGCGTTTCCGGACAACGGGGAGACGGTCTACTTTGTCCGGGACAACGGCGTAGGCTTTGACATGCGGTATGCCGACAAGCTCTTTGCGGTCTTCCAGCGACTGCACAACGGAAGCGAGTATGAAGGGACAGGGGTCGGCCTTGCCATCGCCCAGAACATCATCCAGCGCCACGGCGGAAAGATCTGGGCGGAAGCCGAACCGGACAAGGGGGCGACGTTCTTTTTTACCCTCTGACAGTCACAGCGCTCGTTCATGCAGAAAACCAAAGGCCCGCCGGAAAATTCCGACGGGCCTTTGTGTGTAACAGGAGACTGGGCGTTACTCGTTCCACCCTTCGGGATGGACGTCGCCGATCTGCTCCCAGTGCTCCGGCGAGCGCCAGAGGCCGGAAACGATCATCTGGCGCATATGGAGGAACTCCTTGGGGAGGCGGTCATAGAGCTTGAGGAAAAGCTCCTCGTGGGAGACGAGCTCGTTATGCCAGACCTCCCGGTCCACGGAGGTCAGCTCGTTGAACTTCTCGCGGGTCATGTCGAGCCCTTCCCAGTCCATGTCCTCGTAACGCGGCATCCACCCCAGGGGGGATTCGACGGCCGCGGCCTTTCCCTGGACCCTTTCGACGATCCACTTGAGAACCCGCATGTTGTCGCCGTAGCCGGGCCAGATAAACTTGCCGTTGGCGTCCTTGCGGAACCAGTTGACGCTGAAGATGCGGGGCGGTTTGGCGATGGAGCGGCCGAACTGGAGCCAGTGGCTGAAGTAATCGGCCATGTGGTAGCCGCAGAAGGGGAGCATGGCGAAGGGGTCGCGGCGCACGTTGCCGGTGGCTCCCACTGCGGCGGCGGTGGTTTCGGATCCGAGGGTGGAGGCGAGGTAAACGCCGAAGCTCCAGTTGAAGGCCTGGTAGACCAGCGGCACGGTGTCCTTGCGGCGGCCACCGAAGATGAAGGCGCTCATGGGGACGCCCTTGGGGTTTTCCCAGTCGGGGTCGATGGAGGGGCACTGGGAGGCCGGCGCGGTGAAACGAGAGTTGGGATGGGCGGCAAGACGGCCGCACCCCGGGGTCCACTCGTTCCCCTGCCAGTCGGTGAGCTTTGCGGGGGGCTCGTCGGTCATCCCTTCCCACCAGACGTCGCCGTCTTCGGTAAGGGCCACGTTGGTGAAGATGGTATTGGCGGAGCAGGAGGCCATGGCGTTGGGGTTTGTCTTGACGTTGGTGCCGGGGGCGACGCCGAAGTAGCCGTACTCGGGGTTGATGGCATAGACCTGACCGTCGGGGCCGGGCTTGATCCAGGCGATGTCGTCGCCCAGGGTGGTCACCTTCCATCCCTTGTCCTGCAACGGCTTCGGGGGAATCAGCATGGCGAAGTTGGTCTTGCCGCAGGCGCTCGGGAAAGCGGCGCCCACGTAGGTCTTCTCGCCGGTGGGGGACTGGACGCCGAGGATCAGCATGTGCTCGGCCAGCCACCCCTCGTCCTTCCCCTGCTTGGAGGCGATGCGCAGGGCCAGGCACTTCTTGCCGAGAAGGGCGTTGCCGCCGTAGCCGGAACCGAAAGACCAGATGGCGCGCTCCTCGGGGAAGTGGACGATGTATTTCTCCTTGTTGCAGGGCCAGATCACGTCCTTCTGTCCAGGCTGAAGGGGGGCGCCCACCGAGTGGAGGCAGGGGACGAACTCGCCGCCGCCGAGGACATCGAGAACGGCTTTGCCCATGCGGGTCATGATCCGCATATTGGCGGCAACGTAGGGTGAATCCGATATTTCAACGCCGATCTTGGCAATGGGGGAGCCGAGGGGACCCATGCTGAAGGGGATGACATACATGGTGCGCCCCTTCATGCATCCCTTGAACAGGCCGTGGAGTTTTTCCTTCATCTCTTTGGGGGCCATCCAGTTGTTGGTGGGCCCTGCATCCTGCTTGGAGATGCTGCAGATGAAGGTGCGGTCCTCGACCCGCGCCACGTCGATGGGATCGGAGCAGGCCAGATAGCTGTTGGGGCGCTTTTCCTGGTTCAGCTTCTTGAAGGTGCCATTCTCCACCAGCAGTTTACACAGCTCGTCGTACTCCTCCTGGGAGCCGTCACACCAGTGAATCCGGGACGGTTCACAGAGTGCCCTGACTTCGTCCACCCACTTCAAAAGCTGTTCGTTTGCTGGTAACTCGTAGCTCATGCCGACTGCCTCCTTATGCCATGTTAATGAGTTAGCCCCTTCGCGATTCCGCGAAGGGATTCGGCCATGATAAGCTTTAACGGTATTTCATTCAATGCGAAAAATTCACTTTCGGCAAATTTTTTTAGTGAGGGTCAAGGTTTGCGCGTTGAACGACAGGCAATGAGCCTCTCTCTGGCGAGCACCGCTACGACGGCAACGTTGACGAGAAAAGTGCCGAGCTTGACGGGGGTGACGGAAATGAAGAGTTCGTAGACTTCGAGGGGAAGATAGATGCCGCCGGAGACAATTCCCAGCCACTCGGCCCAGGGGCGGCCACGCCAGAGGCCCCATGCTTCGGCGAAGCGAACCGATGCATAACCGAAAGCGCCGAGGGCCAGAAGTTGCAGCCGCCCGCCATCGGCCTTGCCGGCAGCTTCAAGGAAGATGCGGGGGATGCGGCTTGCGGGGTTCAGGTGGAGATGTCGCACGATTTCCTCTGCCAATGCCTGCACATCCCGGTGGATGAGGGCAAGGAGCCCGAGCCCGGCAGCGATGACAAGGGCCCCTTTGGTTGCCTCGAACAGGGCGACGGTGTGAAGTGCGGCTTTTGGGTGCCGCTTGGGGGAGGTCATGGCGTCGTTAGCGGCGGAACACCAGCGCGGCGCCGGCCATGAGGAGGAGCGTCCCTGCAATCCGCTTGCCGTCCAGGGGGGCTCCCCGGAAGCCGAAGAGGGCGAAGTGATCCATGAGAAGCCCGGTGGTGAGCTGGGCCGCGATGATGGCGGCCATGGCCGCTGCGGTGCCGATGCGCGGTACGACCACGATGGTGAGGGTGACAAAGGCGGCTCCCAGGAGGCCGCCGGTCAGCTCCCACCATGAGGCAGTCGAGAGTGCCCGCAGGCTGCCGCGCCCCCAGAAGGATACCGCCACGGCGAGGACCAGGGCTCCAACGGTAAAGGAGACGAACGAGCTTTCGATGACTCCGATTTTCTGGGCGAGGCGGGCGTTGATGGATGGCTGGAGCGCCACTGCGGTGCCGCCGCACATCATGAGGAGAAACAGGGCGAGGTTGGACATGGGGACTCCTTGCATGCACTGGGAGTATATGTCGGCAGATTGTACGTCCCCGCGGTCCGCAGCGCAATCCCCGGATGCAAAAAAGGGGAAGCATTTCGCTTCCCCTTCTCCTTTCCACCTCCTGCCCTCATTACTCAACGGTGATCTCGCGAACCGTGCTGCTTTCGGTCCTCGGAATCCGTACCTCAAGCACGCCGTCCTTGAAGCCGGCCTTAATGTGCTCGGTATCGAGGCCATCGGGAAGGCTCAGGGTCCGGCTGAAGGAGCCGTGGGACCGTTCGAGCCGCAGGTAGTTGCCCCGTTCGATCTTCTCTTCGCTGCTTCTCTCACCGGAGAGGATCAGGTTGTTGTCGACAATCCGGAGATTGAGGTTTTCTTTGGTGATGCCGGGGAGTTCGGCTTTAACCACCAGATGTCCACCTTCCTCGAACATGTCAACCGCAGGCATCAACTCGGTCCGTTCACCCACTTCCGAGAACATCTGTCTGAACGGCATCCAGTGCATGCCGAAGAAGGGACGGCTCAGAGACTCTTCAAACCACCGTTCCATCTCCCTGATCGGGGAAAGTACGCTAACCTCACGGCTGCTCCCCTCTGTTTCGCTCTTCGTTATTCCCTTCGTTTCATGACTTGTCCCGGATCCCGTTGTCCGTCTGGGTTCCACCGATTCGCCAGTGTCTTTGTGGGACATTGTCCTGAGTTCCGTATGCCGTCTCATGTATCAACACCCCTTTCTTTTTTGAAGTATTCCTGATTCCAGTATACTTAATTGAAAACGGATGTCAATATCCTGTGGCGGCGTCGTTGACAGGTGCCAGTGGTACGTGTAGATAAACCTAAGGAGGCTCCATGAGCAGAGACCACACAGCACGCCCTGAAAGATGGCTCCTCGACACAGCCCGTGGGGTGAGGGGGAAGCTTGCCCGCGCCGTGGGGTGGGCCTTCGTCGCCGGGTTTCTGACCGTCCCCCAGGCGCGGCTCCTGGCGCTGGCCTGCCATCGGGTGGTGATCGAGAACGCCACCCTGGACGCCGTGCTTCCCCTGGCCGGCGCTGTCGCCGCCCTGGCTGCTGCCCGGGGGCTCCTGGTCTTCTTCTCCGAGCGGCGGGCAGCGGCCGCCGCGGCCCGGGTCAAGGAGCAGGTGCGGAGCCACCTCTACCGCAAGCTCCAGGCACTGGGGCCGGCGGGGCGTGCCGGCGAGGAGACCGGTCCCCTCGTGGAGGCGGTGACCGCAGGGGTCGAGGGGCTGGAGCTCTACGTGGCCCGCTTCCTTCCCCACCTGGCCCTGGCGGCGGTGCTGCCACCAACGGCCCTCTTCTTCGTCTTTCCGGCAGAGTGGCGGGCGGGTCTCGTCCTCCTCTTTTCCGCCCCCTTCATCCCGCTTCTCATGGTCCTCATCGGCAGCGGCTCCGAGATCCTCAACCGCCGTCAGTGGGGGCGCCTCTCCCGCATGGCAGGGCACCTCCTCGACCTCGTCCAGGGGCTTCCCGACCTGAAGATCTTCGGCGCGGCCCGGCGCGAGGCCGAGGCTGTGGCCCGGGTCTCCGAGGCGTATCGCCAGGGAACCATGGCGGTGCTCCGGGTGGCGTTCCTCTCGGCCTTTACCCTGGAGTTTTTCGCCACCGTCGGTACGGCGGTGGTGGCGGTGGTGGTCGGCTTCCGCCTCCTGGGAGGGGGACTAAGCCTCGCCGATGGGCTTTTCGTGTTGCTGCTGGCCCCCGAATTCTACCTGCCGCTGAGAACCCTCGGGCTCTCTTACCACGCCCGGATGCAGGGAACAGCCGCCGCCGAGCGGCTTGTGCCGCTTTTGTCTCTTCCCGGGCCCGAGGGGTACGGAGGCACCCTGCCGGTTCAAGCGGGGCCGCCGGCCATCCGGTTCGAGGGAGTTACCTTCCGCTACGGCGGCGAGCGGGGAGGCGTGAGCGGCATCGATCTGGAATTGCCGGCCGGGAGCCTCACGGCCCTGGAGGGGGAGAGCGGCACCGGCAAGAGCACCCTGGTGCGCCTCCTTGTGGGGCTGGCCCGTCCCGAGGCGGGGCGGATCACGGTGAACGGCGCCGATCTTGCCGATCTGGACCCGGCTGCCTGGCGGAAGCGCCTCGCGTGGGTTCCCCAGAGCCCTTTTTTCTTCAAGGGGACGATCCGGGAGAACCTCTGCCTCGGCCGTCCCACCGCCGACGGGGCGGAGATCTGCGCCGCCCTGGAGGCTGCGGCAGCCGACGCCTTTGTGAATCGCCTGCCGCTGGGGCTCGACACGGAACTGGGGGACCGGGGCGCCGGGCTCTCTGGGGGGGAGCTCCGGCGCCTGGCCCTGGCTCGGGCGTTCCTGCGCGATGCTTCGCTGGTGGTTCTTGACGAGCCCACCGCTGGCCTTGATCCGGAGAACGAGCGGCTGGTGGGGGAGGCCCTGGAGCGGCTGGCCGCTGGGCGGACGGTGCTCGTCATCAGCCACCGGGAAAAAACCGTCCGGAGGGTGGCGCGGGTCGCCGTCATGGCTGGGGGGCGTCTTGAGCGGGTGGTGGCGCCGGCGGAGTTCCTGGCCGCCATGGCGGGAGAGGTGGCGGCATGAGGGAGCTCTTCCGGATCCTGGCCGTCTCCCGGCGCCAGTGGCCCTGGATGGTGACCGGGATACTCCTCGGCGTCGCCGTCATAGCCGCCAACACGGCCCTCATGGCCCTTTCCGGCTGGTTCATCGCCTCTATGGCCGTGACCGGGGCAACTGCCGTTCCCTTCAACTACTTCTTCCCGGCGGCCGCCATCCGGGCCTTGGCCATCCTCCGGACCGTGGGGCGTTATGCCGAGCGGCTGGTGACCCACGAGGCAGCGTTCCGTATTCTGGCCGACCTTCGGGTCTGGCTCTTCCGACGGCTGGAGCCCCTGGCTCCGGCCGGGCTTGAGCGCTACGCGGGGGGCGATGTGGCAGGCCGGCTCCGGGCCGACGTGGACGCCCTGGAGAGCCTCTACCTCCGGATCGTGGCGCCGCTTGTTACCGGCGCGGCCGCCATCGTCCTGGCGGTCCTCGTTGCCGCCCGATGGAGCGTGCCGGCGGCCCTGGCGCTCCTCGCATTCCTCCTGGTTGCCGGGGTGGCGCTTCCCCTCGCGGCCCGGCGCCTGGCGCAGGAGCCGGGGCGGCGCTCGGCGGAGCTTTCCGGGGCGCTCCGCACAGCAGTGACCGAAGGGCTCCTGGGGGCCGAGGAGCTGATTCTCCTGGGCGCGGCGGAGCGTCAGGCGGAGCGGGTCGATCACCTCTCGTCCCGTCTCGTGGCCGAGCAGGAGCGCCTCGCCGCCATCGGCGGCCTTACCCTGGCCGGCGGGGTTGCCTGCGGCGGCCTCGGCGTGGCAGCGGTCCTTGCGGCCGGGAGCGTCTCGGTGGCCGCGGGGCTTGTCTCCGGACCGGCCCTCGTGATGCTTGTCCTTTTCACGGCGGCGGCCTTCGAGGCGGCCGCCGGCATGCCGGCGGCCCTGCAGCTGGTTCCTTCAGCCCGGGAGGCGGTGCGACGGATCCGGGAGCTTGCCGACGCGCCGGTGCCGGTCCCCGATCCCCCTGCTCCGGAGCCGCTACCTGTCGGAACTGGCATCGCCTTCCACAACGTCTCCAGCGCCTACGATCCGGCCCTGCCGGTCCTTCACGGGTTCAGCCTCGAAGTCCCGGCCGGGGAGAAGGTGGCCCTTGCCGGCCCCAGCGGCGTGGGCAAGAGCACCGTGGCCGAGGTCCTGCTCCGTTTCAGGGGCTATGCCGGCAGCGTCACCGTCGGCGGCATGGAGATCAGCCACCTGGCGGCCGACGAGCTGCGGGGCCTGATCGCCGCGGTTCCCCAGCGCCCCCATCTTTTCAATGCCACCATCCGGGAGAACATCATGGTGGGGAATCCTGCGGCGGGAGATGCGGAACTGCGCCGTGCCCTCAAGGATGCCGGTCTTGCGGCGTGGGTGGACACTCTTCCCCTGGGGCTCGACACCCCGGTGGGGGAGGGAGGGAGCGCCGTTTCCGGGGGGGAGGCCCGGCGAATCGCCCTGGCCCGGGCCCTGGTGAAGGATGCGCCGATCCTCGTTCTGGACGAGCCCACCGAGGGGCTCGATGCCGCCGCCGAGCGGGAGGTGGTGGCGCGCCTGGCCGCCCGGACCGAGGGGAAGACAGTGCTCGTTATCACCCACCGGCCTGCCTGCTTTGCCCTGGCCAACCGGGTGGTGCGGATGGGAAAAAATTGAAGAGAAGACAGAAGGGATACACAATGGTGCGTTTTGCTGCATTGCTCGTGGCATGCCTGCTGATCCTGCAACTGAAGCCCGCTGTCGCCGAAACCCTCCTGGTGACGGTCACGGGGTTTCGGGGCGTCAGGGGGACCCTTTACGTGACGGTCTGGGGCGACGAGGCCCATTTTCTTACCGATCTCCGTCGAGCCGCGGCGCGGAGGGTGCTGCCGGTTTCCGGGCCGGAGATGACGGTGGCGGTGGAGGGACTTTCCCGCGGGGTCTATGCGGTGACGGCGTTTCAGGATGAGAACGGCAACGGTGAACTGGACAGGAACTTCATCGGGGTGCCGAAGGAACCGGCAGGCGTGTCGAACGATGCGAGGGGGATGATGGGGCCGCCGAAATTCAAGGCTGCGGCGATAGTGCTGGATAGGGCTTCTCGGAGCGTGCCGCTCAGGCTCAGATAGATCAGTCTATCCTCCGAGCCCGAGCGGCGGCGGGACTTATTTCTTGCCTCTTGCGGGTCTGGTGCCCGGACCGCTCTTCCCGCGGGGACCACCGCTGCCGGCGGCGGGGCCGCCTTTCCCGCGGCTGCCGCCGGTTCGTGGGCCAGGTCCCCCTTTGCCGCCCCTGCCGCCGGGGCGGGTGGTCTGCTTCTGGGGGCGCGCCAGGGTCACGGTGATGGCCCGGTTTCTCAGCAAAGCACCGTCCAGGGTCTCGACGGCTTCTTTTGCCTCTTCGATCGTGGCCATCCGCACGTAGCCGCACCCCTTGAATTCGCCGGTATCGCGGTCGGTGATCAGGTGGACCGACGTGACGGTGCCGGCCACCGTAAAGAGTCGCCGGAGGTCGTCTTCAGTGGCTTCGTAGGACATGTGTCCCACATAGAGTTCCTTGTTTGCGCTCATGATGTCTCCTTTTGGCCGATGGTACCAGATCGGGGGCGGAAAGGGAAAGGGGCTTTTCCGGAAAACCCGCGGTGGAAAAAGGAATTGCCCCCCTGGCGGCGGAAATGGTATAACCAGTCAGCACGTGAACCACAGGGTCACATCCCTGTGGTTTTTTATTTTACCCGAACAAAAGAAGGAGTCACCCAGAGCATGATCAGCGCATCGAACGTTACCCTCTCCTATGGAAAGAGGGTTCTCTTCAAGGACGTTAACATCAAGTTTACCCCCGGCAACTGCTACGGCCTCATCGGCGCCAACGGCGCCGGGAAATCCACCTTCCTCAAGATCCTCGCCGGCGAGGTGGAGGCGGACAAGGGGGAGATCTCCGTGGGCTCAGGCGAGCGGATCGCGGTGCTGCGCCAGGACCAGTTCGCCTTTGACGAGGAGGTGGTCTTCAATACCGTCATCATGGGGCACGAGCGGCTCTACAAGGTGATGGCTGAGCGGGAGGAGATCTACTCCAAGGGTGATTTCACCGAGGAGGACGGCATCCGCTCGGCGGAGTTGGAGGGGGAGTTCGCCGAGATGAACGGCTACGAGGCCGAGAGCGAGGCGGCGGTGCTCCTGAACGGCCTCGGCATCCCCGAGGAATTGCGCCATAAAAAGATGAAGGAGCTGGAACCGGGAGAGAAGGTGCGGGTGCTCCTGGCCCAGGCCCTCTTCGGCAATCCCGACGTGCTCCTTCTGGACGAGCCCACCAACAACCTGGACCTGAAATCCATCACCTGGCTGGAGGATTTCCTCTCCCGCTTCCAGAACACGGTCATCGTGGTCTCCCACGACCGGCATTTCCTGAACCAGATCTGCACCCACGTGGCCGACATCGACTTCGGCATGATCAAGGTCTACGTGGGGAACTACGACTTCTGGTACCAGGCGAGCCAGCTGACCCTGCGGCAGAAGCAGGAGGAGAACCGCAAGTCCACCGAGAAGGCCAACGAGCTGAAGGAGTTCATCCAGCGCTTCAGCTCCAACGCCTCCAAGGCCAAGCAGGCCACCTCCCGGAAGAAGCTCCTGGAGAAGCTGACCCTGGAGGAGATGCCGGTTTCCTCCCGCAAGTACCCCTACGTGGTCTTCAAGCCCGAGCGGGCCTGCGGCGACATCATCCTGGAGATCCAGGGGCTCTCGAAGTCTGTGGATGGTGTGCAGGTGCTTAACAACCTGGACCTCATCGTCCGCAAGGGGGACAAGATCGCCTTCGTGGGGGCTAACAGCCAGGCCAAGACCACCCTTTTCCAGATTCTGACCGGGGAACTGGAGCCGGATGCGGGAACCTTCCGCTGGGGGGTGACCATCACCCATTCCTATTTCCCCAAGGAGAACAGCGCCTTTTTCGAGGGGGACCTGAACCTCATCGAGTGGCTTGGCCAATACTCACCTCCCACTGAAGGGGAGAGCTTCGCACGGGGGTTCCTGGGGCGGATGCTCTTCTCCGGGGACGAGGCCACCAAGAAGACCAGTGTGCTCTCCGGGGGGGAGCGGGTCCGCTGCATGCTCTCCCGGATGATGCTCACGGGCGCCAACGTCCTCATGCTGGACGAGCCCACCAACCACCTGGACCTGGAGTCCATCACCGCCCTCAACAACGGGCTCATCGCCTACCCGGAGGTGATCCTCTTCGCCTCCCACGACCACGAGTTCGTCTCCACCGTGTCGAACCGGATCGTGGAGCTCACCCCTGGCGGGGTCATCGACCGGGTCATGAGTTTCGACGACTTCCTGGAGGATGAGGGGGTTGCCCGGGAGCGGGACGAGTTGTATCACGGCCACGTGGAGGCGAGCCTGTAATCGGAGCGGGAATTGCCCGGTCGAATAATAATAAAATACACCCTTTGGCGTGACAAAATCCCCCTTTTGCAAGGGGGATTTTTTTTGAAATCATAATAAAATACGTCAATTAGTTGCGGAAATAGCGTTGAAGTTGCTGAAATTTAGGATGAAATTATATGTTTTTGCTTTAAGAAATAATATTGGAATCACTTTACTTTATTTTTATTTGTGATATCTAATTCAATTGGTGTGTATGTTTTAATTGTGCAGCTTGCTGAAAGGGTCGCTCATGCAAGAGGCTCTGCTGGGGATTCTTGATTTTGTTGCCCGCTTCACCGGCGGGCACGGCGGCATTGATGACGAAGTGGCAGTGTATTTCGTCCTTGCAGGGGCGATGTGGCTGAACCTTCTCTTTTTCGCGTTATGGAGAAGGCGCAATGAAGCCAATTCCCGGGAGGCACTGCTCGTCCTGGGGTTCAGTGCCGGCCTGGCGCGGGAGCTCTTCATGCTCGCCATGGCCATAGGCCAGAAAGCGCTGATGGTCGATCCCCGTCACCTGCACGCGTTCTTCCCGCCGGTCGAGCATGTGCTTTCGGGGGTGGCGACCGTTATTGTTGCCGCCGCGTTCATGCGTTACCTCACCGGTGATTTCTTCCTTGCCCGCAACTATCTCGGCATAGGCATCACCCTCACCCTTTCCTGCTATATCGCCACATTCTCGTGGTGGGCCGACTACATAACCACCAATCCGGCATCCAAATTCGGCCAGACCTGGTGCGACGTCCTTTTCCACACGATTGCGGCGTTGCTTCTCGTTTTCCCCACCTGGCACCTCTTCCGCCACCGTACCGGCTGGCTTCGAAACATCATCTGCTTCGCCCTCGTCTGTTTTTTTCTCACGGAAACGCTCAAACTGGTCGATATAGCCTACGGAGAGCGGTACGAGTACATCTTTACCCCCATCCGCCGCAGCTTTAACCTCATCGGCATCTATGTGCTGGGCTACGTTTACATCCGCGAACAGGAGTCGAGGCGGAGGCGGGCTACTGCGAAGGTCGTGGAGAGTGAAAAGCGGTACCGGACCCTTGTTGAGAACGTCAACATGGGCATCTCCCTCATTGACGGCAACAACCGCATCGTCATGAACAACGGCTATCTGGAGAAGATGTTCCGGAAGAATGCCGAGAAACTGACCGGACGGTTCTGCTACCAGGAATTCGAGAATCGGGACGAATGTTGCGATAACTGCCTCGGTGTTGAAGCAATGACCACGGGAAGAGCCGTATCGAGGGAAGTTGAGAGAATATTGGATGATGGCGAGCCGTCCGGACTGCGTCTGAGTGCTTTCCCCGTCTTCAATGAACAGGGAAAGGCGACGAAATTCATCAAGGTGGTGGAGGACATAACCGACCGCAAGCGCGCAGAGGAGAAAATCAGGCGCCTTGCCTATTACGATTCCCTGACCGGGCTACCCAACCGGCCCCTCATGATGGACCGCCTGTCCCAGGCGATCAGGCATGCCCGAAGGCACGGAGAGGTGGTGGCGCTCCTCTTTCTCGACCTGGACCGCTTCAAGGACGTCAACGACAGCCAGGGGCACCGGGTAGGCGATCGGCTCCTGCAGGAGGTTGCGGCACGGCTATCGGGCTGTACCCGCGAAAGCGACACCCTGGCGCGTCTCGGCGGTGACGAATTCGTCATCATCGCCCCCGGGGTGCGAGCTGCCACCGATGCCTCGTTGCTGGCGGACAAAATCCTGGCGGCCCTGGCCGAGCCGTTTACGCTGGACCGGCAGACGCTCCACATCGCCACGAGCATCGGCATCGTCCTCTTCCCGTCGGACGGGGGGAATGGCGAAATGCTGCTGCAGCGCGCCGACATGGCGATGTATGCCGCCAAGGATCGGGGCGGGAACTCATACCGGTTCTTCTCGGCGGAGATGAACACCAGGGCAGTTGAGCGCCATGAGCTTGAGGAGGACATGCGGCAGGCGCTGACAAATGGCGAGTTTTTCCTCATGTATCAGCCCCAGGTGAATACCGGCACGTGGAAGGTCGTCGGGGTGGAAGCGCTTGTCCGCTGGAATCACCCCCGCAAGGGGGTCATTCTCCCCTCGCGGTTCATTCCGGTTGCGGAGGAGACGGGATTCATCTCAAAGTTGGGGAGATGGGTTCTTGAGGAGGCATGCCGCCAGGGAGCGCAATGGCAGCATGACGGCCTGCCGCCGCTGCAGATGGGGGTAAACCTCTGCGCGCGGCAATTCACCCATGAGGAGATCGTCGGCACGGTCAGCGACGTGCTCCAAAAGACGGGGCTGCCGTCAGAGCTGCTGGAGATCGAGCTGACGGAAACGATGCTGATGGATTCGGAAACGGCGGTCTCCACGCTTGGGCAGCTCAAGGCGCTGGGAGTACGCCTGGCGATCGACGACTTCGGCACGGGATATTCTTCGTTTAACTACCTGAAGCACTTTCCCCTCGACCGGATCAAAATCGACCAGTCCTTTATCCGCGACATCGGCCAGAGCCGCGGCAACGGGGCCATCATCGAGGCTATCGTTGCCGTGGCGCGCAGCCTCGGCCCTGAAGTGCTGGCTGAAGGGGTCGAAACCGAAGAGCAGCTCCGCTACCTGATGTCGATAACCTGTGCCGACATCCAGGGGTTCTATTTCTCCCGTCCCCTCCTGCCAGACGACGTTTCCCGCCTCATCCGCGAATCACTTCCCGGTTTCGGGACGCACCACTTTACCAACTGAATCGTGCTGATAAATCCATTTGAAGTGCAACTGCCCCGCCGAGATCAGATCGGCTTGAACTCCTCGTTGAATTTGTCCTGGCTCTCCCGCCGCTTCGCCGCGCTGCTTCCGGTGTCGATGGATCCCTTCGTCAGTTCGTAGGCGTCGTTGAGCATCTGGACAAAGCGCGCCTCGACTTCTTTCCGTTGCCCCTCGTCCAGTTTCTTGTCGACGCCGTACTTGGCCAGGATCTGGCGGAAGGTGGCCAGGTCTTCCTGGAGCATCGTGTCGCGGGGGGTGGCGGTGAAATAGTCGTTGAGCTTCTTCGTCCGGGCCGGGTCGTCAAGGAGCCGCTGCATGAAGGCGGTGTACTCCGCGAGGAAGCCGGGGGCGTTGCGGACGAACATGACGTTGTTGCTGTCCATCATGAAGCTGCGGACGTCGGCGTTGGCCGAGCCGATGGTGACGTCGTCACCGAATACTGACACCTTGGTGTGGAGCGAGAGAGGTTCGTCGGTCCGGGGCTGATACTCGTAGTAGTCGAATTTCGCCCGCTTGGCCGGGTCGCCCTGCTGCTGGTAGAACTCGGTGAACGCCTTGAGGGCGTGGCGGGCGGCGAGGTTCACCACGTTGAGGTCGGTGGTCTGGATGGAGTTGGTGAGGACCGTCACGGTGACGTTGGAGCAGTCGTAATCGCCGTTCACCATCCGGCTCAGCTCATGGGTGAGGTTGGCGGCGGGGAAAAAGTAGGCGTTATGGAGGATAAGCCGCTTCGGGGCATCGGGGGTGGCAGACGCGCAGACCGCCGGAATCTCCCTGAGCCAGACGTCGTGGATGTACTTTCCGCTCCTGGCCTCCTCGCCGGCAGGGGCGCCGTAAGTCCGTACCCGCTTCTCCGGGGGGAGCGCCCTGTTGAACGGAATGTTTTCGAGGTAGGCGAGGACGCTGCCGCTATCCACGGTAAAGGTTTGCGTCGGCTGCTGCGGAATCGTGGGGAGATAGGTCTCGTTGTAGGCCCGGGCGTTCTCCTCCATGGTCGTGCGGCAGTCGGCCATCCGTTTGTCCAGGGAGGGAGCGGTTCCCTCCAGTTCCTTCTTGATGCAGGCATCGCGCTCCTCTTTCCCCGTTTCCCCGGCGCAGGCCTTCTCGGCATATTTCATGGCGACGACGAAGTCGTTGGGGGCATGCTGGCGCACCTCGGCCAGGGGGGCCACCATAGCGTCGAAATTCCAGAGGGAGTCGAACGCCGTGGCGACCTCCTCGCCCCCCTGTGGCAGGAGGGCATGGATGTCGGTGTCCATGAAGACGTACTTGCTGGTCAGGGGATTGGGGCGCATGTGGTAGGAGTTCTCCACGTTCCTTCCCCCCATCTGGAGTTCCTTGCGGTCCACCAGGAGGAGCTTGTGGTGGAGGTAGTCGGTCAGGTGGTCCCAGTCCCGCAGTTCATCGTCCGAGAGCTTCCTGTCGACCGGCAGCAGCGAGGTGACGGTCTCCTTGATCGGGTTGAGCTGGCCGCCGTACATGGCGAAGGCGAAGAAGAGCTCCGCATTTGATGCGAGCCGCTGGAACGGTGCGCCGGTCCTCGACTCCCAGTAGGCCTTGCCGAGGCGCTTCAGCTGCTCCTCCTGCTCGGGAGTGGTTGTGGAGGCGCCTCCCTTCAGGCTCTGGACGTCGATCTGCTGTCCGCTCTGGACAGCGAGCGCCATCACGTCGCCCCGCTTCGAGTAGAGGCCGGAGAGGAAGAGCCCCGAGTTGCCGATGTCGAGGTTGGAGATGTTCCGGTCCGCCGCCGGTCTGCCGTTGATCGTTTCGTCGGCGAAGAGCTTGTCGATGGCGGCGAATTTCTCGGCGCTGCATGCCTCGGGTCTGGCCGCAGCAGTTTCGGGAGAGCATCCCATGGTCAGATAGACGGCGTCCTTGATGATGTTGCGGGTCGGCCGGTTGTAGAACCGCACCTGGAGGTTGCCGTTCCCCTCCTTCTCCATGAGGGAGAAGAGGTCGAGGTGCTTGTAGTTGGTGTGGTAATCCACGAGGAGCCTCACGGTAACCCCACGCCGCGCCGCGTCCATGAGGGCTGAGGTCAGCACCGACGAGCTGTGGTCGTCGGCATAGATGTAGTACATCATGTCGATGGAGCGCTGCGCGCCCCGGACCATGCGGAGCTTGGAGAGAAACGCCGCGTCGTTGTCGGTGATGACCTGGGCCTCGGTGATGGAGAGGGGGCCGGCGGATGCCGCCTGGCTGACGGTGTCGAGGGGAAGACCTGCCTGCTTCTGCGTGGCGCAGCCGGTCATGGCGAGGGCAAGGAGCAGGGGGGCGACGAAACGGGTTTTCATGGGGGCCTCCGTTAGTAGATTGCGGTTATTCTTCGACAATGGTCGTGAACAGGATGAACTGCCGCATGAAATCGATGAACCTCTCGTTCCAGATGTCGCCATGGCCGTCGATTATCTGCTTGTCAACCGCCACTACGTACAAGGGGTTGCGGGGGAGCGATTTTCCCAGGTGCGTGAGCCTGGCGTTCCCCAAGTCGAGGCTCCAGCCGTTGCGGGACGAAAGGTCGATCCACTGCTGCCGCAATGACTTGGCCGTGCGTAAATCGGCCACTTTCTTCTCAGGCGTCTCCGTGGCTTGGGGTGGAGCCGCCTCGGCCTCGGGGCGCGGGCGCAACTCGTGGGTGCGGTACGGCTCGAAATGCCCCACGGCGTGCCGGTCTGCCTGTTTCTGCTTGCCGTCGTCGGGACGGTATTTCTCGAAGAGAGTCGAGAGCGTGCGTCCAACGGGGAACGCCGTCTTGGTCGCCTGATCCGTTTCCGAGGTGAAGATCGCCACGAGGGGGAGCTGCCCGTCGGCGTACCACTTCCTCACCCCGGCCAGGTCGTGGAGTGGCGTGAAGCGGGACGCTTCAAAGGCGGGGTTCACGAGGATCACGAGATCGCCGAAGGTCTGCGGTGACTCTGCATCCCCCGAGAAACGGTCGACAAGGATCTGCGAGAGGGCAGAGTAGACCATCTCCCCGCCGAAGCTGTGGCCGACGATGATTAGCTTGGTCTGGGCCAGCCTGCTCTTGGTTTCGTCGTAAACCTTCAGGTGCGAGAACTGTACCTCCTCAAGCTGCACCAGGAGGTCGGTCAGGGCGCCGTGGCCAACCTTGTCGGCCGTGTTCTTGCGGTCCCAGAAGGAGAGGGTCCTGAACGGCTCCACGTTGGCGGAGAGCCCCCGCCACCCGACATAAATCCCCGCCACCTTCCGCTCCGGCCGTCCTTCGCTCTGGCTGGCAAGGTGCTCATAGGAGTAGATCCGTTTGAGCGTCTCCCTGAATGACGCCACGTTGTCGTCGTCGAACGAGGCGTTGTGCCGCCATCCGTGCACATAGACGACCATAAGGAGGCCGGACTCCAGCGCATCCTTCTCCAGGAGGCGGTCGATCAGCACATTGGCCTGTTTCCTGTCCCAGAACCACCCCTGGTCGTCGAACTCCACGAAGCCGAGAAGGTACTCGTCGTTCTGTTCCAGGGACGACTTTCTGCATTCGGCCCCTTGCTGGGCGACGTTGCAGGGCTCGTACGAGGTCCGGTACTGGTCGTTGCCGACACAGCCGGTCAGGAGGGCAGCAAGCGCCAGGCTGATAATTCCCTTGGAAAACCATCTCATAACAGCACCTCCGGGGAACTTGCGAAATAGTTTGCTTTACAATGGCGGTGTTCAGGGGACAGGAGCAAACCCTGTAAACACGTAGTCGTTACCCTTCACCGGCGTGTGGCAGCCGAAGCACTCCTGAACGAAACTGGCATCCCTGCCGTAGGGCTTGAGCCCGTTGCCCACAAATCGGGCAAAGCCCCATCCTCCCGTTGCCTTGTACTTTGCGGCATCCTTCACCATGAATTCCACCTGGGCGAACCCGTCGGGGATGGTGGCCACCGGGAACTTCGGGTGCTTTACGGCGGTCCATGCCACCTTTGCCATTATCGTCCCGTCAGGGAAGGGGCGCGTCCCTTCCTTCATGGCTTTCATGGCGGTGTCGTTGCCAAAGATGACCCGGATGTGCCCCTTGTCATCCCGGTAAGAGGGGGCGATCACCTGCCAGTTGCGGTACCCCTCGATCAGGGAAATGCCGTTGGGCGCCACCGGCCGGTCTTTCCCCAGGGCAATGAGGGGCAGAAGCATGATGATGAGGGCTCCGATCATGGTTTTCATATGGACCTCCAGGGTTGAATTTTGTGGAGGATGGGGTGGCAGAGGCGGTGAATTCAGGGCGGCGGAAGGAGAAGGTCGGGGACGGGGAAAGGTGAGTCAGAGAAAAATCAGGTGCCGTCCCTGGCAAGCCCCTGCCGTTCAGGCATGGAGCCGGCTCGTCCTGAGCGTTTCATTGGTGAAAGTATAGCGCCCGAACTCCCTTGGGCAAGTGCTCAACGGGGTGCTGCGGGAGAAACCGTGTCAGAAGGGGTGGTGGAGGAGTTCCCTGCATTGCCTTGCCTGTGGCTGCATTTTGAAACGCCCATCAACAGAACGCCAACGATGAAGACCAGGACCATTATCTTTCCCATATAGATTCAAATTCCTCCGTAACGTGCGGTTCCAGGGCCGGAAGCGCTTGAGTGAAAGTATGCAAATTAGAACCGGTTAAAGGCGCGTTGTCAAGAGTTAAGAATATCAGCCTTATAGCCGGAATTGCCTTTCTTCGCCCCACCTGAAAAAACGCGGGAATGTGCTACACTCTGGACACCGGGCGACCATCGGCGTCCCCGCTCAATTCCATCAAGGCTGTCACCTGCTCCCATGGATAATAGATCCCCTCTCATCGCCAGGGTGAAGATGTGCGCTGTTGCCGCCTGTTGCGCCCTCCTCTCCGTTCTTGCCCCGGTAACGGTCCTCTGCGCCGAAGAGGCGGAATACCACACCCCCCTGGCCGGTGAGCCCCTCAATGGTGAGTTGTGGGGACACCGGTTCGATATCCCGGCCAGGGACAGGGACTACGTCCGCTCTTTCACCCTCGGCGGGGTCTTTTTCTCCCCGAAGCTGGGAAGCGACTGGGGTGTTCCCTTTGGCGCCTTCTACCGGAGGAAGTACGAGGAGCCGTGGCGCTCCCGGGCGGTCATCGGGGGCTTCGTCAACGAGCTTGACCTGGCGCGCGACTTCGGCCACTTCCAGCTCCTCGGCCACTGGGACAACAATACCGTCCCCTTTCCCACCGACGAGATCATCGACGGGAAGGAGATGAAGTCGACTTCCATCATCTACGGGAGCTTCAACGGCGGGGTCGGGGTGGGGTACCGGCTGCCGGTGGCGCCGTTCCAGTCGGACAACGCCTTCCGGCTGAAGCTGCTCTACAACGCCGGCTACCTTTACACGGGGAGGGTGTCCGATACCGGAGCCGACGTAAAGCTCCCCCCGAGCACCTTTGTCCACGGTTTCAAGCTTTCTGCCGACTACGACTCTATTCGGCGCAACCTCATGGAGCTCCCCCACGAGGGGTGGGCCGGGGGGATCGCGGTTGAGCTGGGCAGGCGGAACCACTGGCGCGATCACACCTTCGGGGGGACCGTCTTCAGGGGGGACAGGACCCGGGACTATCTCAAGGTTTCCGCCTTCTTTACCGGGGCCACGGGCATCCCCGGCCTCTCGGAGCGCCACCGCCTCATCGGCATTCTTCACGGCGGCTTTGCGCCCAAAGACAGCATCGACCGCTTCTCCGCCTTCCGCATCGGCGGCGGGCCATTCCCGAGCGAGACCGACGACCTGTACCGCTACTGGTATCCTGGGGCCATGTTCAACCAGTTCCCGGCTTCGGATTTCGTCATCGGCTCCCTCGAATACCGCTACGAGCTCCTCTTCTTCCTCTACCTCCACCTGCGGGGGACCATCGCCGAGGTGAACCGCCCCTTCCTGCGGCAGGACAGCTTCAATCTCTCCCGCCTCGACTTCACCCACGACTACAGCGGGGCGTTCTCGCTGGGGCTCACGAGCGGCCTACCCTGGGATTCGCAGCTTTACCTGGAATACACCTACGACACCCGCATCCTGCGAAACGGCGTGGGAGGGAGCAGCTTTCTTGCCCAGTGGTCAAAGTCGTTCTAGGGGAACTTTACGCTGCGGAAGATAATGCAAATGCTGTAGTGTGGGGTGCCAATCGAATCAGTTACATGGCGCATTCGATCCCCCTCACGCTCGTTCTGCAGTGCCTCCAGGACGGTTCATTCGGGCGAAGAAGGCCTGGGCCCCCTGCTGGATTTCCTGGGGTGTCAGGTCCTTGGTGTGGGTAGCGAGGGTCCAGCTATAGCCGAAGGGATCCTGCACGGTGCCGGCACGGTCTCCCCAGAACATGTCATCGACCGGCATCGTGGTCTTTGCGCCTGCTGCGAGCGCTCTTCCGAAAGCCTCGTCGACATTCTCCAGGTAGATATAGAAGCTGACGGGAGAGCCTCCCATGGTTTCCGCGCTTTTGCAGGCCTCCTGCGGATGCTCTTCTCCCATCATGACGATCGAGTTGCCGATCCGAAGCTCGGCATGCATCACCCCCTTGCCATCGGGGCCTGGCATGACGTAGCGCTCCTCCGCGCCAAATGCCCGTTTATAGAATTCCATGGCCTTACGGGCGTCCTTGAACATGAACATCGGTGTAACAGTTTGATATCCCTCTGGAATTGCTTTTGTCATGATGATCCTTCCAATTTGGTCCAACGCACCTATGCTGCTGTGGGGCGAGATAGCTCGAAACACCTTGGCCGTGGCAACGGTACTGCCGTAGCAACGAGGAAAAGGATGAATCATGGGGGAGAGGATGCTGACCAGAGAAAAGAAGCATCGAGAGGGGGGAGAAGAGGAAAATGAAATTACATGATGTCATCCCTGACAGGTAGCATCGTGGGTCATGTGCCCGTATCGACTCATCCTGAGCCTAGGTAAAAGTATATTTCGGGGGAACGTCATCGCAAGGATTCGGCGGTATTTTTTCCCTCTAACGTTGAGAATCATCCGGCGAGTGGATCGTGGCTTTCTGATGGGGCTGGCGGGGGCTTACACAATGGATGGTAGCAACTCCAATTTAAAAAGTTGCAGGTGGAGGTATACTTTGACGTGCACCGGATGGGCGGCCCTTTTCCGGGGGCGGCCCGGAAACGACAGATCCACCCATGACTGAAAGGAGTGAACGGTATGGCACAGATCGAATGGATCACCTCCCTTGCAGAGGGACTCTCAATGGCAGGCAGGGAAAACAGGCTCGTACTTCTCGATTTCTTCAACCCTGGCTGAATTGGCTGCAAGCAGATGGACGCGGTCGCGTACCCCGATGCAGCTGTCATGACATTCATCAACGACAATCTCGTACCCGTGCGGATTCCGGCTGACGATCCGGTGCTCGGCCCGCAGTTCAAGGTCAAATGGACGCCGACTATCATCGTTCTCGATGCACAAGGGGACGAGCATTACCGCACTCTCGGCTTTTATCCGCCAGCGGACCTCATCCCGTCACTCCTCCTCGGCATGGGGAAAGCCCGGTTCAACCAGCCCGACCGTCAGGCCGCCTGCCAGTGTTTCCGCAGGATCATCTCCGATTACCCGAAGAACTCCCTGGCACCGGAGGCCATCTACCTGAATGGCGTCGCCCGCTACATCGAGACCCACGACGTGGCAAACCTGATCGGCATCCATGACCGCCTTGCAGCCGAATATCCCGACAGCCCCTGGCTGACAAGGGCAGATCCTTACAAATTGTTGAAGAGATGACCCTGAAACTTACGCCGCTCATTCTGAAAAGTGGCCAGGAGTGACGACCATGCGGATAGGCATCGCCGCCGACCACGGCGGTTTCACCATGAAGGAGCGGATGGCTGCCGCCCTCAGGGAGGCGGGGTACGAGTTGACGGACTTCGGCGCTGAACGGCTGGACCCGGACGATGATTACCCCGATTTCGTCATCCCCTTGGCGCAAGCGGTTGGCGAAGGGAAGCTGGATCGGGGGATCGCCTTCTGCTCGAGCGGCGTGGGGGCATCCATTGCCGCCAACAAGGTCCCCGGAGCACGGGCGGCCCTGATTCACGACGACTACTCCGCCCACCAGGGTGTGGAGCACGACGACATGAACATCATCTGCCTCGGCAGTCTGGTGGTGGGGTACGCTCAATCCTGGGAGCTGGTCAGGGCCTTCCTCGCCGCCACCTTCAGCGGGGCCGAGCGCCACCGTCGCCGCCTGGCCAAGGTGGCGGCCCTGGAACAGTGCGGGAGGTGACCGATGCAAATTGGCATGATTGGCCTTGGACGGATGGGTGCGGATATGGTGCGGCGCCTGCGGAAGGGGGGACATGAGTGCGTCGTGTATGATCTGAATGTCAACGCGGTCCAGGCGCTGGAGCGCGAAGGGATCGCGGGAGCGCGATCAATCGAGGAATTCTGCGCCAAGCTCGTCAAGCCGCGGGTGGTATGGCTGATGGTGCCGGCCGCCGTGGTGGATTCGATGCTCCAGCGCATGACCCCCCTGCTGGCGGCCAACGATATCGTAATCGATGGCGGCAACTCCCATTACCAGGACGACATCCGACGTGCGGACCAGATGCGGGCACAGGGAATCACCTACGTGGATGTCGGGACAAGCGGCGGCATCTTCGGGTTGGAGCGGGGCTATTGCCTGATGATCGGCGGCGAGAAACAGGCGGTGGAGCGGCTCGACCCGGTTTTCAGAACGCTGGCCCCCGGCATCGGCGCGGCACCACGCACTCCCGGCCGCGAGAAACGGGAAGGGACCGCCGAACTGGGCTATCTCCACTGCGGACCGAGCGGCGCCGGGCACTTCGTCAAAATGGTTCATAACGGGATCGAATACGGTCTGATGGCAGCCTATGCGGAAGGGTTGAACATCCTCCACCATGCCAATGCCGGCAAAGAGGGACAGGGTGCCGATGCGGAGACGGCGCCGCTCCGTAACCCCGACTTCTATCGCTATGACCTTGATCTCGCCGATATCACCGAAGTCTGGCGGCGCGGAAGCGTGATTTCCTCCTGGCTCCTCGATCTCAGCGCGACGGCACTGCTCGACAGCCCCGATTTGCAGGAGTTCCAGGGGCGGGTGTCGGACTCGGGGGAAGGGCGCTGGACCGTCGCTGCCGCCATTGACGAGGGGGTCCCGGCCCATGTACTCAGCTCCGCACTCTACGAGCGCTTCAGTTCCCGTGGCGAGGACGACTTTGCCAATCGGCTTCTCTCTGCGATGCGCTACGAATTCGGGGGGCACCGGGAAAAGTCCTGACAGTCTGAGCATGCCCAAGGGGTAGATGGCGATGGATACAACGATGAATTCTCGGATGGAACCGACCGTGATGGTGGTCTTCGGCGCCGCAGGTGATCTCACGTGGCGCAAGCTTGTGCCGGCCCTCTACAACCTCTACCTTGACGGTCGTCTCCCCGAGCGGTTCGCCATCGTCGGGGTCGCCCGGCAAGAGATGGATGATGCGGGATTCCGCCGAAAACTCAGGGAGGGGGTGGACCTCCACTCACGGCGCAGCGTGACGGACGAGTCAACGTGGAGTGGCTTCGCCGACCGGCTGTCGTACCTTGCCGGGGACTTCACCACGGCGGAAACCGGGGCACTCCTCAGCCGGAGACTCGAAGGGCTGGACCGGGAGTGGAACGGCCGTGCGGTTCGGGTCTTCTACTTCGCCATTCCTCCCGGTCTTATGGAAGCGGCGGCCCGCCAGTTGGAGAGCCTCGGCGTTTGCAGGGACTGCTCCCGGGACCGGCTCGTGGTTGAGAAACCCTTTGGCCGCGACCTCGCTTCGGCCCGGCAGTTGAACGGGCTTCTCACCTCCCTGTTCGCCGAGACGCAGATCTATCGGATCGACCACTACCTGGGCAAGGAGACGGTGCAGAACATCCTCGCTTTCCGTTTCGCCAACTCTCTGTTCGAGCCGGTCTGGAACCGGCGCTACATCGACCACGTGCAGATCACCGTCGCCGAAGCGGTGGGGGTGGGGAAGAGGGGAGGCTACTACGATACATCCGGCGCCTTGCGTGACATGGTGCAGAATCACCTCCTCCAGATCCTCTGCCTGATTGCCATGGAGCCGCCGGTGTCGTTTTCCGCCGACGAAGTGCGCAACAAGAAGGTGGATGTCTTGCGGGCCATTCGTCCCATTCGCCCCGAAGAAGTCCACCGGGTGGCGGTCCGCGGCCAGTACGGCAGGGGGATGGTGGCCTGCGAGGGAGTGACGGGATACCGGGAAGAGCAGGGGGTGCCACCTGACTCCGTCACCGAGACCTTTGCCGCCCTCAAGCTGTGGATCGACAATTGGCGCTGGCAAGGGGTGCCGTTCTATCTTCGCACCGGTAAACGCCTGCGCGCCAAGGTCTCCGAGGTGGCCATCCTCTTCCGCCCGGCTCCGCACCAGCTCTTCCCCTCCGCGGCCGTGGAGAGCTGGCAGCCGAACCGGCTCGTCCTTCGCATCCAGCCCGAGGAGGGGATTGCCTCCCGCATCCAGGTCAAACAGCCGGGAACGCGCCTGCTGCTGGGAGCGGTGGACATGGGATTCCGTTACCATGACGCCTTCCACGCCGCCTCTCCGGAAGCCTACGAGACTCTGCTCCTGGACGTCATCTGCGGCGACGCTACCCTCTTCATGCGGGCCGACCAGGTGGAGAGCGCCTGGGGAGTCATTTCACCGATCCTCGATACCTGGGAATCGGTGCCGCCGGCCGATTTCCCCAACTACCAGGCCGGCGGCTGGGGGCCGGAAACTGCTGATCTCCTCATCGCCAAGGAGGGGCACAGCTGGGTCCAACCCGACCTTCCGACGGAAGAGGGAGAGACGGAGGCTCCATGATCAGGGTCTACCTCGACCGGGAAGCCTTGAGCATGGCTGCCGCCGAACTCTTTGCAACCGCGGCGCACTCTGCCATGCGGGACACGGGGAGGTTTGCCGTTGCCCTTGCCGGAGGAGACACACCACGCCGTACCTACGAAATTCTTGCCCATGAGCCATTCCGGAAGCGGGTGCCATGGGAGAAAACCCATGTTTTTTGGGGTGACGAACGCTGCGTGCCTGCCGCTGATCCCCGCAACAATGCCCGAATGGCGAGTCGGGCGCTCCTCGACCATGTCCTGGTCCCGGATGGGCAGGTCCATCCCATGGTCTGCGGCCGGGCCCCGCAAGATGCCGCAAAGGAGTATGAAGCGCTCCTCCGCAGCTGGTTTCCCGGCGAGTTGCCTCGCTTCGACCTGATCCTGCTGGGGCTGGGGGAGAACGGGCACACCGCTTCCCTCTTTCCGGAAACACCTGTCCTGGATGAACGGCGGCGCTGGGTGGCGGATGTCTCCCCGGCCAATGACGGGATGCACCGACTCACCCTGACGGTTCCCGTCATCAACCAGGCATCCCGGGTTGTTTTCCTGGTGTCGGGAGCCAACAAGGCGCCGATCCTGCGGGAGGTGCTGGAAGGCTCCCCGGACCCGCATCGCATTCCTGCCTGTCTGATCAGGCCGGCAGGTCAGTTGGTATGGCTGGTGGACCGTGATGCTGCCCGCCTGCTTCGAAATGCCACGTGACAGGGGCGTTTTACCGGAACACGATCCGGAAATCCTCCCGCTCCTCCGTCAGGTCCTTGAGAAGGGCAACGACCCGTTCGTAGTCCTTTCCCATCGAGCGCTTCGAGTGTTCGCTATCCTCCCAGATGAGCTCCACCGGCCCCTCGATGTCCGTGGAGAGGACGTCCCAGAGGGCATCGAGGTTGCGGCCGAAGTAATCGGGAAGGGGAAGCTGGCGGGCGATCTCGTCGTACAGCTCGTCAAGGGAGTGGACAGCCCGGCCAGAAATGGTGCAGTGCTTCACTCGCTTTACTGGCATGGGGGGACCTCCGTGAAGGTGCGATAATGGTCAACCGTCACCATCCTCAGGCCGTCATTTGAGTAAATCAGGCGCTTCGCCCCCCGGTGCCCCCCCTGGTAGTCCAGGTCAGCCTCATGCCATTTCTTGCCGCCGGCCGGCAGCCGCCCCTCCCTGTTGGCAAACCGGTCGCCCCCAATGCTCTTCCCTTTGAGCCTAGTGGAGGCCCAGAGGTCTCTTCCCGGTCTCCATCCCATCTTTTTCGCCTGGGCCTTGGTCACGAATTTCGGGGGAAGGTTCCTGTTGTTGCTTCCGTTGAGGCTCTGGAGCATGGCGGCCAGTTCCCCTTCGTCGATCGTGGGTCTGAGCTGCCGGTTCACCTGGTGGACGACGTCGGCGCAGCTGTCGGCGTATGCCGGTCTGTCGCCGAAGCCGGCTGCGGGGAGTGCCATGATCATCAGGATTGCGAGGACGGGGATCTTCCGGTGATGCCGTCGGGGTGGGGGCAGTTCCTTTGTTTCGACGGAATGGGGGGTGTTCATGGTCTGTATGCTCTCCTGAAGAGGGGATTGCGCTCAGCCGAATGAGCGGCGGTGGGAAGGTTGAGTACGCCATCCCTGGCGCAATACGCTCATCCTTGAGCATGCTGGTAGTTAAATGTCGAGTGGAATTGCCTGCCGGAGGAAGTATAGCGTCGACAGTTTCGGCCGCAAGCGATCAAGTCAATTAATTCCTGACAGCTTGCGATGTGCTGACAGCTTGGAATTGCATCGCAGGGGGAGGGCGCAGACGCTCTCTTCTGTTATACTGACGAAAAAAGATGGACTCCAAAGGGAGGCTGACCAATGGCCGAATTCGTGAAACCGGCATACCTGGCGTTTCTGCTCGTTATCGTCGTGCCGGGGGTGGCCGGCGGCATCCTTGCCGCCAACCGGGCGAGGAATTTCGTGGGGTGGAGCATCCTCTGCGCCGTCTTTCCCATCTTCCTTCTGGTCATCTACTTCCACAAGCCCCTGCGCGAGGTGGAAGGGAAGTTCTGGAAGTGCCGCTCCTGCGGCGAGTATCTCAAATGGCAGGAGGCTTCGTGCAAGTACTGCAATGCCCCGCGCGCAACGGTTGAGTGATCCGGGGGGCTACACTCCAATGATCTGCTCCTGGGGGGCCGTAGCCTGCGTATCCGTCAAACGCTTCTTGTGCTTCTTCAGGTTGTCGCCCAGCAGCCCCACGATCTCCGTGGCTGCATTGAGGATGTGCTCCGCGCCGAGGCCGGCCCGGGTCATCTCCCGATAGAAAGTCTTGGCCGCGATCCGCGCGAGCCGCGCCGGGTCCTGGTAAAACTCGGTCACCTTGCTTGCCACGAGGCTCTTGGTCTCCCGGGAGATGGCCATCTGGGCGAAGCGCGAACGGAGCACGTTCTGGAGCTGGACCACCTGGATCGATTTTCCCACCAGGAGCGCCACGAAGGTGGTAAGGGCCAGGTCATCGTCGGTGAAGCAGCGGCCATCCCGCGGGTTGGTCAGGTTGATGACACCTACAACCTTGGTGCCGATCAGGACCGGCACCGAAATGAAGCACTTGCTGGTCCCCTCCGGCGTCCGGGCAAGGGGGAGGTAGGGGGAGCGGGTGATGTCCTCCACGAGGAGGGCCTGTCCCGTGGCCGCCACCCGACCGGCGATGCCGTCGTTCACCTTCACCGCCTCGCGGAAGGCATTTTCAGGGAGATGGCCGGTCTTGGCGAAGACCCGCAGGCGGAAGTCCCCCGGCTTGTCCCCCTCCCGGAAGAGCATGATGGAGCAGTTCTCCACGTTGACGATATTCGCGGCCATGGCGGCGAAATCGTTGAGGCTCTCGTCGAGGTTCTCCTGCTGTTCCAGGAACGTGGACATCCCCACAAGTTTCACAAAAAAATTGCCATCGGTCTGCATAGGTCATCTCACTTCCTTGCGGGTTACGCCGGGCGTTGGCGATTGGCTCCAATCAGCCGGTCACGGCCACATCGAGGCTTCCTTCCCAGTAGCCGTGGAGGTTGCAGCGCTGATGGGCCACGAGGGTGATCTTGCCGGCGGGTGCCGCCTCCTTCGGGATAACAACAGTGAAGGTCACCTTCGGATGCAGGAAGCCGCGGGGTTGCATCGCGATCCGTCCGGCGGGCTCGTTTCCCACATTCAACTCGATATACTCGATCCAGTGGGTCGGTCCCATGGGGTGGACCTGCTCACCCACCGTAACCTCCACGGTGAACGGTTCACCTGCTTTCACCGCGTGCGGCGCCTTGATGACCGGTGCGTGCTTCTGCTCCAAGGGAGTTTTCTTTGCCGGGTCCTTGGCACGGTTGATGGTGGCGAAGAGGCTCTGGTCGGCCTTGACGGGAAAGTACTTTTCCGCGGCAGCTGCGGCCTCGCGGGTAATGCCGGCAGCCACGGCCCCAAGGGCCGCCGTCTTCAAGAAAGTTCTCCTGTTCATGATTCCTCCCTGATCCATGTGGGTTGTGAACATTGAAAAGTTTAAATCCTGGCATCTTAAAGTCAATGGACCCCTCTGCGTTTGATGTGATGTCAACTCCTTTAACATTCGTGCGTTTTTGATTAGTATAAGGCGATGAGAATCAAGGAGGAGCGGCTGGACTCCACTGAGATATTAAACCGATTTCTGGCGGGGATTGAGCGACGGGCCTTCCGCATGGCTCGACTTGCCACATCGGACGATGACGAGGCCCTCGACTTGGTGCATGATGCCATGCTTGCCTTCGTGAACCGCTATGCCGGCAAGCCCGAGGGGGAGTGGGCGCCGCTGTTCCACCGGACCCTCCAGAACCGCATCGTTGACTGGCACCGCCGCACGGGGGTCAGGAACCGTTTCCGTGCATGGTTTTTGGGGGGAGAGAGCGAGGAGGAGAGTGATCCCCTGGAAAACGTGGCTGATCTCTCCTCTCCCGATCCTTTGGCGAGCCTCCAGCGGCACGATTTGGGCGAAGCCATCGAGTCGGCGGTCCGCCGGCTTCCTCTCCGGCAGCGGCAGGCCTTCCTTCTGCGGGCCTGGGAAGGGCTTGACACGGCCCAGACGGCCTTTGCCATGGGATGTTCGGAGGGAAGCGTGAAGACCCATTATTCGCGCGCGGTCCATACGTTGCGCGACTATCTTGAGGAGTACGCACCATGAGCCCTGAAGGACGTAACGAGCGGCTGGCGGCAATGGTTAAAGAACATCTTGACGCACGTGCGGACGCCCTGGATGACCGGACGGCCGCCCGTCTCCGGACCATACGGTTGCAGGCCGTCGAGTCGGCAGAACGGAAGATGGGGTGGTTTCGCTTCCCCCGCTGGATCGCGGTGGGAGGGCTTGCCACGGCTGCCGTTGCTGTCCTGGCCGTAAGCCTCTGGATGACCGGCCCCCGGCGGGAAAGTACCGTTGCCACCGCCGACGATATCGAAATTGTTGCCGCCCAGGAGCAGATGCAGTTTTATGAAGATATCGAATTCTACCGCTGGCTGGCGGCCCAGGAGAACGGCGGGTAAGGAGCGGGCGATGAGGAAGAGGATAGGAGTGGTTGCCGCCGCGGGTCTGCTGATGGCGGCCCTTCTGGGAGAGGCCGCGGCCGCCCCCTGGGAGCGGCTCACCCCGGATGAGCGGCAGGTCCTGAAACCTTTTGAGGGGCGATGGGAGTCGCTTCCTCCGGAGCGGCAGGAGAGGCTTCGCCGGGGTGCCGAACGGTGGCGGACCATGACGCCGGAGGAGCGGGAGCAGGCCCGGGAACGGTCCCGAAAGTGGCGTGAGTTGCCACGGGAGGAAAGGGAACGGATCAGAAAACGGTTCGACGAGTTCAGTAAGCTCCCCCCCGCCGAACAGGAGCGGATCCGGCAGAGATACCGCTGGTTCAGGGAGCTGCCTCCCGAGGAGCGGGCGGCACTGCGCGAGAAGTGGCGGGGCCTGAGCCGCGAAGAGCGCCGTGAACTCCGGGACCGCTACCGGGCCATGACCCCGGAACAGAGAAAGGATTATCTGAAACAACCATAGATTTAAGAGATAACCCCGACGGAACACGTCGGGGTTTTTTCATGATGAAACTACGATTCAGGGAATTTGATGCGTTTCCCGGCAAGAAAATCGTCCGCAAGGCGCGGATCCAAGAGGCATCTGGTCACCGACCGGCAGAGTTCGCGGCCGGTGGTGTCGAGGCCGGCCCGTTCCATCGCCCTTGCGAGGGACTGGAAGGTTCCTTCCATCAGAAACTTCTGGAAGATGTTGACCACAATCGTTTCCTCCTCGTCGGAGCAGTGGGCTGCGAGGGCGCGGCGGCACTGTTCCGGATCGGTGGATGAAAGTGCCCGACAGGTGAGGGGACGCACCGGGTATATGGCGCACCATCCACGCCCGTCGAGGAAGGGACAGGCCACGCCGGCCCGAATCCGCTCGTCGTCTTCCATCCAGCGCACCCGGGCGGCCGTGTCGGCGACCCGCATCGTTATGGCGTTGGTCTCATCACCCTTGCCAATCTCTTCAAGGTAAGCCGCAATGGCGATGGCCTCGGGGAGGAGCACCGTCACATTCACCCTGCAGCAGTCGGCGCAGCCCGGTCCGCAGGCAATGAGGTTCTGCTCGTTTGCGGACAGCCGGGAGGCCTGCACCTCCTCTGCCCGTCCGGTCACCCGGGCCATGGCGGTCCGGATACCCTCCGCACCCGCAGCGTCGGCCAAGCCCCGTGTCGCGAGGTCGTCAATTTCCCCGCCATACGACGAAAAATCAAATGGTACCGTGCTGCCGGCTTCGGACATGGCCACTCCTCCTGTAACGTGAAGTGTAGTGCAAATCGGGATGCCGTCAACGGCAGGGTAATCTCTTCAAATAATACATACAGTCGCTTCGGCTCGCGTACTGTAGGAAAAACGAACACTTTGTCGAAAAATTTTACAATGTTTCCGGGCCTTCGGCGCCAGCCAGCGATGACCAGTCATGATATTAGTAGGTTATGCGGAGGCACATTTCATGCAAATGCATGGACAAAATACCCCAATTCTCCGCTGAGGTAACCCTATGAAATCCATTTTATGCCTTCTGGCTGCCGGCCTGTTCACCGCCCTTTCATTTGCGTCCGCCGAGGCAATCTCTATCACTGCTGACAAGGATGCCTACGTTCAGAGCGGAACCTCGGCCAATACTAATTTTGGGAGTGCCCTTGTCGATCAGGTTAAACGTCAGGATAACTCCATTTATACCCGTAAAAGCTACTTCGGGTTTGATCTCAGCGGGCTGGGGCCGTATCCCATTGCATCGGCGACTCTCGATTTCAATTTTGTCGATAGTGGGGCGGGCACTACTCTCGCAGGCACAACGTACCAATTCGAAGTCTTCGGCCTGATCAATGAACTGTTTGACTCCTGGTCGGAATCCACCATAACCTGGAACAATGCCCCCGCGAATCGGACCAACAACGGTCTGAGCAACATGATGGTTGCCTCTCTCGGGACATTCAGCCTCACGGGCAAAGGGCTTGGCCTCCACTCCTTCACGAGCCCGGAGCTGATCGACTTCCTGAACAGCGACACAAACGATATGGCCACGTTCATCATCCGCAGGAATACCAATCAACCGAGTAATTCACAAAATTACGTTCACGCGTTCGCGTCCAGTGAAAACACATCCATAGCAGGCCCGACACTCAATGTCACGCCGGTCCCTGAGCCATCCACGCTTCTGTGCGTTGGTGCTGGCCTCATTGGCCTTGGACTCCTGAAGAGGCGTAGAGGCTAAAGAGTGGCTGTTTGACACTACGTTGCCAGATATCTGGTGCAGTTCGGGCGAGAAGATAGCCCCGCTTCGCACCAGTTGAAGAGAAAGCCCGACCGGATTTCCGGCCGGGCTTTCGTGTATCCGGCACCCGTAACCGATGCCGGTTTTCTGCGGTTTTTTCTTCCCACCATTGTCCCTTTTGTGGTACCCATGGGCAAATCATGATCAAACGACAGACGACCATCAATAGAATCTTCAAGCTGAGCGGCATAGGCCTCCACACGGGGCGGACCGTGACCCTCGAATTTCTTCCCCGGCGGGAGTTCGGGATAGCCTTTGTCTTCGGCGGCAGCCTTATCCCGGCCCGCTACGACATGGTGGCGGACACGCGGCTCTCTACCCAGATTGCCGCCGAGGGGGCGTCGGTGGCCACCATCGAGCACCTGATGGCCGCCTTCTATTACTCGGGCATCACCAACTGTCTCGTCTACATCGACGGTCCCGAGGTGCCGATCATGGACGGCTCGGCCTGGGAGTTCTACCATGAGATGTGGCGGGCCGGGGTCTACGAGTTTCCCGAGGCAGGGGTCTACCTGAAGGTCCTCCGTCCCGTGGAAGCCACCCTCAAGGATGCCTGGGTGCGGGTGAAGCCCCTCAACACCCTCGACATCACCATGACCATCGAGTTCCGCCCCCCGGTGGGGAAGCAGCGCAAGCGGGTCATGGACGTGGAGAATGCCGTTTCCATCATCAATTCCCGCACCTTTGTCCTCCACGAGGAGATCGAGGCGATCCGCAAGGCGGGGCTGGCCAAGGGGGGATCCCTGGACAACGCCGTGGTGATCGGCGGCGAGAGCATCGTCAATCCCCATGGCCTGCGCTACAAGCAGGAGCTCGTGAACCACAAGATCCTGGACCTTATCGGAGACCTCTACACCTGCGGCTACCGGATGCTCGGCAAGGTCGAGGCGCACAAGACCGGCCACCACCTGAACAACCTGCTGTTGCGGGAGATTTTTTCCGACCCCGAGAACTACGCCATCTATTGAGTGACCAGGATTGTTGCATAAGAAAAGCCCGCGTAGAGCGGGCTTTTTTGTGGGCCGATTCCGTCAGATCCCTATAAATGGAAATCCCCCGCCGCTTCCGGCTGGTAGAGGATTTTTTTCACCTTCAGCCGGCGCGTTCCGCCCGGCACCTTCCAGGTAATGGTGTCCCCCACGCGGTAGCCGAGCAACGCCGTCCCCACCGGCGCCAGGATGGAGATGCGGTTATCCTCCAGGCGCGCGTCGCCGGGAAAGACGAGGGTATAGTGCAACTCCTCGCCGCTGTCCAGATCCTTCAGGCACACCCGGGAGTTCATGGTTATTACGTCGGCAGGGATGTCCTGTGGTTCAACGACTTCGGCGCGCAGCAACTCGTCCTCCAGTTCCCTGAGGTGCTTGCTGTCTCGGGAATCTTCCGTGTTGACCTGGTCCAGCAACTCTTCGAGGCGGCTCTGGTCAAATTCAGTGATGTAGATGGCTCGTTCTTCCGCTGATCTTTTCATGGTTCAACTCCCTTTTGCTGATGCTTACCGGAGGGTAGGGCCTGCTGGAAAATAAAGGTTCCATTATATATCCTCCCTTACGCTTATCAACCGTCGCGGCGTAACTGCACGGATCATGGCTGCAATTTGCCAGTTGATCCCCGGAAGAATTCGGGCAGCATCCTGACGTTATTGCGCCATTACCCCTGGATGTGGATGTCTCATTTGCGGTAGCCGGTGGATGGAATGGGGCTTTGCGACGAGGGTGTTGTTGTGGGTTTGATGGACGCAACTGCGTAATATCGATGAGATAGTCGTTGTGGTAGGTGTGGCACGGTTGCTGCTTTTAGAAAATTCAAGAAGTAGTTATCTCGTTCCACTAAGAGGAGCACATCAATGAAAAAAATTCTCTCAAGCATCACCGCAGCTCTCGTAGCTATTGCCTTCGCCGGTATCGCATTCGCCGCCGAGCCCGCGGCTAAAGCCGCTCCCGCGCTGCCGGCCGGCCATCCGCCGGTGAAGGTCGAGGAGAAGAAGGGCGTCGAGAAAAAGGCCAAGAAAGCCACGAAGGCAAAGAAGGCCGTGAAGCAGGAAGAAGCCAAGCCCGGCGCAACTCCGGCGACCCCGGCTACTCCCGCAACCCCGGCTGTACCGCACAAGAAGTAATCAGTACTTTTCCTGGCGCAAAAAAAGCCGCATCTTCGGATGCGGCTTTTTTTGCGCCTGACTTACCGGCCCGGTGCCCGAGAGGGGGCAGGACGTTTTCGGTCATAGGGGAGCGCTTCCGATGTCTTTCTCGATCTCGAGGATTACGTCCATGATCGCCCTGGCGTTGCATTGCTTACCGAGGATGTCGCGCAGGCGTTGGTCCCGCAGGCAATAGGCCAGCCTCGAGAGCAGGTGCAGATGCATCCTGATGGTCGGCGAGATGATGGTGAACAGTATCTGCACCGGCTTGCCGTCCAGGGCGCCGAAATCAACCGGCTGTGCGAGAAAGCTCAGGGAAATCTTCGGGACCGGCAGCTGCACCAGGATGGGGTTGCGCACATGGGGGATGGCGATGCCGTCACCAACCGCCGTGGTGCCCATGGCCTCCCGGGCCAGCAGCACCTGCAGTATGAACTCGGGATCGATCTGGGGCGGCAACTCCAGAGCGGCAACAACGTTGCGCAATACGGTTTCCTTGTCATTGCCCGGGAAGCCGCAATGGATGCCGCCGGCCTGGAGCGCCTGACACAGGGTCGGCAGCGGACGGGTATCCGCATCGTGCATCTTGTAGAGGGCCGGATTGACCTTGATGCCCCGTTCCGTTGCCCATTCCAGCAAGTCCACCGGATTGATCCGGTAATCGCCGTGCATGGATTCAGCGGGCAGGTTGTCCTTCCTGATCCAGCGGACTATGGTTTTTTCATCGACATTCAGGGCCTGGGCGGCTTCGGATGGTTCAAGCAGCATTGACGTTATCCTTTGAGGTGTCCCGGCGGCTCCTCGATGCCGAGCTGTAAACAGAGCGCCTTATTCACCTGACACATGAGGGCTTTGTTGATGAAGCCGAGACGCTCACCAACCACGTTTGCCTTGTCGATGGTGATCAGGATGTGGGAACTGATCTTGGCGTCCTTTTCCAACCCACTCCCGGCCGCCGGCAGGAACGTCTCGAAGTCATAAATCTTTTCCAGGTGGGTAAAACTCAACGGAATGATTGTTACGACTGGAGAGTACTCGTTGCTGATGTTGTTGCTTACCACAAGGCAGGGGCAGGCCTCCGGTTCGCGCCTGTCCCCATGGGGCAGATTGACAGCATAGATCCCGCCGCGCTTAAACATCCCGTTTCTCCGTTACCGCCGATTCGAATTTCTTGAGGACCTCTTTCGTTTCCTCCGCGGTTGATTGATATCCTTCGATCAACCCTTTGTGCGCCTTCTTTTTCAGCTCTTCGAGTTTTTCCCTGGCGGCTTCTTCAAGAAACTGGCTCAACCCGCGCTGGCCGTACAGAGCCTTGATGTCGTCAACTATGGGGGTTGGCAGCGTGATGTTCAATCGTGTGTTCGGCATGACGGCACTCTCCCTTGCACATGTATGTGTTGTGTGTGGTTTGGGTGTCTCATAATTTTATTGACGTATGATATTTTATAACATATATTTTTTTAAAGTGTTATAAAAATGTAGTAACTCATAATGTTTTTGTGTCGCCCAGTAATCAAGTCAGCAGTTGACGTGAGATAGGGGGCAGGTGTGAGGCAGGCGTGATGTTCCTCCTTGATCCAACGTTATTTCTACTGGTTGCGGCGTCCTGTGTTGCTCTCTCGGGTATTCCGGGGCTGTTGGCGCGCCGCTCTGCCTGGGGGCAACGGATCGCGGCCATACTTGTAATCGCTGCGTCGTGCCTTGGCGAGGTGGCTGTCATCTCGCTCCTGTCCGGCATTCCCGCTTCATCATACCAGATTGACTGGCCCCTTCCTTTTGGACCGGCGCTCTTTTCCGCCGATCATCTTTCCACAATATTCCTCTTTCCGCTCTTCCTGGTTACCGGTGCTGTCGCTCTGTATTCCGTGGCCTACTGGCCGGCCAGGGAAAAGGCGAGCGCCGGAAGGCTCACCTTCTTTCTCGGACTCTTTGCCGCCGCGATGATCATCGTGGTCATGGCCCGTAACGGGGTGCTGTTTCTCATGGCCTGGGAGGTCATGGCGCTCTCTGCCTATTTCCTGCTGACCACCGAGCAGCAGAGCTCCGATGTTCAGCGAGTCGGAACGGTCTACCTTCTTGCCACCCACACCGGCACCATGGCGCTGTTTGTCATGTTTTCCCTGCTGCGCGGGACTGTCGGCACGTTCGCGTTTCCAGCCACGCATGCCCTTTCCTTGACCGTGCCTGTTGCGACAACGGTCATCATAACCGCCCTGATCGGGTTTGGCGGCAAGGCGGGCCTCATGCCCCTGCATTTCTGGCTTCCCGGCGCCCATGCCAATGCCCCCAGTCACGTTTCGGCGATGATGTCGGGGTTGATGCTCAAGATGGGTGTGTACGGCATCCTGCGGACCTTGTCGTTTTTCGATCAGCTGCCGGTATGGCTCGGCTGGCTCATACTCCTGCTCGGTGCCTGGTCCGCCATTAACGGGATTGCCCTGGCAGCAGGACAGCGCGACCTGAAACGCCTGCTGGCCTGCAGCAGTATCGAGAATATCGGCATTGTCTTTATCGGCATCGGCCTGGCTCTGGTCGGCCTGAACCAGCACGCGCCATATCTGGTGGTGTGCGGCCTTGCGGGCGCCTTTATCCATATCGTCAACCATGGCCTGTTCAAGTCGCTCCTCTTCTTGGGAAGCGGGGTGCTGATACATGGCACCGGAACCCGGGAGATCGACCGGATGGGGGGGCTTGCCCGGCGCATGCCGGTAACATCGCCGCTCTTTCTGGTCGGGTCGCTCGCCATATGCGGTTTGCCGCCGCTCAATGGATTTGTCGGCGAATTTTTTCTCTATATCGGTGCCATCACCGATGGCATCGTCGCTCCGTTGCCGCTGGCGGCCCTGGTTGCGCCTGTCCTGGCGCTGGTTGGCGGGCTGGCGGTCCTGACCTTCGTCAAGCTTTTCGGGATCGTCTTTCTCGGCTCTCCCCGCTCGGTCGAATCTGCCCATGGCCATGAAGCATCGGCGGTGATGACCGGACCAATGATGTTGCTGGCCGGCGGATGCCTGGTTGCAGGTATGGCACCGGTGCTGCTGGTGCGGCTGGTTACCCCGGTTGTCGGCTTCTATGCCGGGCTCACCCCCCAGGATAGTGCCCAGGTTATGGGGCAGATCCCCCTTGTGGCGCTCACCTGCGCCAACGTGCTCCTTCTTGTGGTCATTCTGGCTGTCGGCGCGGCATACCGCCGGCGGCTGCGTACATCTCCCCGTTCCCAGGGAAGCACGTGGGGGTGCGGCTATCTCGAGCCTACACCCCGGATGCAATATACCGGCACATCGTTCAGCGAGATGGCGGTAAGCCTGCTGGGGAGTATCGTTGCCCCCAACCGTCGCAGGCCCACGCTTGATACGCCCATTCCTCCCGCCGACGCCCGTTTCAGCTATGAGACAACCGAAACCGTGCTGGACCGGATTCTGATTCCCGTCTTCCGGGTCGTCGGCACGGCATTTTCCTATCTCAGGAAAGTGCAGCACGGCCAGCTTCATATTTACGTGTTGTATATATTCGCCACGCTCTGCGTCCTGATGATCTGGAAGCACTGAACGAGGACAGCGGCGTTCCCGTCTCCTTCGAGGATGGCACGTTATGACAGACATTATCATCCACTGCGCAGTGGCGCTCCTGTTGCCGCCACTGTTGCTCGGGGTTATCGGCAAGACCAAGGCGGCCTTTGCCGGAAGGGTTGGAGCGCCCTATCTGCAGCCCTATTTCGACCTGATCAAGCTCTTCCGCAAGGGATCGGTCTTTAGTGAGACCACCACCTGGGTTTTCCGTGCCGGCCCGTTGATAACACTCTCCGCAGCGCTTATCGCAGTGTTGCTGATCCCGCTGGGCCGCCATGTCGCGCCACTTTCTTTCAGTGGCGATCTCATCCTCTTTGCCTACCTTTTCGGATTGTCCCGGTTCTTTACCACCATTGCGGCTCTGGATACCGGTTCTAGTTTCGAAGGGATGGGAGCGGCACGTGAAGTTACGTTTTCCTGCCTTGCCGAACCGACCCTCTTCTTTTCCCTGCTGACTCTGGCCCGCATAAGCAAGTCGCTTTCCCTGTCAACGATACTCACCCATCCCACGCCCGCCATCTGGCTTGCCGCCGGGGCGAGCATGCTGTTGCTGGTGGGGGCGCTGTTCATCACCCTTCTGGCGGAGAACTCCCGCATCCCCTTCGACGATCCCAACACGCACCTCGAATTGACCATGATCCATGAAGTCATGGTCCTTGATCACAGTGGCCCCGCCTTCGGGATCATCCTCTACGGAGCGGCGCTGAAACTGTTCATTCTCGGAGCGGTCTTTGTAAATATCGCCTTCCCTGTCGCCACCGGAAATGCGCTTCTCGACTGGGGCATCTTCATTGTCGCCATGCTTGTGCTGGCGGTGGCAATCGGCGTTGTCGAGTCGGTGATGGCCCGGTTGCGTCTGGTCCGCGTTCCGCAACTGCTGGTCGGAGCCACTATCCTGTCCGCCTTTGCCATGCTGCTGGTATTGAGGTAGCCCCATGAGTTCATTCGCCGATCAACTGCTGGTACTGGTGATGCTGATCAATCTGATCATGCTTGGCACGAGCAGGCTGATGTTTTCCATCCGTGCCGTTGCCGCCCAGGGGGTCATCCTCGGTATCCTCCCCGGCTTGATACACCCGTTCTCCGGACACCTGGCCAGCATCACCGTCGGCATCATCCTGGCCAAGGGAGTGGCGATTCCCTACTTCATCGGAGGCGCCGTCCGCAAGGCCCAGATCAGGCGCGAAGTTGAACCCTTCATCGGGTATGTGCCGACCTTGCTCCTCGGTGCCGTTTTCACCGCCCTCTCGTTTGTCTTTGCCGAACGCCTGCCTCTGGCGCCCGAACATAGGGATCTCCTGTTTGTGCCGGCCTCCATTGCCACGCTGCTGTGCGGTTTTCTGATCCTGACGACCCGCCGCAAGGCCATTTCCCAGGTCATCGGCTATCTGGTGATGGAGAACGGGATATTCGTATTCGGTCTTCTCCTGACCGAGGCGATGCCGGTCATGGTTGAGGCCGGCGCCCTGCTCGACCTTCTCGTGGGGATATTCGTCATGGGTATTGTCATCAACCATATCAGCCGGGAATTCTCGTCGATCGACACCTCCCGCCTGCGGGCCCTGAAGGAGGAGTAGCCTCACATGTTGTATGCCCTTGTTCTGCTCCCCCTGGTGGGGGCGTTATGCGCCTGGATCGTGCCGGACAATCGTCTCAGGCCCATTACCCTGCCGGCTGTTGCGACGGTTCACCTGGCACTGACGGCGCTATTGCTGGTGAACACGCCGCCACCATCCCCCGGAGGCTGGATCTGGCTCGACCCCCTGGGGAAGGTGGTGCTCCTGTGCATCAGCCTCCTCTTCACCGTCTGCGCCTATTATGCCGTCGGCTACCTCTCCTACCGTCAGGAGCGTTCGAACCGGGTCCTCTGCATGGGGCTGCTGGTCTGCCTTTCGGCCATGGGGCTGGTCACCATGACCCAGCATCTGGGACTGCTCTGGGTCGCACTGGAAACAACCACCGTGTCCATGGCCCCCCTCATCTACTTCAATCGCAATGCCCGCTCCATAGAGGCCACCTGGAAGTATCTGCTCCTCTGTTCCGTTGGCATCGGCCTGGCGTTGCTCGGGCTGCTGTTCCTCGCCTATTCCACCTACGTGGCCCACCGGGACGCCACCCTGCTGCTCGGCCCGCTGATGCAGTCCGCCCGTGAGCTGAACCCCGGCTGGCTCCACGCGGCGGCGATTTTTCTCCTGGTGGGGTATGGTTCAAAGATGGGGCTGGCCCCGCTCCATGCCTGGAAGCCCGATGCCTATGGCGAAGCGCCCGGCCTGGTGGGGGCCTTGCTTGCCGGGGGGCTGGTCAACTGCGCATTTCTGTGCATCATGCGGGTTTATCAGATCTGCCTGGCATCCGGTGCCGAACTGGCGTTCTTTCAAGATGCCCTCGTCGGCATGGGGCTCATCTCCATGGCCTTTGCCGCCGTATTCATGGCGCACCAGGCCGACTTCAAGAGGATGCTGGCCTATTCGAGCGTCGAACATGTGGGGATTCTCGCCATCGGTCTCGGGCTTGGCAAGGGGGCGCTGTACGGCGCGCTCTTTCATCTCCTGAACAACGGGCTGACCAAGGGGGTGCTGTTCCTCTCCTCCGGCAACATCCACCGGTCCTACGGAAACAAGACGACCGATGTGGTCAGGGGGGCACTGGCACGGCTCCCCTGGTCGGGGGGGCTCTTTCTGGCCGGTTTCATTGCCATTACCGGTTCACCGCCGTTCTCGCCGTTCATCAGTGAGTATGCGATTGTCAGCAACGCCTTCATCGACGGGCGGCATCTGGTGGGGTGGCTGTTCCTGCTGTTTCTGGTCATTGTGTTCATCGGCATGGCCCTGACGGTGCTGCCGATGGTCATGGGTACCCCACCCGCCGGCCTCGAACCCTCCGATTACGAGGACCGTCTGCTGACCGTGGGGCCGCCGTTTCTCATGATGGCGGTCATCCTGCTGCTGGGGATATGGCCGCCTGCTTTCCTTGTCTCGCTCCTGACAGAGGGCGCTGCGATGCTGGGGGTGCAACCGTGAAGGATTCATTCCGCACCATATACAACGGGGCCTCCGTCCCCCTGGCAGAGATTCCCCCCGTAGATATCAACGAGTTTTTGCAGGGGATTCTCGATTCCGTAGACCGGGGATGGCGGATTGTTTCGTATTTTGGCATTCCGGCGCCATCCTCCACCGCGCTCGTATGCATCCTGGCCAACAAGGCCGAGGGGCGGCTTGCCGCGGCCCGTACGGAAACAAGCGACAGTCACGTCCCCTCCCTTTCCTCGCTCATTACCCAGGTGCAACTGTTTGAACGCGAGATCGCCGAGCAGTGCGGTCTGATATTCGATGGACACCCCTGGTTCAAGCCGGTTCGTTTCCACCATTCGTTCGTGCCGGGACGCGATGCCTGGGACCGCACCGCGGACGAGCCGCTCCGCGTTGGCGTCATGGACTATTACCAGGTGGCGGGCGACGAGGTGCACGAGGTTGCCGTCGGCCCCGTCCATGCCGGCATCATCGAGCCGGGACACTTCCGCTTCCAGTGCCACGGTGAGGAGGTCTTCCACCTGGAAATATCCCTCGGCTACCAGCACCGGGGGATCGAGGCGGGTCTTGCGGGCGGACCTCACCCGCGCACCTTGCAGGTAATGGAAACAGCCGCCGGCGACACGACCATCGGCCATGGCCAGGCCTACTGCATGATCATGGAGTCGTTGGGAGGGATCAAGGCTCCTCCCCGGGCGGAAGTGTTGCGTGGCATTGCCCTCGAACTGGAGCGGCTGGCCAACCATACCGGCGACCTGGGGGCAATCGCCGGCGATGTGGGGTATCTGCCGACCTCATCCTTCTGCGGCCGTATCAGGGGAGATTTCCTCAACATGACCGCTGTCCTCTGCGGCAGCCGTTTCGGTCGGGGGCTTCTCGTCCCGGGCGGAACGATTTTCGATCTGACGCCAGGGTTGCGCGACGATCTTCTGAAACGTCTGGCAGAGGCGCGACGTGACCTGACCAATGCCATTGAGCTGCTCTGGAGCTCCCCGTCGGTGATGGGACGTTTGGAAGGTACCGGCACATTGACCCGTGAACAGGCCCTCGAACTCGGCCTGGTCGGGCCTGCCGCACGGGCCTGCGGGATCAAGCGGGATGTTCGTCTCGATTATCCGTTCGGCATCTATCGCATGACCCACCTTCCGGTTGCGACCGTTTTCCATGGTGACGTGTGCGCACGCACCATGATCAGATGGCTGGAAGCCCAGAAATCAATGGATTTTATCGAAGAACAGCTGCGGCAGCTCCCCGGAGGCGGGCATCGGGTCGCTACGGCCCCCTGCGCCGGCGGGCGTCTGGCCGTTGCCCTGACCGAGGGGTGGCGCGGGGAAATATGTCACGTGGCGGTCACCGACGATGCCGGGCGTTTCAGCCGGTACAAGATCGTCGACCCTTCGTTTCATAACTGGCAAGGGCTCGCCTTGGCGCTTCGGGGACAGCAAATATCCGATTTTCCGCTCTGCAACAAGAGCTTCAACCTGTCCTATTGCGGGTTCGACCTCTAGGGAGGATAACGTTACATGTTCCGAGCAATCGCTTCCCGAATCAAGCAGGGCCATCGCACCACCCCCTATCCCGCTGCGCCGCTGCAGATGCCTGAGCGGTTCCGCGGCTATCCGCTTGTCAGCCCGGCAAACGAGGCTTCCGAGGCCACGTGCCCCTACGGTGCTTACTCAAAGGAGAGCGGCGGGTGTCTCGACATGGGCAAATGTCTTTTCTGTGCCGAATGCCCGGTAGGGACCATCCAGTTTACCACGGACTATCAACTGGCCGTTACGAACCGTGACCATCTGCTGGTTCATCCCGGATCGGAACATCACCACGCCCGGCCGCTCCCTCCCGACCTGCGGCGTCTGTTCGGGCGCTCCCTTAAATTCCGGGAGGTCAGCGCCGGCGGGTGTAACGCCTGCGAAGCCGATACCAATGTCCTTTCGACCATCGGCTGGGATCTCGGCCGGTTCGGGATCCAGTTCGTGGCGTCGCCGCGCCACGCGGATGGCCTGTGGGTAACCGGTCCGGTTACCGAACACATGGCCAAGGCACTTCTGACCACCTATGAGGCGATTCCTGACCCGAAGATCGTTGTCGCCTGCGGCGCCTGCGCCATCAACGGCGGACCTTACATCGACACCCCCCAGGTCTGCAATGGCGTGGACAGCATTGTTCCCGTTGATCTGTACATCCCCGGTTGCCCACCCCATCCGGCTACCATCCTTGATGGCCTGCTGCGCATTCTGAATAAAATAAAGGGATAATCACTGACGGGAGTCGAGGAGGGCGAGCGCTCCTTCGACCGTATCCTGGTGGTGCCGCCACTCCCGGGCCGCGTCGAAACGGGTCCAGGCGGCGGTGCAGGCGAAGTCGGAGGCCGGCTCCAGGGCCTGGCAGGCCCGGGGGCGCTCCGCGAAGGGGAGGGTGCATCCCTCGTCCCCCAGGAGGACGCACTCCCCGGCGCCGGGGACGACCAGAAGGGTCCCCTCCGCCCGCTCCCGGCGGGTGGCTGGCCGGGGGTAGAGAATGATTCGGTCCGGGTCACCCGTCTCCCCTTTCCCGGGATCGTAGGGAACACCGTAATGGCGGTCGAGGACCCAGAGGCCCGAAGCCAGCAGACGCGCCAGCTCCTCGGCGGGATTGGCCGCGGCAAGGAACCGCGCAGGCGCCTCGATCCCCGGCCTTGTCCGGCAGCATTCGCCGCCGCAGGCGCGGCAGAGGGAAAAATCCTCGTTGTTGGTGATAGAAGGGGTGTTCGGCATGGCAGAGTTTCTCATGGAATGGGACGAGGGGAATTCCTGTCAGGATACTTGGAAGGCTTCCCTGTGATCAAGACGAAAGTTGGCGCCTCAGACGTCCCGAACAAGCCGGAGCCCTCGCTGCATAGGCAGAATTGCATCTGAAAAGGGGCGTCGCATGGTGTGCGGCGCCCTTTTTTGTGTGATTGGTTCTCTTGCGTCTGTTCCGGGACGATCAGTTTGCCAGCGCGGATGTCGCCTCTTGCGACATGATGGCATGGACCGCCTGGGTCGGGTGGGTCCCATCCCAGAACAGGAACTGATCAGGGTACTGGCAGGCGAACGGCGGGGTGTCGGGCATTACACAGGCCCTGTCCACCACGCTCAGACCGAATGCAGCGGGAGTGGCAACCAGCTCGTGCAGTTTCTGGAAGAAATCAACCCGCACAATCTCGATGCCGGGAAGCCCTGCCAACGACCCCAGAAGAAGGTTGAGCCCCGAGTTGTAGGTCATCGTCAGAAAGCTGGCGAATTGGCCTGCGCCGGGGGAGAGCTTGTCAAGGGTGAGAACGGCGGGGGTCAGCGAGATGTCGGGCGCGTTGCATACCAGGAACTTCCGCGCACCTGCCGCGTAGAGTGCCCCGAGGTTGTTGCCGACGGAGGCAAGGGCGCCTTCAAGGATGGGTCCACCGGCAGCGCCCGCCGCCAGGGCGTCGCGGATGTCGTTGCTGCCGAACTCCACCACGTAGAGGGCATCGGCCGGGGCAGCGCCGCCGACAGTGTTGAGGAACGCAGTCACCTGGGCCTGGAGGTTGACGTTGATCCCGTCGTCATGGGCCCTGGCGCCACCTACTGCGTAATTGGTGGCCTCGGTATCCGATCCCAGAAAGGCGGGACGGGTGTTCCCGGCGAGCCCCAACGGCCGCGAAAGCTGCTCAATCCAGGTTGCACCGTTACTGAAATGGTGTCCCCCCCTCGCATAGGGCTTGTCAGGAATGAGGAGCTGGTCCAGGGTGTTGTAGGGTGGAGTGTTCGCTCCCCCCTCCAGGGCAAACAGGTTGCCGGGATCGGACAGGCTGTCGCCGAACACCACGATCCGCCCGAACGTGGTTTGCGCCGTGGCCAGGCCCGGTGCCTGCAGCACGAGAGCCAGCAACAGCCCCAAGATTCCCCATCTGTTAATACGCGTCGATTTCATGTTTTGCCCTCCCTGGTTGTTGGTTACTTGTTGAGTGCCACGACATCGTGGACAGAAAAATGTGCCAGCACATCGTAGACAAAGTTCTCTGACAATCGAATAGTCGCCACGGCATTCTGTGAACACCACATCAAACTCGGAGGTGTTCATGGAAGATAAAAACAAGCAGCTTCGGGTGTTGGCCGTTCAACGGTTCAGAAACGGCGAAACCCCGGAATCAATTTGCACATCACTCGGCAAGTCTCGTTCCTGGCTATACAAATGGGTTGCTCGCCAGAATGGAGATGACCCTGTATGGAGTGACGAGCGATCCCGATGCCCACAATCCATGCCGAACCGTACAACGGCAGAGATTGAAGAAATCGTCAAAATGGTTCGCCTCAATCTCTACAACAAGGGCTTGTTCTGTGGTGCACAGGCCATCCTGTGGGAGTTGGAGGACCTGGGTGTCAAGCCGTTGCCTTCTACCAGAACCATCAATCGGATTCTTGCAAGGAATGAACTGACACATCGGCGCACCGGCAAATACGAAGCCAAAGGGACGCTTTACCCAGTTCTGCCGTCAGCGTTGCCGAACCAGACGCACCAAGCTGATCTCGTTGGTCCATGCTATCTGACAGGGCCAATTCGCTTCTACAGCCTGAATGTTGTCGATACAGCAACCGTCAGGTGCGGGTTGCACTCATCTCGGTCCAAAGCTGGTCAGATGGTCATTGACGGTTTGTGGGAAGTCTGGAAACGACTAGGCATCCCAGAACGACTCCAGGTTGACAATGCCATGTCATTCTTCGGCAGCCCGACACATCCCCGCGGCATGGGACCACTGATTCGTCTTTGCCTGCATAACGATGTCGAACCATGGTTCATACCCATGGCTGAACCATGGAGAAACGGCATGATCGAAAAGTTCAACGACCGGTACCAACAACGGTTCCTCGGCAAAGTCATCATGACTTCAGAAGAGGAATTGAAAGTCGGCTCACTGACCTTTGAGCAGCGACACAACAGCAAGTATCGCTACAGCAAGCTAAAGGGGAGTACGCCGCTGAAAGCACTGGCCACCTCGCATGTGCAACTGAGGTTCCCGACTGAGGATGAACCTCCCAGGCATCGCCTGAAGAAGCCAGAAGTCGGAAAATATCATGCTGTCCGCCTTATCCGCAGTGACCTGAAGCTGAACATCTTCGGCGAATGCTTCTCGGTTCCACCGGAGACAGCGCTTGAATACGTGGTGGCGACTATCGATGTCAAAGAACAGAAACTGAAACTCTTCCTGGATAAAAATCAGGTCGAGGAATTCGATTACAAACTGCGGTGATTCAGATGAGTGTCCACGATGTCATGGCACAAAAAGTTGTCCATGATGTCGTGGCACTCAACAGTTACTAGATATATCCATACATCAATTCACCCTCTTTGCAAGGTGGTTGGAGCCCAGCACGGTACGACCAACAGTGCAAAGCTGACCCACGAAGCGAAGCGGAGATTGGTCTAGAGAGACCTGCTTGAGGCGTTCAATCCTTGACTGTGGTACTAATTTATGGTACTAAAACTTATGAAAAGAAAAAATCTCAAAACACTGGAATCGATCTTTGCTCACCCGGTTCCCGGTAACGTTCAGTGGCCGGATATTCTTGCACTTTTCAAAGAGCTTGGGGCTGAGATCACCGAGCGAGAAGGTTCCCGCGTCGGGGTTCGTCTATTTGGTGATCGACGAGTATTCCACCGTCCACATCCTTCGCCGGACACGGACAAAGGAGCAGTCGCTTCCATTCGGAAGTGGCTTGAAGAGAATGGAGTGAAACCATGAACAATATGACCATAAACGACTATGACGCAGTCATTTCATATGACCCGGAAATCAACATGTTCCGGGGAGAGTTTGTTGGAATCAATGGTGGTGCAGACTTCTACGCAAGTACTGTTGACGATCTTCGGAAAGAAGGCGAAATATCCCTCAAGGCTTTTCTCGAAATGTGCGCCGAAGAAGGGGTTGAGCCGCGCAAACACTTCTCCGGAAAGTTCAACTTGCGGGTACCTCCCGCGTTGCATCAGCGACTCGCTGCACAAGCTGCTGCTCACGGCAAGAGTATCAATGCCTGGGTTGTTGAACTCTTGTCAGAGTGTGCAGTTCGCGGCCACTGAGCAGTCTTTATTTTCTCTTTCGTTGAGTTTTTTTCTTAGTATAACGGCCACCGGGGCGTTTCTCAGCCCCGGTGCGGGTCAAGGGTTTGGTTGGGATCGCATTTTCATATCATTCTGCTTTCAAGGGCAGCCCCTTCGGTGTTTCACTATCTCTGTTTTAAAGCTTGTGCAATCTCGGTAGCAAGCTCATTAACAGCATTGTCTGACCCACTTTCAGAAGACATTGGGTGCGTAGCAGAACTTCCATCTGCATTGAACTCAGCTAAAACTTTGCCTGTTTCGTCACGTAACAAAACGTTTGTTTCAATCCCGCTTGCGCCTGCCATTACGCCCAACCATAACCGTGCAGTATTTGAAACCAATCGCACGCCAAGTACGTCCACTTCCAAACTATAGTCCCCTTTATTGGGGTAAATGACTGAAGATTTAAACAAACCTTCAGAGACAAGGCGTGCATACAATTTTTCTTGAAGTGAACTACAAGCCTTCTTTGCGTCTTCTTTTTCACTTTCGGGAACTTTATCGGATTTAACCCAGATAGACACAGTTTTTTGATTGTTAATCGGTTCAATCAACGCTTGCTTCATTGTGAATGTACCTGATGAGCTACATGCAGCTAAAAACATCGCACAAAGGAACACCATGGACGCATTTCTGACTTTTGCAAACATACACACCTCCAAGTTTTTATTTGTTGCAGCAACAAATCTTTGCGGTTCTCCAACGGCTAGAGGCTTACGGGACGCGAAGCATTCCCGTGGAGCCGATTGTTAGGCATTTCCCCCATACTTTGCAAAATATGCACGGCACTCATCGACCAAGTCGTTGAAACTGATTTTCAAAGAGCTCGATGTTAATGTGATTGGACTACCATACATCTTTAAATTCGCGCTGTTGAAGACTCGCTTTACGATGCCTCTATCTTCGATATATTTATTAGGGTTGGTTACCTTAATGATAATTATTTTTTGATATTGAACCTGGATTATGTCTAAGCCTACAATTTCAGACCATGGAATAAATCCCGCTGACCATCCACAGGAATTGTCAACTATCCCTGCTGGACTCAAGATAAGACCGGATTCTTTTCGGAAAAGTTTATTGGCCCAAGACACTCCCACAAAGCCAAAGAATAAGATTCCCATCACCCCAATAGCGTGAACAAATAGTGGACTATTAAAGCGACGAGAAGATTCTATTTCGGCTGAATCCATTTGGAGCAACCAAATCCCTATAGTGACAAATACCCACGCACCTAAAAACAGTAGAAAGATTTTATTCTTGCTTAATTCAATTACTCTTTGATCATCTAGATTCATATGGTTTGTTCTCTGCCTAACTCGTTATTGACCGGCCAGGACTGGTATCTAATATTATATGCAAGCATCTAATACTATATCCCGGCATCTAACTGTAGATACCGGGATGCATATAATAATAGATGCTTATGACAGTCCCTCAGGCATCTAATATTAGACGCTTTCATTCGCCATCATTTTGATTGCTGCATCCAACAATAGATGCTTCTCCAACTCTGTCTCCCCGGAACTTACCCGATTAACGCTTGCAAATTTTGTCCGCATTCTCAATCAGGAAATGTCGCTTATTTCTCCTGTTAATGCCCCTTCACGCACTTCGTCGTCGAATCGATTGTCGCTCCAGCATCTTGAAGTTCAGCGCAAGTGACCGGCGCGAAATCTTCAACCAATCTGCTTGAAGAAGAATCATAAACGGTCGTCACACCGTAGCGGGAACGGGTCAGGTCTGCTCCCCTGAAATCCGCACGGTTGAACGTGGCCCCCGTCAGTGTCGTCCCCTCCAGGTTGGCGCCCCGGAAATTTGCCCCTCCCAGATCCAGGGAACTGAGGTCGGTATAGGACAAGTCTGCGAAGGAGAAATCCGCTCCTTTCAGAACGGCGCCCTTGAATGTCGCGTATCTGAGCTTTGCCCCCGTAAAACTGGCATTTGTCAGGTTGGCGTCGGTGAAGTTCCCTTTTTCAATATTCACCTTCTTCATGTCGGCGCCGGTAAAATTGGCGCCGTTGAACCTGGAATGGTGGATGTAGGCCCCTTCGCTGTCAACGGCAATCGAAAATTGACCCACTTTACCGGTTGATCGGCAATTGAAAAATGACCCACCTTCCTGGGTTAATCATCCATCTGGGGTGTCGGCAGTTGCTGCCCGAGAATGCCAGCTCGGCGCTTCTCTTTCAATCGGTAGCTGTCACCCCTGATCTGAATGACATGGGCGTGGTGCAGCAACCGGTCGAGCATTGCTGATGTGAGTGCCGTGTTGCCGCCGAAAGCCTGTTCCCATTCCCCAAAGCTCAGGTTCGAGGTGAGGATGACGGAACCTGTTTCGTACCTTTTGGCGATCACCTGAAAGAACAGGTTTGCCTGTGTTTCGCTGAACGGAAGGTATCCAATCTCGTCGATGATGAGTAGTCTCGGCCCCAGGACACTGCGCCGCATTACTTCCTTGTACCGCCCCTGGCGCTGGGCGCTTTCGAGTTGCAGCATCAGGTCCGCAGCGGAAATGAAGCGCACCTTCACGCCGCACTGGGTTGCCCGGTAGCCGAGGGCAATGGCGAGGTGAGTCTTGCCGGTACCGCTGGGACCGAGCAGGATTACATTCTCCCGACGCTCCAGAAACGCCATTGCCGATAGGTCCAGGATTCGCTGCTTCGGGGCGCCGGTGGCAAAATCGAAGTCATAATCCTCAAGGGTCTTGATCGCGGGAAAGCCCGCGAGCTTTGCCATGGTGTGGCGCGAGCGCCCCTGCCGGACGTCGTTCTCGGCCTTGAGTACCTGCTCGAGATAGTCGATGTATGACGACTCCTGCTTTGCCGCAGCATCGGCAAGGTCGGCGTACACATCGGTCACCGCCAGAAACTTCAAGTCGTCGCAGAGGGTGACCATACGCTGGTGCTGGATGTCGCTCATAGCCGCCCCTCCTGAAGGATCTGATCATAGAAGGAGGCGGGGCGCTGAAGTGGGATCACCGGCCACGGCATGGGAGTGATGACTTCCGGCTTGCCCTGCTCAACCTTAACCCTTGGCGGCAGCGGCGACATTGCCGCGCGCTCGATCTTGAGACGATCGCAGGGGCGCTCGCTGGTCTCGCCATGGATTCGGCAGTTGGCTACGTCATTAAGCCAGTTACGGACCTCGATGTTGGCGGTCGCGACATCGAGAGTTAATCCTGCCTGCTTAAGGCGCGAGACCAGCGGATAGTAGAAGCTGTACCGCAGGTAGCGGTTGAACCGCTCGACCTTTCCCTTGGTCTTGGCGCGGTACGGCTTGCACAGCCGGGGGATAAACCCGAAATGCTTGGCTGTGTCCCACAGGCCGGAGTGGAAGCGGTGCTTGCCCTCGCCGAAGGCGTTTCGCTCCAGAACCACAGTCTTCATGTTGTCATAGAGCACTTCACGCGGGACGCCGCCGAAGAAGGAAAATGCCATCTCATGGCACTCACGAAGGACATCAAAGGCCTGGCTGGTGGTGAAGACGACGAACGAATCGCGGCTGAAACCAAGGGTTCCAACGAACGCGTACAATGGGTGTTTACCCCTGCGCAATTCGCACCAGTCGGCTTGCATCTGCTTGCCGGGCTCCGTTTCAAACCGGACAACCGGCTCCGGAGTGACACGGGAGTAAAGTGTCGCCAAAAACGTTCTTACGGTGCGCTCGCAGCCATCGTAGCCAAAGCTGGCAATTTCCCGAGCAAGCACCGGAGCAGGAATCCGGTGTGGCAGCGCCGCCTTCACCCGCTCTTCGAGAAAGGCTTTAAATGGATCTAGCTTCCCCGGCCGCTTCGCCCGTTCTTTGTATCTGGGATCGGCCGTTGATCTGAGGAACTTCCTGACCGTGTTTCGGCATAGCCCGGTGATCCGCGAGATCTCCCGGATGCTTTTGCCCTGTTTCTTGAGAATTCTGACTTCCATACACTCTTCCTTTCCGATCATGCCGACCCTCCAGGTCGGCTAGGTTATCAGGAAGAGTGGGTCAATTTTCAATTTCCGAGGTGGGTCATTTTTACATTGCCGCTAACACTTCGCACTTGGCCGCGCTCACGTTGGCTCTGACGAATATCGCCTCGTCCAGGCTTGCCCGTTCCATGAGGGCATTTGTCAGATCGGCGTCGGAGAAGTCGCACTCACCGCAATCTTCAATTTTCGCTCCGCTGAGGTTGGCCCCGGCGAAATTGGAATCGTCCAGTTTCACCCCCTTAAGGTCGACTCCCTCCAGGTCGGCATGGGCAAAGTCGCATTCCTCGCATTCTCCGAGGGCCTTTGCGCGATCGATCACAGCAGGGTCAAACCCATGGGAATCGGGTATTGATCCTGCGAAACTGCAGGCGGATATTGCTGCAAGCATCAACAACCTGTTCCGTAACATGTTTATGCCTCCATCATTAGAGTATGCACATGTCTGCACTATCTCAAGTCACGGAAGTGGTGTCAAGGCTGAAAGCTGATAAGCCGAAGCGCGAACCGAGTGGACTGCCGGTCCGTTAATGCATCATGAGATCGATTGTCAGTTCATCACCTGTAGGAAAATACCACGAGGATAGATGATTGCTTTGAATCTGGCGGCTGAATCATTCTTCATTTATTTAACAGAGAGCAATTATTTGCTGGGAAAAAGCAAAATCTGCAAAGATAAATCTGGAGATCATGGTTTAGTTGTTGTGAAATTATTACCCTTGACATGCCAAGTTACCATTGGAAGTGGGGAATAACAGTACCCAATAAAGACAGGCGGTCGAGTTTCGTCGGTACTTAACAATGGGAGGTTAGTCATGAAAGAACACATGATGCAGGCGGTAACTGGTTTATTTTGCGGGTTGGCGCTGCTGGCGCAGGCGTCGGTGTCGTGGGGTGTCACGCTCATGACCGAAAACAGCATCGACACGATTTCTTTTTCGTTGCCGACCAACGCTCCAAATGCCCCATTGAGCATTACGTATGGGGACTTTGAGAGCAATGTGTCGGGCCGAATTTATGACAACACGGGTGCGTTGGTGGCTTCGGGAGCCGCATCCAACACCGGCAGCTTCAACGGAGCAATTGACGGGTCCATAGGCTCATCGGTTCCCGTTTACTCGACAAGTAACCGCTTTGCACGTGTCAACTCAGCCACGGAGTTGACGCCTTTGATCGGGAATCCCGACCCTCTGGCCGACCCGTTGAATTCGATATTTACCGTTATCGGATCGACCATGGCCGGATCGTTGGGGGGGCACAGTGTGCGCGCCATGGACTCAGCCCAGTATCTCCAGTTCTTGAACGTCAATGGAACCGGAACCGGTGCCTTGACGGCCAGTGCGAATTACATTTACACCTTCACTCTGGGCGTTAGCCCGTTCGGAGAGCCGCCTTTTACCACAAACGGCATGACGCAAGTACATTTTGAGATGGGAACATTTACTGGATCGATACTCAATTACGTGCTCAACCCGCTGGTTACTTTTGATTCCCCTCTCTTTTCCATGTCCCTCCTTGACATGGCAGATCCGCTCAATGGCATGGATATATTGAATCTGTTTACCTCGGATCCCCTTACGGTGAATGGAGGCTCATCTTACTATTTCCTTGCCCGGGCGAACACCGATACCGCAGTGAATTCCGTACCTGAGCCGGGGACCATCATGCTTGTCGGTTCCGGTCTCCTGGGAGTGTTCCTGTTCAGAAAAAGAATAACTGGAATCTCCTTTTAGACCGTTGAATGGACTTGTCTGGGCTTGCAGCTAACAGAAAGGACGGACCATATGAACAAGATCAGCAGAAGGAAATTCCTGCAGATAAGCGGATTTGCGGCAGGCGCTACCATGCTACCGCTGCCGATGAAGTGGCTCGGGCGGCGTGATGTCTTTGCTTTCTACCAGACGCCGGCCAACCAACTCGGACTCTTTAAAACCAAGCTGCGGGGCGTTGGCCCGGCCGGCATCCCGCTGGCGACTCCGGATGGGTCGGCAGGTATAGGGGGGGCTGCCCATTACACTTTCAATATCGGGCAGTTCACCGATCAGTTGCACCCCGCTCTTGGTCCGACGACCCTCTGGGGGTACAATCCACAGAATGCCTTGGGCGTTACGGGGGTTCCGGCCCAGAAGCACCTGGGTGGAATCATTGTGGCAAATAAGGGGGTGCCGATCCAGCTCACGTTCACCAACAATCTTCCGAACAAGCATATCCTGCCTGTGGACAAGAGCGCCAATTTTCCCGATGCGGCGCAACATGTAAATGACGCTTCCGTGCACCTCCATGGCGGATTTGTCCCGTGGATCAGCGATGGCGGACCCATGGCCTATTTTGGCCCCCCGACCATCGCTAACCCCAATGGCGTTTACGGCCCGAGTGTTTCCGACGGAGTGAATCCGAACCTGTTTCAGCAGGTGTTGAACTCTAACCTGGATCCGGGGCAGGCCGAGTATTACTACCCCAACCAGCAGAGCGCCCGGATGATGTGGTATCACGACCACACCCACGACTGCACGCGTCTCAACGCGTACGCAGGACTTGCCTCCGTCTACCTCATTCGGGATACCTTCGAGGGGAACCTGAGGAACCTGGGACTTCCCGATTATATCGAAAACGGGGGATTCGAAATCCCCCTCGTCATTCAGGACAAGATCTTCGTCGGTTCGAATATTGGCCTCTATGACCCGACGTGGCCGGGGCCGAGAACGCCGGGAAGCCTCTGGTACCCCCATATTTACGAGAAGAACCGCTGGCACAAGGTTTACAGCCCCCTGCGGATGCCTGCCCCCTCAGCCGTTCCCGAGATGTTCGGAGATACCATGCTGGTCAACGGTACGGTATTCCCAGAGGCCACAGTGGAGGCGCGTCCCTACCGTCTGCGGATTCTCAACGTCTGCAATGCCCGGTTCATGAACCTGCAGCTCTATGTGGACGACGGCAGCCTGAATGGTGTTACCTTGAATCCCGTTACCGGCAATCCCCCGCCAAGTGCCGCATTTGTGGACGGCACACAGAACCAGCCGGCCGTCCTCCAGCTCGGCACCGAGGGGGGCTTCCTGCCAACTCCGGTGCTCGTCCCGACCAATGTGCCGTTCGGCTTCGATCCGGTGACCGGCGCCCCCACCGGGAGCATCCTCATGGGGCCGGCGGAGCGGGTCGATCTCATCGTCGACTTCAAAAATTACATCGGGAAAAATGTTATCCTTTACTCCGATGCGCCGGCGCCGTTCCCCTTGGGAGATCCGCGCAACGACTACTTCCCGCAGTGGAACACCGCAGGCAACCCGGCCAACGCCCTGACCAAGAACGGTTTCGGCCCCAATACCCGCGTCCTCATGCGATTCAAAGTGAAGGCGGCGACCAGCAGCGTCGCGGCTGTTTCGATCAATACGGCCACCGATCTGTCGGCCGGAAACGATCCCCTTCCGCTCCCCGGAGGAGCTCCGATCATCGGTGGTGCGCTGCAGCTCCCTCCGGGAGTTCCTGTCAGACCGCTCACCCTGAACGAGGTTTTCGACAGCTACGGCCGTCTCCTCCAACTCCTCGGGACGAACGTCCCCACTGCCAACGCCTTTGGCTTGGGCTACATGGACAATGCGACGGAGGTTGTCAATCTTGTGAATGGGGAGAAGGTGGAGATATGGCAGATAGCCAACCTGACCGGCGACACCCATCCGATTCACTTCCACCTGGTGAACGCCCAGCTCCTCGGGCGGCAGCCCTTTGACGTGGTGCACTATAACGGGACTCCCACGTATATCGGCCCGGCCCGCGGTCCCGACCCGAACGAAACGGGATTCAAGGAAACGATCCGGATGAACCCCGGCGAGGTCACGACGGTGATTATGAGGTTTAAATTCCCGACGGTCCCGTTCACCGTCCCGAACAGCCTGAACCCGAACTTGGGGATAAGCGGGAAAGAGTACGTGTGGCATTGCCATATCCTCGATCATGAGGAGCACGACATGATGAGGCCGCTGGTGGTCATCTAGAATGAGCCTCCAGGCGACGACAGCAACCCGGTGCGTTAGCGCCGGGTGAGGAGAAGCCCCGCGACGTTTTGCGGGGCTTCTGTTTGGGATCACGGGAATCTCGATCTCGACCTTCCCCTTGGTGAACTGATCGTCGTCACCGGTGTCTCCGGCTCGGGGAAGTCGTCCCTGGCCTTCGACACGGTCTATGCCGAGGGGCAGCGCCGCTACGTGGAGACCTTCTCTCCCTACGCCCGCCAGTTCCTGGAGCGGATGGCCTGTCCGCACCCCAGTTCAGTTCCCTCAGTGCCGTGCTCCTGAAGTTGCACAATTTCAACCCTCATCTAGAATTGGAGAAAGCCTTTCTAGCTCGACCGGGGTTAGTGTCGCACTTGTCTGGGTGAATCTCCGTGGGCGTTGACAACGTTCTTAATCCCCCGGTTCTGGCCTTTATAGCAAGGAGGCTTGATGGAAACCGTTCGCGACATCCTGATTCAGATCAAGCAATTCCTCGAAGTCCCCCTCGTGAAGCTGGGCAGTGCGCCGGTGACCCTCTGGACCATTATCCAGCTCGTGGTGCTGGTGGGGCTCCTCTTCTACCTCTCGGGAAAACTCCGGGGCTGGATCGTGGATCAGTTCCTCACCCGGACGAGGATGGAGCTGGGGGCTCGCCAGGCCACCGGCTCCATTATCCGTTACACCATCATTGCCATCGGTTTCATCATCATTCTCCAGACCGCCGGCATCGACCTCACCACCCTTAACGTCTTGGCCGGCGCCGTGGGAATCGGTGTCGGTTTCGGCCTCCAGAACATCGTCAACAATCTCGTTTGTGGCATCCTCATCCTCTTTGAGCGCCCCATCAAGGTGGGGGATCGGATCGTGGTGGGCAACGTGGAGGGTGACGTGGTGCATATCGGCGGCAGAAGCACCACGGTGGTGACCAACGACAACATTACGATCATTGTCCCCAACTCGAAGTTCATCACCGAGAATGTGGTGAACTGGAGCCACAACGAGCGGAAGGTCCGATTCCGGATACCGGTCAGCGTCGCCTACGAAAGCGATGTCCAGCAGGTGGAGCGGCTGCTGCTGGATGTTGCGGCTGCAAACCCGGATGTGCTGGAAAAGCCGGCTCCCGGGGTTCGGCTCATGGAGTTCGGCGACAATGGCCTCAACTTCGAGCTCAGGGTCTGGAGCACCACCCTCATTCACCGGCGAGGTCTCCTGACGAGCAACCTCAACTATGCCGTTTACCGCGCCTTTGTCGAACATGGAATCGAGATACCCTTTCCTCGCCGTGATGTCCGTATCCTGCGTGAGGCGCGTCAGGCGGAACCGTTTGACGGCAACGGCAGTTCGTGAGGGCGCCTGCTGTTACGTGAGGACGCTGAGCGTGGCCGATAACGTGGCAGGTGCACGTTTTGCCTGCTATACTCTCTCCCCATGAGCCACGAATCGATTTCCATCCGCAACGCCCGCCAGAACAACCTCAAAAATCTCGATCTCGACCTTCCCCTCGGCGAACTGATCGTCGTCACCGGCGTCTCCGGGTCGGGGAAGTCGTCCCTGGCCTTCGACACGGTCTATGCCGAGGGGCAGCGCCGCTACGTGGAGACCTTCTCCCCCTACGCCCGCCAGTTCCTGGACCGGATGGACCGCCCGGCGGTGGACCGGATCGACGGGATCCCCCCGGCCATCGCCATTGACCAAACCAACCCGGTCCGCACCTCCCGCTCCACCGTGGGGACCATGACGGAGCTGAACGACCACCTGAAGCTCCTCTTCGCCCGGGGGGCGCGGCTCTTCTGCCGCGGCTGCGGCCGGCCGGTGCGGCGCGACACGCCGGAGAGCATTGTTGATGAGCTGCTGGCGCGAAACCCTCACCCGGCCTCCGGCCACCCTCTCCCCAAGGGCGAGGGTAACGATCTCTCCCTCTCCCCCTCTGTCCTCGTCACCTTCCCGGTACCGGTGCCGGCCAACTTCTCCGCCGACGAGGTGAAGGGGTTCCTGGCCGGCCAGGGGTACACCCGCATCCACCGGGAGGAGGACGGCATCCTGGAGGTGATCCAGGATCGGACGCGCCTGGCCCCGGAGAACCGCTCGCGGCTGGTGGAGGGTATGGAGGCGGCGCTGCGGGTCGGCCACGGGAGGGTGCTCGTTTACCCCTTGGGCGGCGACGGTACACCGGGGGAGCCGCGGCGGTTCTCTAGTGATCTCCACTGCCCTGACTGCGACATCTCGTACCACGATCCGGCGCCCCACCTTTTCTCCTTCAACTCGCCGGTGGGGGCCTGCGCCACCTGCCGGGGGTTCGGCCGGGTGATCGGCATCGACCACGGCCTGGTGATCCCTGACGAGTCTAGGACCCTGGCCGGCGGCGCGGTGAAGCCGTGGCAGACCGAGAGCTACCGGGAATGCCAGGACGACATGATGACCTTCGCCGCCAAGCGGGGCGTCCCCGTCAATGTGCCGTGGCGTGAGCTGACGGAGGAACAGCGCCACTGGGTGCTTGAGGGGGAGGGCTCGTGGGATGAGGGGCTCTGGTACGGGGTGCGGCGCTTCTTCGACTGGCTCGAAACCAAGAGCTACAAGATGCATATCCGGGTACTCCTCTCCAAATACCGCGCCTACACCCTCTGTCCCGCCTGCCGGGGGGCGCGGCTGAGCCCCGATGCGCTCCTCTGGCGACTCGGGACCAGAGAGGAGGCCGACAAGGTGCTTTCCCCGGAACTCCGCTTTCGCCCCGAGGGGATGGAGCTGTCCGATGAGATTCTGCGTAATCTGCCCGGCCTCACCATCCACGATGTCATGCTCCTCCCCCTGGACCGCTGCGCGGAGTTCTTCGGCGCCCTGGCGCTGCCGCCCCCCCTGGACGAGGCGGCGGAGCTGCTCCTGCGGGAGATCCGCGCCCGCCTCGGCTACCTGGGGACGGTGGGGCTCGGCTACCTGACCCTGGACCGCCAGTCCCGGACCCTCTCCGGCGGCGAGGTGCAGCGGATCAACCTGACCACGGCCTTGGGGACCTCCCTCGTCAACACCCTCTTCGTGCTGGACGAGCCCTCCATCGGCCTCCACCCCCGGGACATGGGGCGGGTGATCGGAGTCTTGCGGCAGCTGCGGGACGCCGGGAACACGCTGCTGGTGGTGGAGCACGACCCCCAGGTGATGCTCGCCGCCGACCGGCTGTTGGACATGGGCCCGGGGCCGGGGGAGCGGGGAGGGGAGGTGGTCTTCTTCGGGACGCCGGGGGCGATTCTGGGGGAGAAGCGGTCGTTGACGGGGGAGTATCTGGCGGGGCGGCGGCGGATCGCCCCTCACCTGGCCTTCGGCCACCCTCTCCCGGAGGGCGAGGGTTATGGAAACCCCCTCTCCCTCCGGGAGAGGGTTGGGGTGAGGGCAGAGGAGAGGGAGAATGTCGGATACGTGGAAATCCTCGGCGCCGCCGCCCACAACCTCACGGGGATCGACGTCCGCGTCCCCCTCAATCGCCTCGTCTGCATCACCGGCGTTTCCGGCTCGGGCAAGTCGACCCTGGTCCAGGATGTGCTCCACCGGGGGCTCCTGAAGCTGAAAGGAAAGCCGACGGAACTGCCGGGGGCCCACGCCGCCATTAACGGGGCGGAGCTGATCGGCGACGTGGTGCTGGTGGACCAGTCCCCCATCGGCAAGACGACCCGCTCCAACCCGGCCAGCTACGTGGGGGCCTTCGACGCCATCCGCAAGCTCTTCGCCGCCGAGCCCCTGGCCAAGGAGCGAGGGTACACCACCGGCACCTTCAGCTTCAACGCTGGCACCGGGCGTTGCCCCGCCTGCGGCGGCAACGGCTTCGAGCATGTGGAGATGCAGTTCCTCTCCGACGTCTACCTGCGCTGTCCCGACTGCGACGGCCGCCGCTACCGCCCCGAGGTGCTGGAGGTGCGACTCGTGCCGGCCGGGGACGGGCGCCCCGTCTCCATCGCTGATGTGCTGGAGATGACCGTGACCGAGGCGGTGTCTTTCTTTGCCGGTCACCGGGAGGTGCTCCGGGGTCTCGAACCCCTGGAGGCCGTCGGCCTCGGGTATCTCCGCCTCGGCCAGCCGGTGCCGACCCTTTCCGGCGGCGAGGCCCAACGCCTGAAGCTGGCCGGGCACCTGGCCCAAGTGGGAGGTCGGAAGCGGGTGGAGTCAGGGAACCTCTTCCTCTTCGACGAGCCCACCACCGGCCTCCACTTCGAGGACATCGCCCGGTTGCTGGCCGCCTTCCGACGGCTCCTTGAGGCCGGCGACTCCCTGGTGGTGATCGAGCACAACCTGGATGTCATCGCCGCCGCCGACTGGCTCCTGGACCTGGGACCCGAGGGGGGCGACGGCGGCGGGCGGCTGGTCTGCGCCGGCACCCCGGACGAGGTGATGGTGTGCGATGAGAGCCACACCGGTCGGGCCCTGCGGGAGTACGGGGAGGAACTGGCCGCCCTGGTGAGGGAGTCGACCCGGACCGTGGCAGAGGCGCCCCCCGCCGTGGTGCCGGACCGCTCCATCCGTATCGTCCACGCCCGGGAGCACAACCTGAAGAACGTCACCATCGCCGTCCCCCGGGACCGCTTCACGGTCATCACCGGCATCTCGGGGAGCGGCAAGTCCACCGTCGCCTTCGACATCCTCTTCGCCGAGGGGCAGCGGCGCTACCTGGAATCCCTCAACGCCTACGCCCGCCAGTTCGTCCAGCCGGCGGCCCGTCCCGACGTGGACGCGGTCCTCGGCATCCCCCCCACGGTGGCCATCGAGCAGCGGACAAGCCGGGGGGGGCGCAAGAGCACCGTGGCGACCCTGACGGAGATCTACCACTTCCTCCGGCTCCTCTTCGTGAAGCTCGGGGTGCAGCACTGCCCCGACTGCAGCATCCCCATCACCCCCCAGACCCCGGATGCCATCGTGGCCCGGCTCCTGCGTGATTTCCGGGGGAAGCGGGTGGCGCTCCTGGCGCCGCTGGTCACGGCCCGTAAGGGGTACTACACCGACTTGGCCAAGTGGGCCGCCGGGAAAGGGTTTACAAGCCTCCGGGTGGATGGCGTCATGACCCCCGTGGAACCGTGGCCGCGGCTCGACCGCTTCCGGGAACATGACATCGACCTTCCCGTGGGGGAGATCACGGTGGCGGCGAAAGGGGAGGGGGCGCTGCGGGAGCTGCTGGACCGGGCCCTCGCCTTCGGCAAGGGGGTGGTGCGGGTGGCGGTGGCGGGGGGGGAGGAACAGCTCTACTCGACGCTCCGCGCCTGCACCTCCTGCGGCCAGAGTTTTCCTGAGCCCGACCCGCGGCTCTTCTCCTACAACTCCCGCCATGGCTGGTGCCCCCGCTGCTTCGGCACGGGGCTGGAGATCCCCGGCTTCGACGCGGAGCAGTCCGGCGAGGAGATCTGGTGGAACGAGTGGTTCGAGGGTGAGGAGCGGACCTGCTCCGCCTGCCACGGCGCCCGCCTCAACCCCGAGGCCCTGGCGGTCCGCTTCCGGGACCGGAACATCGCCGAGTTGACGGCCCTTACCGTGACCCAGGCGGCTTTCTTTGTGCGCGACCTGGGGCTGGAGGGGCGGGAGGCGGCCATCGCCCGGGATATCGTGGCCGAGATCACGACGCGGCTCGCCTTCCTGGGCGAGGTGGGGCTCGGCTACCTCGCCCTGGACCGGGCGGCACCCACCCTCTCCGGTGGCGAGGCCCAGCGGATCAGGCTCGCAGCCCAGCTGGGCTCGAACCTGCGGGGGGTCTGCTACATCCTCGATGAGCCCACCATCGGCCTTCACCCCCGGGACAACCGGATGCTCCTGGACACCCTGCGGAAGCTGGAGGGGAAGGGGAACACCATCGTGGTGGTGGAGCATGACGAGGAGACCATCCGCCGGGCTGAGCACGTCATCGACCTGGGCCCCGGCGCCGGCGTCAACGGCGGTCTGGTGGTGGCCGAGGGAACCCTGGAACAGGTGATGGCGGCCCCGGACTCCCTCACCGGCCGCTACCTGGCGGAGCCCCTGCGTCATCCCCTCGTGGAGCGGCGTCCCGCACCGACACCGGAGGAGCCGAGTATCCAGGTGTTGGGGGCCATCCTCCACAACCTGCAAGGGGTCGACGTCGCCTTCCCGCTCCGGCGGCTCGTCTGCGTCACCGGCGTCTCGGGGAGCGGCAAGAGCACCCTGGTGCGCAACGTCCTCCACTCCTCCATCCAGGGGCTCCTGGCCCACGGCAAGGGAGCCCATACCGTGGCCGGGTGTCGGGAAATCACAGGGTGGGAGCAGCTCACTCGCGTCCTGGAGGTGGACCAGACCCCCATCGGCAAGACCCCCCGGTCGTGCCCCGCCACCTACGTGGGGTTCTGGGACGCCATCCGGAAACTCTACGCCGGCACCACCGAGGCGCGGCTCCGGGGGTACGGCCCCTCCCGCTTCTCCTTCAACGTGAAGGGGGGGCGGTGCGACGAGTGCGAGGGGCAGGGGGTGAAGACCATTGAGATGAGCTTCCTCCCCGACGTGAAGGTGGCGTGCGAGGTCTGCGGGGGCTTGCGCTTCAACGCCGAGACCCTCATGGTCCGCCACCGGGGGAAATCCATCGGCGACCTCCTGGCCATGAGCGTGGACGAGGCGGTCGGGTTCTTCGCCGCCCACCGGGCCATCCTCCACCCGCTTCAGCTGCTGCAGGACGTGGGACTGGGGTATCTGACCCTGGGGCAGCAGAGCCCCACCCTTTCCGGAGGCGAGGCCCAGCGGATCAAGCTCGTCACCGAGCTGGCCAAGGCGAAGCCGGTGAAGGACGCGCTCCGGGTGCCGCGAAACGCACCCCACTCCCTCTATATCCTGGACGAGCCCACCATCGGCCTCCACATGGCCGACGTGGAGAAACTGGTCCGGGTCCTCCACCGGCTGGTGGCGGCGGGGAATTCGGTGGTCGTCATCGAGCACAACCTGGACGTCATCGCCGAGGCCGACTGGCTCATGGACCTGGGGCCCGAGGGGGGGGACGGCGGCGGGATGGTTGTTGCCCAGGGAACGCCGGAGGAGGTGGCCCGTATGGGCGGCGTTTCCCACACGGGGCGGATACTTGGGGAGTTCCTGCGGGAGCGGGGATCGGAAGGGGAAGTAAAGCGGACACGAGAGTGATTTCTCCCTTGAAGTGAAGGGGAGGGGTGTTGTAGGTTGTTTCGAAATTAGAATTTGATAAAAGGGGGAATGGTATGCCAATCACAAAGGGTAAAGTATTCGGCGGGATAGCCGGAATAGTGGTGCTGGTGCTGGTGGCGATTGCCGGATACACATGGTTTTCTCTCACCTGGACCTATTCCACGGGGGAGCGCGCCGGATACGTGCAGAAGTTCTCGAAAAAGGGATGGGTGTTCAAGACCTGGGAGGGTGAGCTGCAGATGCTTCCAGTGCCCGGCGCAATCCCGGAGAAGTTCGCGTTCAGCGTGAGGGATGACGCCATCGCCCAACAGATCAATGCTGCCGTAGGGAAAAAGGTCGTTCTCCACTACGGGCAGCACAAGTGGGTTCCCTCGACGATCTTCGCGGAAACGGAATACTTCGTGGAAGAGGTGAAGGTGCTGGAGTAGCCGGGAGCGTGCCGGAGGCGTGATGGGGTATTCGCTCCTTGCCGATGCGGTGGTGCTCGTCCACGGCCTGTTCGTGCTCTTCGTGGTGCTGGGCGGGCTTGTGGTGCTCCGGTGGCCGCGGCTGGCATGGCTCCATGTTCCGGCGGCCATATGGGGAGCCATGATCGAGCTGAGCGGCAAGGTCTGCCCCCTGACCTACCTGGAGGTCCGCTTCCGGCGCCTGGCCGGGGAGACGGGCTACACGGAGAGCTTCATCGAGCACTATATAGTCCCGCTCATCTACCCGCCTGGGCTCACGCGGGGGTGGCAGATAGCCGTGGGGCTTCTGGTGGCGGCCCTGAACCTGGCGGTCTACGGAGTGCTCCACCGTCGCCGTCGCTAGCCGTCTGTCCCGTCTTCCATTCCTTTACTCCCCCCTTCCGTCTGATACACTCTTCCTGAACACCACGAACGGAGGAGATCCCCATGAGTGCCCTTTTCACTCCCTTTACCCTGCGGTCGGTCACCTTCCGCAACCGCATCTTCGTCTCCCCCATGTGCCAGTATTCGAGCCTTGACGGGATGCCTACCGACTGGCATCTGGTCCACTTGGGGAGCCGGGCCGTGGGGGGAGCGGGTCTCGTGATGGTGGAGGCGACGGCGGTGAGTCCCGAGGGGCGCATCAGCCCCGACGACAGCGGCATCTGGGACGACCGGCATGGGGAGGGGTTCGCCCCTATCACCCGCTTCATCGCCGAGCAGGGGGCGGTTCCCGGAATCCAACTGGCCCATGCGGGCCGCAAGGCCTCCACCGATCTCCCCTGGCGCGGCGGGCTCCCCTTGGGGCCAGAGGCCCGGGGGTGGCAGCCGGTGGCGCCGAGCCCCCGCCCCTTCGCGGCCGATTATCCCGTTCCCCGGGAGCTGACGGTGGAGGAGATGGACGATGTGGTCAGCCAGTTCCGGGATGGGGCCCAACGGGCGTTGGCCGCCGGTTTCCAGGTGGTGGAAATTCACATGGCCCACGGCTATCTTCTCCACGAGTTCCTCTCCCCCCTCTCGAACCGACGGACGGACGACTTCGGCGGCAGCCTGGAGAACCGGATCCGTCTCCCCCTTCGGGTGACCCGGGCGGTGCGGGAGGTGTGGCCCGCCGATCTCCCCCTCTTTGTCCGGATATCCGCCACCGACTGGGTCGAGGGTGGATGGGACCTGGATCAATCGGTGGTCCTTGCCCGAAAGCTGAGGGAGGCTGGCGTCGACCTCGTCGACTGCTCGGCCGGCTTCCTCACTCCCGACGCGGTCATCCCCTTCGGATCGGGGTACCAGACCCCCTTTGCCACTGCCATCCGGCGCGAGGCCGGAATCCCCACGGGGACCGTCGGTTTCATTACCGACCCGGCCCAGGCGGAGCAGATCGTGGCCACGGGGCTCGCCGACGCGGTACTCCTGGCCCGGGAGATGCTCAGGGATCCCTACTGGCCCCTCCACGCCGCCCGTTCCCTCGGGGTCAACGTTCCGTGGCCTCCCCAGTATGAGCGGGCGAAACTCCCCTGATAGCCGCAATTACATGGTATAAAGCGTATCGTCGTGGGCCGGGGGGGCGAGCCTCTTTTTTATCCCCCGAATCCCCTCTTTGGCAAAGGGATTGTCGGCGTCGAGGAGGTCACCCATCTCCGCCTCGATCTTTTCCGGGTCTTCGCCTGCCTCCAGCCGTCGCATGGCCTCCTCGAATCCCGATCCCAGATTCATCCCCGTGGCATCCTGGAGTTTGCGCATGAAGCGGGCCATCTGCCGGGGGTCGTTCTCGTCCATCCCCTCCATCTCTCCGGCCAGCCCCATCATGGCCCGCTCCAGCTTTTCCTCGTCCAGATCGGGCATCCCTTCCAGCGGTTCTTCTGTTCTCCCCTTGGAGAAGGCGAAGCGGGATACCTGGCGTTGCAGTTCGTGACGGCCGCACCGGGGGCAGTCGGGGCGCTTCTCCGTATCCACCCGGCGGGAGAGGAAGTTGAAGATGGTGTGGCAGTCGGCGCAGTAGAATTCGTAGACCGGCATTGATGGGGCTCCTTTCGATACCGTATGCAGCAAGATAACCACGGAGTTCCTGCCCCGTCAAGTTCGGTGGTCCCGGAGACGGTTGCGGTATGGGGTGGTATACTGGAAGCAGGTTCCCGGGAAGGAGGCAATGTCATGTCCATGGATAAAATCTGGTATACCCTCGATGAGGCGGCAGCGAAATTCGGCGTTCCCTCGGCGCGGATTCTCTCGTGGGTGGAGGATGGCCTTGTGCGAAGCGAGGATGAGGGGGGGAAGATCGTCCGGGTGAACGGCGACGACTTGGAGTTGAAGGTGGAGGAGTTGACCGGCCTCTGACGGGAAATCACGTTAATCCCAGGACGGCGGCGAGATGGCGTAAAAGTCGCAGCCCCTACGGAAGAGAGAGGGTGAAGGTCTCTTCTCCATATTCGGTGGCTGTGTAGTAGGCGGCCATGAAATCTCTGCTGCGCCGGGCAACTGCGTAGTTGAGCCCCGTGGCCGCGGCCGCCTGCTCCAGGAGCTGGTCGTCACCGAGTGAGGGGTTTTTCTTCCGGGCTGCATCGATGGCCTGGGTGATGGCAAGCCCCGCGGCGAAGGTCTCCCTGTCGGGGAGGTAGAGGCGGGGGCGGTCCACCGTTTCACCCTTTTTATCCTTGGTGCCGATGAGGGTGTTGGCCTCCTCCATCTGCTCCAGGGAGGGGATGCCGTAGCGCATATCCACCTTCCCCCGGTCCCAGGTAACCTCGGCCATGGCACAAACGGGGCAGTCCACCGAGGGTTTCAGGGTCAGGACGATTCTCTCCGCTGCCGGGACTTTCTCCTTCAGCTTCTTCAGCATCGCCACCGCCGCTGCCTTCAGGTCCGACCGATCGCTGTCGAAGGTGACGATTCCGATTCCCTCCACGGTTTTCCCCCTGTTGCCGAACCTGACGTTCCGCACCTCGAAGTTGAGATCTTTCCGCACTGTTCCCGTCACAAAGGGGGGCTCCTTGGCGGCGGGGGACGGCACCACCGGCGCCGGGTTTTTCTGCTTCGGTTCGGGCTCCAGCCAGAGGCCGATCCGCCATGCCAGGAAGAGGGCGATGAAAAGAGAGATGATGCCGGTAACGAGCTTGTAGGTTCTGCCGTTCATGGGGATTCACCTGCCAGGGGAGTTGATGGCCGCGGTACTGATTCCAAGGGTACAGTGATTGACTGGAAATGCAAACGTAGAGGGGGATGTGCGGCATAATCCCTTGACAGATTTCGTCCAAAACTGCTACGGTCTTGCCATTACCATCAGCTGTTCCCGGATACCGCGACAATCGTAAGCCCTGGAATTTACCAGGGCTTTTTTGCTTCGAGGAACGCAGAAAGAAGGAATCAATGGAATTCAAGGAGTTCAACCTCCACCCCCAGGTTATGGCCGGTGTCACGGCGGCGGGGTACACGACCCCTACGCCGATCCAGGCCCAGGCGATACCGACTGTCATGGAGGGGCGCGACGTCATGGGGCTCGCCCAGACCGGCACGGGCAAGACCGCAGCCTTTGCGCTGCCGATCCTGCATCGGCTCGCCCAGGGAGAGCGGGGGCGCGTCCGGGCCCTGGTCATTGCCCCCACCCGGGAGCTGGCCGAGCAGATCAATGACAGCTTCGTCACCCTGGGGCGCCAGACCCGGCTGCGGAGTGTCACCGTCTACGGCGGCGTTAACGTCAACCCCCAGATTCAGAAGCTCAAGGCGGGCGCGGAGATCGTCGTGGCTTGCCCGGGGCGGCTCCTGGACCACATGGCCCAGGGGACCATCGACCTCTCGCACCTGGAGGTGCTCGTCCTGGACGAGGCGGACCAGATGTTCGACATGGGCTTTCTCCCTGACCTTCGCCGGATCCTGAAGCAGCTTCCCCCCAAGCGCCAGACCCTCCTCTTCTCGGCCACCATGCCCATCGACATCAGGGTCTTGGCCCAGGAGATCCTGCGGGACCCGGTCACGGTGCAGGTGGGGACCGTGGCCCCGGCGGTCACCGTCACCCATGCCCTCTACCCGGTGGAGCAGCACCTGAAGACGCCGCTCCTGCTGGAGCTGTTGCGTCACACCGACACCGAGTCGGTCCTCATCTTCACCCGCACCAAGCACCGGGCCAAGCGGCTGGGTGAGCAAATGGAGAAGGCCGGCTACAAGGCCGCGTCCCTCCAGGGGAACCTCTCCCAGAACCGGCGCCAGGCGGCACTGGACGGGTTCCGGGACGGCACCTTCCAAATCCTCGTGGCCACCGATATCGCCGCCCGGGGGATTGATGTCTCCCAGGTGTCCCACGTCATCAACTACGACATCCCCGACACCGCCGAGGCGTACATCCACCGCATAGGCCGCACGGGCCGGGCCGCCCGCAGCGGCGACGCCTTCACCATGGTGACGAGCGAAGATACGGCCATGGTCCGCACTATCGAGCGTAAGCTCAACACCTCCCTAGAGCGCCGCACCATGGCCGGCTTCGACTACAGCGTGCCGGCACCGAAAAAGGACACCGAGTTCGCTCGTCCCCCCCGGCAGCCCATGCCGTCCCGCCGTCCCACGGAGGCGAAGAAGGGGGGAGCCCGTCAAGGTGCATCCCATCAGCCGGGAAGCGCCAAACCCGCCGAGGGGAGGCGTTCCCAGCCCCAAGCTGCGAAGGCAAATCCAGCCCGCACCGCCGGAACCGGTGGCCAGCGCACCGGCCAGCAGCGCCGTCAGCCCCGCTGACCTGCACTGCTGTCACGGAAACGAAAGAGGGGGAAGCTGCGCTGGCGGCTTCCCCCTTTCTATTAAAAAGTCAGTTGAATAACACGGAGAGACGGAGAACACGGAGAAAATAAAATAGATTGAAATGCTACAGAGGCGAGAACATTGCTTTCAACGGGATTGGCTTGAAAGGGTTTTACTCCGTGCTCTCCGTTTCTCCGTGTTATTTGATGTCTTATTACCGCTCCGCCACCAGGAACTCGCTCCTGATCAGCTCGAAGTGGTTGCGGTGGGAGCGGATCTTCCACCAGACGCTCCCCTCCCGGGCGACGGTCCAGGGGGGGGCGATGATCGCCTCCTTCCCCCCCAGGATTGCCTTGACGTTGTCCATTCCCCGCCCCGAGTAGGGGCCCGACTCGGTTCCCCCAAGCCATTTCTCTTCCGGCGCGTTGGCCGTGGACCAGGAAAAGGGATCGGACAAGAGGAACGATGCACCAGACAGTCGGGCGACCCGGTTCATCTCGTAGAGGTGGGCCAGGGGGTAGGAGACCCGGTCGATGAGGTTCAGGGAGGCGGTCCGGTCGAAGGTCTCCCGGGCGAAGGGGATGGCCAGGGCGTCGGCCACGACGAACTCCACTTCGTCGGTCCGCCAGCAATCGGGGAGGGTAAGGCGGAATTCATCCCGCAGGTTCCCCTCCCGGGGAAGGGAGAAACGGATCTGTCTCTCCCGGGCAAGTTGCCGCGCCGCCCGGATGAAGGTGAGGGAGAGATCGAAGCCCACCGCGAGCCCGCTCCG